>JANTGF010000049.1 GCA_024763075.1 Bacteroidales bacterium | reverse complement strand
TTGGAAGCAATGTCAAAATCAATGTCCATATTTCTTTTGCTCAGTTCTTCTTTAACTGCAGCCCTGACTTTCTCAGCAGTACCAACCGGAACCGTACTTTTTGTGGCAATAAGCAGATAATGATCCATGTGACGGCCAACTTCACGTGCAACCGCCAGAACGTGCTGTAAATCTGCACTGCCGTCTTCATCCGGGGGGGTGCCTACTGCAATAAAAACAACTTCCGTTTCAGGAAGACTCTCCTTGATGCTTGTTGAAAATTGTAATCGACCCATTTCCATATTGCGAAGCAACAGAGGTTCCAGTCCGGGTTCATAAATAGGTACAATGCCTTTTTTCAGGTTTTCAACTTTCTTTTCGTCAATATCAACACAGGTTACTTCAACGCCTGTCTCTGAGAAACATGTTCCTGTAACCAGTCCAACATATCCGGTACCGACAACTGATATTTTCATAAATTTATTTTTAGTTTTTAATTTGTTGTGAATTTATGGACACAAATATAAGCCTTTTTATGATTCGCGGTACCATAATTAGACTTACAAGTCCTGTATCTTCCCATTGGGTTTAATTACAGAAGGTATAATCTTTGGAATGGACACATTTTTTCAATTGATTTTTAGGATGTTATCAATCTTTTTGAAGAAATCTCATTACATCTTAAAAAAAAAGATTACTTTTGCACCCTGAAATCAAATAATATATTGTCTAACTTATTAATTTAAAAAGATTACACATGACCGAAAAAGCAAAAAAGCCTGAAGCAGAAGAGGTGACAGAGGTGAAGGATCAGGTGGAAGAAACAAAAACTGAAGAAATTCAGGAAGAACAAAAACAAGAGCCGGTAGCTGTTAAAACGGAAGAGCCGGCAGAGGAAATTACTGAACCAGAGGTGAAGGACGAAATTAAAACAAAAGATGCAGAGAAAAAGGAGGATGAAAAAATTTCTGAAGAAACTGCAGTCGGGAAAAAAGAAGAAGTTGTAGCTGAAGTGAAAGAAGAAATTAAAGCTGAAGTGAAAGAAGAACAACCAGTAGATAATGAGGTTGTTACTGAAAAAACTGAGTCGAAGGAAACAAAAGAGGAAGGAACGGAAGAAACAGAAACTACTGCCGTTGAAGAAGAGTTTAACTGGGACGAATTTGAAAAGGATGAGGATTCATATTCAAGTGAGAAGAGATCGGAATATGAAGAAATTTATGGAAATACACTCTCCAAGATTGCAGTACATGAAGTGATTGACGGTACTGTAATCAGTATGAACAGTCGCGAAGTTGTGATCAACATTGGTTACAAATCCGAAGGCATTGTCAGTTTAAACGAGTTCAGGTATAATCCTGACCTGAAAGTGGGCGACAAGGTTGAGGTATATGTTGAAAGCCAGGAGGATAAAAACGGACAGTTAATTCTTTCTCATAAGAAAGCACGTTCACTCAGATCCTGGGATCGCGTGAATGAGGCACTTGAGAAAAATGAAATTATCAACGGCTTTATTAAATGTCGTACAAAAGGTGGTATGATCGTTGATGTTTTTGGGATTGAAGCTTTCCTCCCGGGATCCCAGATCGATGTAAAACCCATTCGTGACTATGACATATTTGTTGGCAAGACCATGGAATTCAGAGTGGTTAAGATCAATAATGAATATAAAAATGTTGTAGTCTCGCACAAAGCACTGATTGAAGCCGAGCTGGAATTACAGAAGGCTGAAATTATCAGTAAACTTGAAAAAGGACAGGTACTTGAGGGTACTGTTAAAAATATTACTTCCTATGGTGTATTTATTGACCTGGGAGGTGTGGATGGATTGATTCACATTACAGATCTTTCCTGGGGTCGTGTAAATCATCCTGAAGAAATCGTGGAGCTGGATCAGAAACTGAATGTGGTTATCCTTGATTTTGATGATGAGAAAAAGCGTATTGCACTGGGCCTGAAGCAACTTACACCACATCCATGGGATTCACTTGACAAAGACCTTAAAATTGGTGACAAAGTGAAGGGGAAAGTTGTTGTGATAGCTGATTATGGTGCTTTTATTGAAATTGCCCCCGGAGTGGAAGGTCTTATTCATGTTTCAGAGATGTCCTGGTCGCAACATCTGAGGAGTGCTCAGGATTTCCTTAAAGTGGGTGATGAAATTGAGGCTGTAATTCTTACCTTAGACCGGGACGAAAGAAAAATGTCCCTGGGCATCAAACAAATGAAGCCGGATCCATGGGAGAAAATTGAGGAAAAATATCCGATTGGTACAAAACATACTGCATTGGTTAGAAATTTCACTAATTTTGGTATTTTTGTGGAGATTGAAGAAGGAGTGGATGGTTTGATTCATATTTCTGATCTTTCATGGACCAAGAAAGTAAAACATCCTGCTGAATTTACTTCAATAGGTGCTGAGATTGATGTGGTTGTTCTTGAAATTGATAAGGAAAACAGAAGATTGAGCCTGGGACACAAACAACTGGAAGAAAATCCATGGGATGTTTTTGAGACTGTTTTTACCATTGATTCAGTGCATGAAGGAACGGTTACAGATGTTTTTGATAAAGGTGCAATTGTGAATCTTCCTTATGGTGTTGAAGGTTTCGTAGGCCCCAAACATCTGATTAAGGAAGACGGATCAAAAATCAAGGTTGATGAGAAACTTCCATTCAAGGTACTTGAATTCAATAAAGGTGCAAAAAGAATAGTTGTTTCACACACACGTGTTTATCAGGATGATAAAAGGTCTGAACAAAGAAAAGGTAAAAAATCTGAACGTGACCATGCACAAAAGGAAACACGTAAACTTAAAGCAAATCTTGAAAAAACCACATTAGGTGATATCAGTAATTTAGCTGCTTTAAAAACCGAAATGGAAGAAAACGAGAAGAAAACAGATAATAAAAAGAAAAAATAGTTATCTTTATAGGTCAATTTTTTTAACTATGGAATTTAACATATCAAAACAAGACGGTTATACGCTGATTCAGGTACTGGAAGAGAAACTGGATACCCATATTGCTCCAAACCTGAAGTCAGAGTTGGTACTTATTTCCGGGAATGGTGAAAAAAACATTATTCTGGATCTGGATAAATGTAAATATTGTGATTCAAGCGGACTGAGTGCAATCCTGGTTGCAAACAGACTTTGCAAGAATTCTAACGGAACATTTGTCCTTTCAGGTTTGAGTGAAGCGGTTGAACGTTTAATCACAATTTCCCAGTTAGATACCGTATTGAATATTACCGAATCGGTTGACGAAGCAGAAGAATTGATCCAGTCTGTTGAGAAAGACAAGTAGTAAAGTGTCTTTTTCTTTTACAGTATTGGGTACGAGTTCGGCTTTGCCAACTTCAAAACGCTATCCGTCCGCTTATGTGCTTAAGGTGCATGAGCGGATTTTTTTATTGGATTGCGGTGAGGGGACTCAGCTATTGCTTCGTAAATATCACTTTAAAATGGGTCGGCTGAATCATATCTTTATCAGCCATGCACATGGGGACCATACCTTTGGCTTGTTTGGACTGCTTTCTTCTTTTAACTTAATGGGCCGCGAACATGAATTACATCTTTACGGTACTTCAGAACTCGAGAATATAATCCTTACCCATTTTCAACTTTTTGATATCCGGCTTACTTATCCGCTGATATTTCATCATCTTAACTGTAAATCTTCAAGTAAGATATACGAAGACAAGCATGTTGAGATAGAGTGTTTTCCACTAAAACACCGTATTCCTACCTGTGGGTTTTTGGTCAGGGAAAAAAGTAAACCCAGAAAGCTGAAAAAAGAAATGCTGGAACGGTATAACATTCCCATTGAAAACAGAAAAAATATCAAGGAAGGAGCTGATTTTATTACCGGTGAGGGACAAACTATTCCAAATAATGAGCTTACGGAAGATCCTCCTGCCCAGAAGTCATTTGCCTATTGTACCGATACACTTTTTAACAGGGGAATGGTCAGCAAAATTAAAGGCATTGATCTTTTGTTTCATGAAGCAACTTTCATGGAATCTGAAGCTCAACGAGCCAGGGAAACTTTTCATTCTACGGCCAGGCAGGCAGCCGAGATTGCCAAAGAAGCAAAGGTACGAAACCTGGTTCTTGGCCATTTTTCAGCCCGGTATAAAGACCTTTCTTCTTTATTGAATGAAGCCAGGGAGGTATTCCAGAATACGGAACTGGCAGAGGAAGGGAAAGTCTTTAAGATATAGTTTCTGGTCATTTCCAATGGAATGAAAAGGGGCTGGATTAAACGGTTAATTTCTGTTTTTTCGACATGTTTAAAAACATGCGCTTTATTAAATAAATAAGTAGTAATTTTATTTTTCATTTTTGAATTACAAACTCTTTAAAACTATTACCATGAAAAAATATGGCTTATTGTTTATGGCCTTACTTTCAGTAACGGCATTCTCTCAGAAAAAGGATAAATCGGTTTTTAAAGAATTCAAACCGGGTTTTTACCAGAATTTTATAATGAAGGATATCCTGAATGTTAAGAAGGAAATGCATAAGAGAGATATGGATAAAAGGTTCTTTATGGATCAGTCGGGAATGGACTTACCCAATGATCCGGCTTTGTATAAATCGTACTGGCATACACCTCCAATTTCCCAGGGGAGCACGGGAACCTGCTGGTGTTTCTCTACAATTTCAATGTATGAGTCTGAAGTTCAGCGAACAACCGGACAAGAGATAAAACTCTCAGAAATGTATATTGTCTATTGGGAGTATGTAGAAAAGGCCAGAAGATTTATTCAGAGGAGAGGAGATTCTAATTTTGCTGAGGGCTCTGAGGGAAATGCAGTGGCCCGTATTATGAAAGAGCATGGCCTCGTTCCCTGGGATGTTTATAATGGACTGATTGATGGTCGTAAATATCATGACCACAATGATATGTTCAGGGAAATGAATACTTATCTGCAATCCCTGAAAATATCCAATGCCTGGAATGAAGAGGAAAGTCTCAACACAGTTAAGTCCATCATGAATCATTATATGGGTACTCCTCCTGAAGAATTCGTTTGGAATGATAAAGAAATTACACCAAAAGACTTTCAGCAGAATGTTCTGAAAATTAATCCGGATGATTACGTTGAAATATTGTCTTATAAACAGGAACCTTACTGGAAAAATGTTGAATATAAGGTGCCGGATAACTGGTGGCACAGTAAGGGTTATTACAATGTTCCTTTGGATGATTTTATGGAAGCTTTGAAAAAGGCGGTAAAAGACGGATATACGGTTAGCATTGGCGGGGATGTTTCTGAAGCAGGTTTTAGCAGGGAAACTAATGTTGCATTGGTTCCTACCTTTGATATTCCCTCAGAATACATTGATGAGGATGCCCGTCAGTTTCGTTTTTCCAATCATAGCACAACTGATGATCACGGAATGCACCTGGTGGGCTATTATGAAAAAGATGGTAAAATATGGTATCTGATTAAAGATTCCAGTTCGGGATCAAGAAATGTTGGGCAGGAGGATAAGAAGTTTGGATACTATTTTTTCTCGGAAGATTATGTTAAACTGAAAATGATGGGATTTACCGTCAGGAAAGATGCGGTGAAATCATTATTTAAAAAGAGATAATTGAAATTATCCCCGGTAAACCAGGGCTTTTTATTAAAGCAGGGTTTACGCTTACCTGGTATTCGTTTCTCGAATATTCAGGGCAATTTTGAATGTTAAGTGGCTCAGGTTTTTTTGTAGAAACAGAAGTTTTAAATCCCTTTGCTACAGAACATTTATTTCCTTACTTTTGCCCTCACTTAAAAAAACAGTTTTGTGAAGGAGAAAATTTTAATACTGGACTTTGGCTCTCAATATACCCAGTTGATTGCAAGACGGGTTCGTGAACTCAATGTGTATTGTGAAATACATCCTTATAATCATTTCCCAGAGCCTGATGAGAAGGTGAAAGGAGTAATTCTTTCCGGAAGTCCATATTCTGTAAGAGATGAGGGAGCTCCGATTCCCGACCTGAAGGGAATTAAGGGAGATCTGCCTTTGCTGGGAGTTTGTTATGGAGCTCAGCATCTTGCTCAGCATTACGGAGGAGAAGTGCTTCCCTCTAAAACAAGAGAGTATGGAAGGGCCCGGTTGAAATTTGTGGATAAACAAAGTCCTTTATTCCGGGGAATTAATATAGAATCACAGGTATGGATGTCTCATGGTGATACCATTGCCCGTTTGCCGGAAGATTTTGAAATTATTGGTAGTACGGCGGATGTTAAAGTGGGTGCATTTAAAATTAAGGATGAGATCTCCTATGGAATTCAATTCCACCCTGAAGTTTACCATACCGAACAAGGGAAGGAAATTCTGGAAAATTTTGTGACAGGTATTTGTGGTTGTAGCCAGGATTGGACTCCGGATTCATTTGTGGAAAGTATGGTTGCAGAACTGAAAACAAAAATAGGAAATGATAAAGTGATCCTGGGCTTATCAGGTGGCGTTGATTCATCAGTTGCAGCAATGTTATTAACAAAAGCCATAGGAAACAATCTTACTTCTATTTTTGTTGATAATGGCCTGCTGAGAAAAGGCGAATATGAGCAGGTACTTGATACTTACAGGTTTCTTGGGATAAATGTGATAGGAGTGGATGCAAAAGACAGGTTTCTGGACGCACTGGAAGGAGAAGCTGATCCGGAGAAAAAAAGAAAAATAATTGGCAGGGTCTTTATTGATGTTTTTGACGAGGAAGCACATAAGATAGAAGGTGTGAAATGGTTGGGTCAGGGGACCATATATCCTGATGTGATTGAATCTGTTTCAGTGAATGGACCATCGGCAACCATTAAATCTCATCATAACGTGGGAGGCTTGCCTGATTTTATGAAGCTTAAAGTTATAGAACCTTTAAAACTGCTGTTCAAGGATGAAGTACGGAGAGTGGGTAAGGCGATGAATATGAGCCGGGATCTTATAGGCCGCCATCCTTTTCCCGGCCCTGGCCTGGCTATCAGGATACTGGGAGATATAACACGCGAGAAGCTTGCTATATTGCAGGATGCAGATGATATTTTCATAGGTTCCCTGAAAAGTCAGGGTCTTTATGATAAGGTTTGGCAGGCTGCCGTAATTTTATTGCCCATTCAGTCAGTGGGTGTGATGGGAGATGAAAGAACCTATGAGAATGCCGTTGTTTTAAGGGCCGTTACTTCTACAGACGGAATGACTGCCGACTGGTCTCATCTTCCTTATGAATTTCTGGCTAGTGTTTCAAATGATATAATTAATAAAGTGAAAGGTATTAACCGGGTTGTTTATGATATTAGCTCAAAACCTCCTGCTACCATTGAATGGGAATAGTCAACTGTTCCCGGATTATTTAAACCGGTATATTACAATTAAAATAATTTTTATGCATAGATTTTCTGTTTTTTTTCTTGCTTTCTCAATGCTGATAACACCATTGGTTAAAGCCCAGTACACTTCTGAAGGAACCCTGAAAATTGACAGGGTACTTAAACTTGTGGATGCTTATTATGTAGATTCCGTTAAACAGGATAAATTGGTTGAGGATGCAATTGTCAGCATATTGAAAGATCTTGATCCTCATTCGGTTTACATTACAAAAGAGGAGGTTAAAGAAATGAATGAACCCCTGGTGGGTAATTTTGAGGGAATTGGAATACAATTTAATATACTTTTTGACACCATCCTTGTTATTGCTCCTATTTCGGGCGGACCATCTGAAAAAGTGGGTTTACGGCCTGGGGACAGGATTGTTAAGATTAACGATGAAAACGTAGCAGGAGTAAAAATGACCACTACCGGTGTCCGAGATCGTTTACTTGGGAAAAAAGGAACCAGTGTAAAGGTGTCTGTTCTTCGCAAAGGAAAGAATGAACTGATGGATTTTACAATCATCCGGGATAAAATCCCGATCTTTAGTATGGACGCTGCTTATATGGTGGATGATCAAATCGGATATGTTCGGTTTAACAGGTTTTCGGCCACTACTATGAATGAATTTCATGAGGCCATTACCAGACTAAACAAAGAGGGAATGAAGGATGTTATCCTGGACCTGAGGGGAAATGGAGGCGGAATGCTGGATGCGGCTATTCACATGGCAGATGAGTTTCTGGATAAAGACAAACTGATTGTTTACATACAGGGAACACATATACCCCGGCAGGATTTCTCTTCCTCATCCAGGGGAAGTTTAAAAAAGGAAAGAATGGTTATCCTGATAGATGAAGGATCTGCTTCTGCCAGTGAAATTGTTACCGGTGCGATACAGGACTGGGACAGGGGATTGGTTGTGGGACGAAGGTCCTTTGGAAAAGGCCTGGTCCAAAAACCATTCTACCTTCCTGATGAGTCGATGATCAGACTTACAATTGCACGCTATTACACACCCAGCGGTCGTTTGATACAAAAGTCATACAAAAATGGTGTGGATAATTATATGCAGGATTTGATTGAACGATATAAACACGGAGAACTTGTTTCAGCTGACAGTATTCATTTTCCGGATTCGTTAAAGTTCTATACCCGTATGAACCATCGCCCTGTATATGGTGGAGGTGGAATTATGCCGGATATTTTTGTTCCGGTTGATACCTCGGCAAATTACAGCTATTCGAACAGCCTGGTAAGATCGGGGGTACTTACCAGTTTTGTGCTGAACTACCTTGATGAACACAGAGACCAGCTAAAAGAAAAGTATAAAACTTTTAATGATTATAAATCCGGGTTTCAGGTGGATGATACCATCCTGGATGCCCTAAATAAAATGGCATCCGACGAAGGAGTGAAAAGCGAAGACGAAGAGGTAGAAAATTCTGCAAAGCATTTGCGGCTTATTGTTAAGGCATTGATAGCCAGAGATACCTGGGATATTAGTGAATACTATGAAATTATCAATGAAAAGGATGATAGTTTTGCAAAAGCGGTGGAAGTGTTGCAGGATAAAAGCTTCTATCAACGTAAGTTAAAATAATTTGTCCATTAATAATTCCAGATTTTGTTCAATGATCTCTTTCAGTGGCTTAGAGGAAACCCCGGTCTGATCATTGAGGGACTTGGCGTTATTACAGCCCTGGTTTACCTGTATTTCAGTATCCGTCAGAAAATATGGCTGTGGCCTTTTGGTATTCTGACTTCTGCATTTTATATCTACGTTTTTTTTAAGGGAAGGCTTTATGCAGATATGGGCTTGCAGGTCTATTATCTTGTCATAAGTTTTTATGGTTGGTACTTCTGGATTTTCGGGACGAAGGGGCAGGATAAATTGAAGGTTACAGTATTAAGTCGTAAATTAACATTTAGGCTACTGGCTTTGTCATTATTAATTTACTGGATACTGGTACTTGCCCTAAAAAAACTGCCTTCATTGTTGGATATTTCACCTTCGGATTTATTATATTGGGATGCTTTTACAACTGCAGCCAGTATTATAGCTACCTGGATGCTGGCCCGGAAGATAATCGAACAATGGCTTGTGTGGATTCTGGTAGATACCGTATCCATGGGACTCTATATATACAAAGGACTTTATCTGACGGCTGTTTTATTTTTAGTTTATACGGTTCTTGCTTTTGTGGGGTATTGGCAATGGAAAAAAGAATTGAAATAGACAGTCTGGGAAGAAAACCCAGAATTGTTGTTACCGGGCCGGAATCTGTTGGTAAAACTGTACTTACAGAAAGACTGGCCATGTATTTTAAAGGCATATACATCGAAGAGTTCGCCCGTTCTTATATTGCACAACTGGGAAGGTCTTATGTATATGAGGATGTGGAAATCATTGCCGGTAAACAGTTGCAAAAGCGGGATGAAATAAAAATAAAGACAGACCGGTGGGTTTTTTTTGATACAGAACTGATCATTACTTTGGTATGGTTTAAGGAAGTATTTCAGGGTTGTCCTGGATGGATGGAAACTGAAGTCAGGAAACCATTTGTCGATCTTTACCTGCTTTGTTATCCGGATTTGCCATGGGTGGAAGACCCGGTAAGAGAGAATGGGGGAGAACGAAGGCTTTATCTTTTTAACAAATATAAAGAATTGCTGGAGATGAATAACTTTTCATACTTTATTGTAAAAGGTGAAGGGGAGAAGCGATTCCGGAATGCACTGGATGGAATTGAAGATAAGTTTTGTCTTGATTCCGGTTACAATAAATAATTTTATGGATTATAAAACTGAAAACTCAGAGGGGGAATCCTTTGAAATGCTTGCAAAGACCTTATTCGGTTTTGAGGATATTTTAAGCAAAGAGATCAAATCACTTGGAGGGAAAATCCTGGCAAAAGAGAATCGGGCTGTTCGGTTTACTGGTGATAAAGAGATACTGTACAAAGTTAATTATCATGCACGTACAGTGTTGAGGGTACTTCGGCCCTTGTTTGTTTTTAAAGCAGAGAATGAAAGGGAACTTTACAAGAATATTTTTAACTACTCATGGGAAGAAGTCTTTAGGGTAGATCAAACGTTCGCAGTAAATTCTGTAGTTCATTCACCTTTCTTCAAACATTCGCATTACGTTGCCCTGAAAGTTAAGGATGCCATTGTGGACCGGTTCCGCAGAGATACCGGAATCCGGCCATCTGTAAATACAAATGAACCGGATGTTCCTGTAAATATTCATTTATCAAATAACAGGTGTACAGTTTCTCTGGATGGCTCGGGAGAGTCCCTTCATAAGAGAGGATACAGGATGGGACATGGTGCGGCATCATTAAATGAAGTGCTTGCTGCAGGTTTGGTTTCCCTTACGGGATATGACGGAAGTTTGCCTTTTATTGATCCGATGTGTGGTTCGGGTACACTGGTCATAGAGGCTGCTTTGCTTGCTTATGGGATTCCCCCCGGATCTTTTGGCCGGAAATATTCTTTTCAGAACTGGCTGGATTACGATGCCGGTTTGTTTAAAAAAATTTCGCAGGAGAGACTAAAGAAAGAAGTGGATGTTCAGGAAATATTCGGCTCGGATGTTTCTGATAAACAGATTCGTGTTGCACGCATGAATGTATATAATGCCGGTCTGATGGATAAAATAAAACTGAAGGAGAAAGGTATGGAAGAGCTCCGTTTGAAGTTTCCTGAGGGTATAATGCTCATGAATCCTCCTTATGGAGAGCGTATCAAACCTGAACATATAAATGAGTTGTATAGTATGATTGGAAATACACTTAAAAGGAATTTTCATGGATACACTGCATGGGTTTTCAGTGGTAACCCCGGCTCTCTGAAAAAAATTGGTTTGCATTCCTCAGAAAAACATCTTTTATATAATTCTGATATTAAATGCCAGTTCAGAAAATTTGAATTGTACCAGGGATCAAAAAAAGCATCTAAAACAGGAACAAATCCTCAAGAAAAACGTATATAAACTGAAATATTACCCTGACATTGCATAAAATATTAACTTGTTTAACCGGAAACGTTTGGTAAATTATACTTTAGAAGGGCAGAAACCTTGAAAAATTTACAGATCCTGAAAAATACTAACTATTTCATTCCTGAATTTATATGAATCTCCAGTTGAAAAGTTTGATATTATTTTTATATTTGTTGAAAAAATTTGGGATTATTAATTTATAACAGAGCCCGGAATGAGCTTTACAGTACAAGATTTATATTCTGAATTAAAAGAGGGTGATGTCCTGCTGGCATATAAGGGGAGTATTACCGCTGAGCTTATCAATAATGTACTGGATGCTTTGGAATCAAAACTTCTGGATTTTAACGAACATTCAAAGACAAGAAAGAAAGTATATAATGTGCTGGTTGAAAGCCTGCAAAACCTTTACCATCACATTGAGGACCTCCCTTCTGATTACACAGATCAACTGGATCCTAAATTTGGCGTGTTACTTGTAACCAAAGAAGGAGGTAATTATAAGATTTCGACTGGGAATTTTGTTACTGCCGATAAAATAAAACCCCTGAAATCAAAAATTGAAAAAATCAACTCTCTTTCTCCAAACGAATTGAAAGGCCTTTACAAAGATATTCTCGTGAATGAGAATATTTCGGCGAAAGGTGGAGGAGGTCTGGGCCTGGTAGATATTGCAAGAAAAACCGGAAATATTCTTGAGTATGAATTCAAGAATTTTGACAATGAATATTATTTTTTCATTTTAAATGTATTAGTTTCAGATTCTAATACAAATAGTTAAATTTTTAATTTTATGGAACCTATCGAAATAGAAGGAACATCAAAAACTCCAACGGTAAGTCTTAACCATGGAACCGGATTTGTGGAAATTAAGGGCCGTTCTATACCTGAAAATTCAGTGGAATTTTATAAGCCATTGGTGGATTGGCTGGAGGATTATAAAAAATCACCCGCTCCAAAAACTACTGTAAATATCCAACTGGAGTATTTTAATACCAGTTCTTCAAAATGTATTTTGGATGTGTTTAAAAAACTTGAAGATATAAATAAAGGTGATGCTGAAGTTGTAATAAATTGGTATTATGAAGAAGATGACGAGGATATGCTTGAAGCCGGAGAGGATTATGAATCGATCATCAGGGTGCCTTTTAAAATGATTGAAGTCGCTGAATAGAAGATGTTTATCTAATATAAAATAGTTTACAGGCTATCCTACCGGATGGCCTTTTTCTTTGTTAAAATAAATAGGGTTAGCTGAAAAACACAAAATGAACTAAATATTAAAGCGTTATAAATAATATTGTTGTTTAGAATGCAAACTATTTTTATAAAATAAACAAATAAGTTTGCATTTTTTTGTTAGGCTGTAACACATCATCTTCTTCGTTGGCTTCGGCATCGCAGTATCCATATACGGCTTCGCCTTGCCGGCTTGAATCTAATGCGCTACAGACTTTTTTAGCAAACCCTAAATAGCACTAAATCACCTGTTTCAGGAATCTCCTTTGCCGTCTAGGGTATTAATCAGCATCATCTTCTGCCACCGACCCAATGCATCGCAGAACTTTTTCATTAAGGCCTGTGGCTGTTTCCATGAATCAGATCAATTCAGAAAAAAACACACCGGATATTTGATTCATTGCAAATGTATTTATCCTAACAACTTTTTAGTAAGAAGAAGGGCAATTGAATGGAAACAATAGTATTATGCGTGGCTGCGTGGAAATAACCTGTCACTTTGATTGCCCACCCAGTCGAGGAATCTTTTAATTAGTCTGAAATACAGGATAAAATAAAGCATGAGAGACATGGCCCAAAGAACCATAACATTGATCCAGATGGTCGGATAGTATTCTCTGAATAGTTTTTTCCTCGGAGCATAAAAATGTGCTTTTATGAACTTTCTTTCAGGATCCATAAATATAGGATCAATTTTTTGGATGAGTCTGCCATTGTATTCAATGATGGGCTTTTTCTTTTCACTGGCATTTTTTACAAAGTCGGTGAGCTGCTCATTCTGATAGGTCCGGATACTTTTCAGATAAGCTTCTTTATTTTCCTTTTGCAGCCTGTTTATAAGTTGATCTTTTCTGGAATCGGCCTGATTGTATAATTTTATATGGTAGTTTTTTATCCTATTCAGGTACTGCATAACTTCATCCAGTATTTCCTGATTTATCTTGTCCGGATGCAATTGGTCCAAATAATCGAATGGAATCAGGTTCAGGATCTTAGTTTCACGGGCAATTTCATTGTAAAGGACGTTCAGATCAGATGCATTTTGTTCCTTTTTTTCCGGATTGGTAAGATTTCGTTTGATACCCTGTGCTTTGTTTTTTAGGTTATTATACCAATAGTATTTTTTAAAATTTGAAATACTCTTAACTTTATCAAAAGGATAAAACTGTGCTTCGTATTTGTTCTCCATGAACTGATAAACAGTAAGTGCTTCATAAGCCCATCTGGCAGTGATCAGTTCTCCATACCACGGAATCGTTTCAGGTGAGGAAACTTTCGGATTTAGTTTTTCATACTTAACAATAATGCCACTAAGCACGATCTGGGGAATAACCAGAAACGGGATCAGGATGTAAATGGTAACTACGGTTTTTAAACTGTCGGAGATAACCAGTCCAATGAGGTTTGACATTGTCCATGCACTGAAAAGAACAAGCCAATATTGGAAGTACATTCCCTTAATTTCCATGATACTGTTCCCTATAAGTACAAAACATAAAGCCTGAATGGCTGAAATTACAAATTGCACCGAAATCTTGGACAGCAAATAGCTGTTCCAGCTCAGATTCAGGAATTTTTCCCTTTTCAGAATTTTACGGTCTTTTATAATTTCTTCAGCGCTCACCGATAAACCAATAAAAATGGCAATGATTACCGACATGAAAATATAAACCGGAAGATTGTCATTCTCAAGCAGGGTGTAACCGTACTTATTTGTTGTACTTATGTTGTAGTATTTAATGAGCGAAGCGAGGAAGAATGCCAGAATAGGAGCTTCAAAGAAATTAATGATCAGATACTGGGTGTTGGAAAGCTTCGATAGTACATCTCTTTTAATAAATATAAGCCATTGCCTGATTTTGCCCGGTATCTGAAAATTTATTTCAGGAATTTTCTTTTCCTCTTCCAGTCTTTTAATGGATACCGGTGAGTATTCATTAAAATAGGTATTCCATTCAACAGGTGAAATCTTCCGGGTACCTGTTGTTTTCCCGTATTCATTTAATACCTGGGCTTCAACAATATTAAATATTTGCTCCGGATTCACATTACCACAAACCCTGCACTCACTTTCATTGAAATTGGCCTGATGGACTCTTGACTTAAAGTAAATGATAGAGTCAATCGGGTCCCCTTTGTAAATAGGGAAACCTCCTGTATCAAGGATCAGGAGGCTGTCAAACATTTTGAAAATATCGGATGATGGTTGATGAATTACAACAAAAACCAGTTTGTTTTTTAACGAGAGTTCTTTCAGAAGGTCCATGATATTTTCAGAGTCCCTGGAGGATAATCCTGATGTGGGTTCATCCAGGAAAAGTATGGAGGGTTCCCTGATCAGCTCCAGTGCAATGTTTAATCGCTTCCTTTGACCTCCGCTGATCTTTTTATTCAGTGGACTTCCAACCTGAATATCTTTTATTTCAAACAGACCCAGGTTGTTCAGGGCCTGATTTACGGTTTCAATAATTTCATCTTCCGTATAAGCATCAAAACATAATTTGGCATTGTAATACAGGTTTTGAAAAACGGTCAGTTCTTCAATCAGCAAATCATCTTGCGAAACATGTCCGATGATTCCCTTTACTTTTTCTTTCTCCTTATGAATATTTATACCATTGATCAGTACTTCTCCTTTGGATGGTGCATTGGACCCGTTTAAGACATTCAGCAATGTGGACTTTCCTGATCCGCTGGCACCCATTATACCAACAAGTCTTCCGGATTCCTCCTCAAAATTGATGTTTCTGAGTCCTTTTTTTCCGCCTTTGAACTTGTATTCCAGGTTTAAGGTCTGATAAACTATTTTGTCTTCTGTTTTTCCCGATCTGAAAACACCTGCAATATCGGAATAGTAGATTGCTTTTGACTTTCTGTCTCTTATTGAGGCACCTGTATTAAATACATAAACTTTATCAGGTTGAATAAGCTGGCTGTTTATGTATAATTCCTGCTTTCCGGAATACCGGAGTAGATAAATATTTGCAGAAACAATTTGCAGAACCCATATCTGACTTTCCAGTCCGTGGATATGAAGATGCTTGACCTTTTTAGAAATTGCTTGTTTTCTATGATCAATCACCAATAAATTGGAACAATGGGGAAGCTTGTTGAAAGGTTGTATGACAAAATCCCTTATCTCTATGAATTCTGATTGCTCAATATTGAACGTAGCAGCAAGGGTTTCAATGAATTCAAGTTCCTGTTCTGTGATTTTACCTTCCTCAGAACTTGAAAACTCCAGAAGCTGATATAAAACGGTTATTTTCTGACTTAAAGCCAGTTCTTCGTTAATTTCTGTACCAATTTTCAAAACCTTCACAGAACTGGCTGATAGCAGGGTCCTTTTTTTGGTTTTGACTTTCTGCTTTTCCTGGTAACTGCGGTAATACTCGTC
Source organism: Bacteroidales bacterium (assembly GCA_024763075.1). Classification (GTDB taxonomy): domain Bacteria; phylum Bacteroidota; class Bacteroidia; order Bacteroidales; family VadinHA17; genus JANTGF01. The sequence goes on along the minus strand of JANTGF010000049.1, from coordinate 15,085 downwards.
GAATAGCTTTAAATATACTACAACAAGCTCTTTGTTAAGCTGTTTGGTGAGAAAAGATTCAACTACCAAACGCCGGTCATCCTCATTACTCTCAGGACGGGCAATGAGTGCAAACAATTGCATTAAGGCTTTTAGTATTTTCTCACTCATATATTATTGGAGAATGACAGATTTTTTGTGGTTTCAAACAATTAAACGGCAGAATCATAAAAAGGTTCGAGATTTTTTCGGTTTTTCCCTTTTGAATCAGCAATTTGGAAAGAAAATACATCCGGCTTTTTCCTCATAAAAATCAGATTTATGGTTTATGCATGGATTTTTTAGTGTACAGTAATAAAAACCGAATGAATGAACTATTGTGTAAATAGCTATTAAACAGGTGTATTCAATGATTTTATAATTCTGCTTGCAGAGGTTTCTTTAAATAAATTGTTCTTTGCATCTCCGGGAAGAATTGCAAACATAAAATTTCTATTTTTGTTCAATATTAAATTTTAAAAAAAGAATAGCATATGTATCGTAAAAAATGGTTGACAATAATGTGGCTTTTATCGGTCGCCTTTTTCAGTCCGGTTGTAAATGCACAGTTGAAGACATTAACATTAAGTGATGCCATAATCGGACCTTATACAACATTCAGGGCTGAGTCAGTGAAGCAGTTACAATGGAGGCCCGGAACCAGTTCGTATGTCTGGCTAAAAGGAGATTCATTATTGCAGCAGGAGGTTACTTCAGAAAAGCCTTCTTTGTTAGTGTCTTTAAAGGAATTAAATGATGCTTTAACGAATGATGAAAAACCTGTTTTTAAAACATTCACGCCAGTCAGCTGGGTTAATACAAATACCATCCGGTTATTTAGTGATGGTCAGTTACTGGAATTCGATCTTGAAAATAAAAACATTTTAAGATTTCAGGTTTTACCTGAAAATGCCAAAAATTCTGATATTTCTCAGAGAAGTATTGCTTATACAATGGGAGCTGATCTGTTTCTTCAGGATATGGATGGTGAAGAAGTCCGCTTAACCCGGTCAGAAAAAGAAGGGATGGTATTCGGGCAAACGGTTCATAGAAATGAGTTTGGAATTAATAAGGGGACTTTTTGGTCACCTGATGGTTCCCGTCTTGCATTTTACCGTAAAGATGAATCGATGGTTTCTTTTTATCCTCTGGTGGATGTAATGCAGAGGGAGGCGAAACTAAAGAATATCCGTTATCCGATGGCAGGTATGACAAGTGAACAGGTGAGCATTGGGGTGTATGATTTAAGTACAGGGAAAACGGTTTATCTGAAAACCGGAAAACCTGTAGATCAGTATCTGACGAATATAGCCTGGTCTCCTGACAATGCATTTATTTTTGTGGCGGTATTGAACCGGGAACAGAATCACATGAAGATGAATAAATACAGTGCAAAAACCGGGAAATTAATTCAGACTCTTTTTGAAGAAGAACATCCTAAATATGTGGAGCCACTAAAGCCAATACGGTTTTTAAAAAAACATTCCGATCAGTTTATTTATGAAAGCAGAATCAATGGATACAACCATGTTTTCCTCTATGATGTTTCCGGAAAAATGATCCGGCAATTAACCAAAGGAAAATTTGATGTTACCGATGTTATCGGTTTTGATCCAAAAGAGCGGTTTATGTATTACGTTTCAACTATGGAAAGCCCGCTTGAACGTCATATTTATAAATTAAATCTTGGATCGGGTAAATTGCAGAAACTTAGTACTGCCCATGGAACCCATTCGGCCAGTCTTAGTACGGATGCGAGTTACTTAATTGATTCTTATTCAAATGTTAAAGAACCAAAGATTATTAATATCATCCGCTCAAACGGGAAGCTTGTTCGTGAATTATTGCATGCAGAAAATCCTTATGGAGATGTGAAACTGGGAGAAATTGAGGTTTCTTCCATTCAGGAAACAGATGAACATCCTGAGCTTTTTTACAGACTGATCAAGCCGGTTGATTTCGATCCTGCTAAAAAATATCCGGTCATTGTTTATGTTTATGGAGGTCCGCATTCCCAGCTTGTAACAGATTCCTGGCTGGGTGGGTCAAGAATGTGGCAACACTATATGGCAAACAAAGGTTATATCGCATTTACCCTGGATAATCGCGGTACTTCGGGAAGAGGATTTGATTTTGAGAACAGTATTCACCGTCAGTTAGGAAAACTGGAGGTTGTGGATCAAATGGCCGGCATAGATTATCTGCTGAGCCTTCCTTATGTTGATAAAGACAGGATTGGGGTTCATGGCTGGAGTTATGGGGGATTTATGACCCTTAATCTGATTTTGAAACATCCTGAGATCTTTAAGGTGGGAGTTGCAGGAGGACCTGTAACTGACTGGAAATATTATGAGATTATGTACGGCGAGAGATATATGGACATGCCGGATGAAAATCCTGAGGGTTACAAAGCGGCCGATATGAAAAATTATGTGGACAATCTTAAAGGGAACCTTCTGATCATTCATGGAGCCATGGATTCTACGGTGGTATGGCAGCATAGTCTGACTTTTATCCGGGAGTGTGTAAAAAAGAGTAAACAACCTGATTATTTTGTGTATCCTACTCATCCACATAATGTCAGAGGCTGGGATCGGATTCACCTAATGGAAAAAGTGAGCCGGTATTTTGATGACCATCTCTGATCATTCAAACCTTTTTATGAAGTCATATCATTAGAAGGAGTCTGTAAATTTTACCATTGTTTCTATTGGAAACCACTGTAACATATCGAAAAATCTGGATGGTAGCCTGGCCTATTATTCTGGGTAGTGTTGCACAAAATGTGATTACTGTTACGGATACTGCATTTTTAGGCAGGGTGGGAGAGGTGGCTTTGGGTGCTTCCGCCATCGGTGGTATATTCTACCTGGCAGTGGCCATGCTGGGCTGGGGCTTTGGAATGGGGGCCCAGATTATTGTTTCACGACGTTTCGGAGAAAAAAAGTATAAGGAAATAGGGGTTGTGATTGAGCATTCTTTGTATTTCTTAATTCCAATGGCCATTTTAATGTTCCTCTTCATGTACCTTGTATCTGAGAATTTTCTGAGCTTTTTGTTAAAATCGGAGGTGATCAGGGAGGCCTCGGGTGAATACCTGAAATATCGCTTGTTCGGGATCTTGTTTGCTTACGTCAATATGGCTTTTCGTGCATTGTATATCGGGATTGGCCGGACGAAGATCATTTCCTGGACTACCATCGTTATGGCAATGGTTAATATTCTCTTTGATTATTTATTGATCTTTGGCAAATTGGGTTTTCCGGAATACGGCCTTAAAGGGGCTGCAATTGCCTCTGTAATGGCAGAGTTTGTTGCAATGATTGCATTTCTGGTTTTTATTCGGTTTGACGCTAAATTAAAGCCATTAAAAATATTTAAATATCAGCCTTTTAGTAAGAAATTGTATTTCCGGATCATTAGAGTTGCTTTCCCGTTAATGTTGCAGAATTTCTTTTCAATTAGCGTCTGGTTTTTATTTTTTGTAATGGTTGAAAGCCTTGGGGAGCATGCCCTGGCGATCTCAAATATCATCCGAAGTATTTATGTTGTTATCATGTTACCCATCTGGGGTTTTGCCTCGGCCACGAATACCCTTGTTGGCTGGGTAATTGGCGAGGGGAGGGATAATGAGGTATTCAGGGTTTTGAAAAAGGTAGTGATTTTAAGTTTTTTCAGTGTACTATTCCTTGTCGGATTAATTCTGGTCTCACCGGAAAAAGTTGTACAGATTTATACGAACAATGCTGGGTTGGTTAAAGATACCCTGCCTGTCTTGTACGTGATTTGCGGAAGTGCCCTTTTTATAGCAGTGGGTTTTATCCTTTTTAACGGGGTTTCCGGCACCGGTAAAACAAATATATCCCTTACTCTGGAGATCGCAACCCTTTCCGTTTATCTGATTTATAGTTTCTCACTGATAAAGCTTTTTGATGTTACCGTTGCCCAGATATGGACTGCCGAATATGTTTACGGATTCTTATTAGCAGCTTTTTCCTGGTTTTATTTAAGATCGGGCAGGTGGAAAGGGCATGGTGTTTAGCATGGATTATTCTGGATAGTGTTAGCTTGCTTCCTTTTTTATTTTTTGCCTTTCCTTTTAGACTTTTTCTTTACGGAGAACCCGAATTTCCCAATGAAATCTCCCAGTTCGTAGTATTTCCCGTGTGAATAGCAAATGGGTCTGGATTCTTCAAAGTGAAATGCTCCATTCGATTCATTCATATACTGATTGTCTGCATGAATGCCGAGTACTTCTGAAATGAACATATGATGAACTCCAAGTTCCTTTACTTCTATCACTTTACACTCAATATTTACCGGAGATTCTTTGATAAGAGGGGATTTTACAAAAGTTGCTTTTTCGGCGGTCAATCCCATTTCTTTAAATTTATTGAATTTACTCCCGGAACGCACACCACACCAGTCAGTTGCCCTGGCAAGTTTTTTTGTAGTAAGGTTAATGACAAAATCTCCGTTTTTTTTGATAATATCGTAGGAATACCTGTGTGGCCTTACTGAAATGTAACACATCGGTGGCTCTGTACAAATTGTCCCGGTCCAGGCAATAGTGATAATATTGTATTCATCAGGTTCGGAGCCGCAACTAACCATGACTGCTGGCAGTGGATAGATCATCGTTCCTGGTTTCCAAAGGGTTTTGCTCATGTTATAAAGATTAATTGAATAGATTTTCCAGATAAAAGTAGGTTACAAAATACAATCCATTGCGAATAACAACCACCCGTAATTTACGACCGGGTTCTCCTTGTAAATACTCATAAATGTCATTAATTGACATGGCCTTGGCAATATTATGATTGACAGAGTATAAAACATCCCCGGGTTTTAGTCCGGCTAGGTCACCGGGTGAGTTTTTCTTAACCATGGAAATGGTGTAATAGGGAATCCCGGGGACCGGAGAAATAAGTTCAATTCCCGACCTGTTAATTTTAAAGGGCTGCTTGTAATACTTGTTTGGTCGTAATGTAATCAGGTTGTGAGGATAATCGATGATAATATGAAACCTTCGGAGAATTTCAGACCCCAGGCTTCCGTTCCTGCCATTCAATCCAAATGAAAAACCGGCAGAGGAAGAATCGGGGAAAGCAACAATGGGCCTTTCGAATTCAAAATCCGAAATCCGGATGGAATTTATACGGCCAATCAATCCGTTGATTTCTCCGTTTAGTCCTGCTCCCAGATATGCTTTTTGTGATTTCTCAGGTACCTTGATTTTTGGATCGGAATTTTTATCCAGCCATAGTGCATGGCTGGCTCCTGTATCAATCAGAAGTTTTACCTTAACCTCTGTATTGTCGTTCATTACAACGGTGGCATAAATGTATGGCTTGGTATTATCCAGGATGATGGGCAGTGTTTTTGATTTTCTTTTATGATGAATTTTGTAAGTTTCCGGACGATGAAGTGTGATCATCTTTTTTTCATAATCTATTTCCACTACAAATTCTTTAAAAAGATTATATCCGATAAGGCCATGTACCCGTGTACCCAGCATAGATGATAGATTAAAGACATTTTGGAGAATAATATAAATATGCTGATAATACCCTCTGACTCCGGATATTCGAAATTCATTCCCGAAAGAATGCAGGGCCTTAATAGGATTTCCTTTTCCCAGCCCCTTGAGAGTAACCTGCTTGGTGTAGTTTAAAGACAGGCTGTCTCCTAACGAAAGCTCGGTTAATATAGAAATATTAAGTCCTGTATCCAGAATAAAAAAGAGGCTGTCGGAATTGTTTATTTCCAGTGGAATGATGATGAGATTATTAATAAATTTGAATGGGAAGGATACTTCATTTTGTTTGGGATCGATAAACTGAAGTGAATTTAGAGTAGTTTGAGCCCTGAGGTTGCCTGCAATAAAGATATTCAGATGACCAACTACAATTAAGATGAAGCCCGCTTTAAATATTTTGTAAATATATTTATGTAATCTCATAATTTTTTACTGGTATTTGCTTCTGTGAAAGCTCTATATAACTGACTAAATGACAGTATATTATAAAAAATAATGCCATTTTGACATAAAGTGGGTCAGGGTATCCTTTGGTGCATTTTTTGCCAAAAGATATTTATAAAAATAATAATAAATTTAACAAAAGGAAAAAAATATGAATCTGAACAATTTTACAATAAAATCACAGGAAGCCATTCAACAGGCTTTTGCTATTGCAGATGGAAACAAACAGCAGGCTATTGAAAATGGCCATTTAATAAAAGGAATGATGATGCAGGGAGAGAATGTAAGCAATTTTCTTCTGAAGAAATTGAACATCAACATTCCGGTGTTTGAAAGTGCAATTGATAAATTAATTGAGTCTTATCCAAAAGTATCAGGAGGTGAGCCTTATTTATCGAGAGATGCCAATAAAAGTTTACAAAAAGCAATCAAATATTCAAAGGAATTCGGGGATCAGTATGTTTCTCTGGAATTACTTTACCTTGGAGTACTGGCAAGTGGTGATGAGGTATCGCGGATGATGAAAGACAGTGGTTTCACAGAAAAGGAACTAAAACTGGCAATACAGGAGTTGAGGAAGGGTTCAAAGGTTGAAAGTCAGTCGGCGGAAAATACTTTTAACTCCTTGAGCCGCTTTGCATTGAACCTGAATGAGATGGCCTCATCCGGGAAACTGGATCCAGTTATTGGAAGAGACGAGGAAATAAGAAGGATTTTGCAGATTCTTTCGAGGAGAACAAAAAATAATCCCATTCTGATTGGTGAACCCGGTGTTGGTAAAACTGCCATTGCGGAGGGTTTGGCTTACAGAATAATTCGCGGGGATGTGCCTGAAAATTTAAAATCAAAACAGGTTTTTTCCCTGGATATGGGTGCACTGATTGCCGGAGCCAAGTATAAAGGAGAATTTGAGGAACGTCTGAAAGCAGTAGTGAAAGAAGTCATTTCTTCCCAGGGTGAAATTGTACTTTTCATTGATGAAATTCATACACTGATAGGTGCAGGAAAAGGAGAAGGAGCCATGGATGCGGCGAATATTCTGAAACCTGCCCTTGCCCGGGGTGAGTTAAGGGCAATTGGTGCAACAACCCTGGATGAATATCAGAAATACTTTGAGAAAGATAAGGCTCTTGAGCGGAGATTCCAGAAAGTAATGGTGGATGAACCGGATGTTCCCAGTGCAATTTCTATATTAAGAGGTTTAAAAGAAAGATATGAGAATCATCATAAGGTACGGATCAAAGATGAGGCGATAATCGCTGCTGCTGAATTGTCAGACAGGTATATAACCGACCGGTTTTTACCGGATAAGGCCATTGACCTGATTGATGAGGCTGCATCAAGACTTCGTCTTGAAATGAATTCTGTTCCTCAGGAGATTGATGAGATCCAGAGAAAGATCAAACAACTGGAAATTGAAAGAGAAGCAATTAAACGAGAAGGGGATAAGAGCAGACTGGAAGAATTGAACCGCTTAATTGCTGAGATGAATGAAGATAATAAAAAACTGAGAGCCAAATGGCAGTCAGAAAAACAGATCATTGATAAAATCCAGAAGAATAAACAAACTGTTGAAGATCTGAAGCTCGAAGCAGAAAAAGCGGAAAGGGAAGGTGATTATGGCCGGGTAGCAGAGATCAGATATGGAAAGACCGGCGAAATTGAAGAAGAAAACGCCCGTTTGCAGGAAGAGCTGGTTAAACTTCAGGGAGATTCTTCCATGATTCGTGAGGAAGTGGGGTATGAAGATATTGCTGAGGTAGTTTCCAAATGGACGGGAATTCCCGTAAAGAGTATGCTGAAAAGTGAAAGGGAAAAGCTGCTGAGTCTGGAAAAAGAGCTTCATAAAAGAGTTGTAGGACAAGAGGAAGCTATTGCTGCCGTATCTGATGCGGTACGCAGAAACAGGGCAGGCTTACAGGATATGAACCGGCCCATTGGATCTTTTATATTTCTTGGAACTACAGGTGTAGGTAAAACAGAACTGGCCAAAGCACTCGCAGAATTCCTTTTTAATGATGAAAACCTGATGACCCGGATTGACATGTCGGAATATCAGGAAAGACATTCTGTTTCACGGCTGGTAGGTGCACCTCCCGGATATATTGGTTACGATGAAGGAGGCCAGTTGACGGAGGCGGTGAGAAGAAAGCCATATTCTGTGGTATTACTTGATGAGATTGAAAAAGCCCATCCGGATGTATTCAATATCCTGTTGCAGGTACTGGATGATGGTCGCCTGACAGATAATAAAGGCAGGGTAGTGAACTTTAAAAATACCATCATCATCATGACCTCCAACATCGGGTCTCATATCATTCAGGAGAAAATGGAAAAACTTACACCTGAAAACAGGGAAGAGATCATTTCCCGGATCAGGATTGAAATTGATCAATTGCTGAAGCAAACGATCCGGCCTGAATTTCTGAATCGTGTGGATGAAACAATCATGTTCCTCCCGCTTACAATGGAAGAAGTCAGAGAAATAGTCAAATTGCAGGTTGACAATGTGATAAGAAGACTTGAAAAAACCGGAATTCACCTGGAATTATCAGATCAGGCACTGGATCATCTGGCAAAACTCGGATACGATCCGCAATTTGGTGCACGCCCGGTCAAAAGGGTGATTCAGCGTGAACTTTTGAATAAATTATCACGGGATATAATTGCCGGTACGCTTAATAAGTCAGATAAAATTAGGGTGACGGTTGATAACGGAAATTTAATGTTTGTCGCGGCTTCCTGATAGCCTAAGATTAAGATATTGGAAGGAGGATTCTATCTTCCTGTATTTTAGCTTAGATGATGGTTTAAAAGTTTGAAAGATGCAGCTCTGAAACGGGCTGCATTTCATATTTCCGGGCTATAAACACTCTTCAAGAGTGTCACATAATTCAAATATATTGTGCAATTGCAATAATTTAAAAAGTTCATAAACATCGGGACTGATATTGCATATTTTAAAAGAACCTCCAATGTTTTTAGCCGTTTTCATGGCAGAAAGAAAAACACCGAAACCGGAACTGTCAACATATTTTATACCGGTGAGGTCTAAAACAAGTTTTGTCCCGGGTTTATCAAACAGACTTGTCAAAGCTTGTTTGGTTTCTTCTGTTATCAGGGCATTGAATTTTGAAATGCTTTTGTCAAAAGAAGCAACAATGACATCTTTGGTTTTTTTTGAATGGATTATATTCATAATCAACCTGTTTATAATTTGTTTTTGATGGTTTCAAGTTCTTCAACGGCAATTTTACAATCTTTAATAAATTGTTGAATGATATCTTTATACTTATCCGTTTCTTTTTGATCTTTTGCAAGCAATTCAAGTTCTTTCAGAGCTTCCGCCTGGCTGTTCATACCCATAATATTTACCGATGATTTCGCCTTGTGGGCAATCATACTCAGATTATACCAGTCGGCTTTTTCATAACAGGAATTCAATTCTTCAATAAATTCAGGTACCTGAGATACGAAAATGGTAATCATCTCAATAAGAATATCTTTGCTGTCACCAGCCATTTCCCGGATATAGCTAAGGTCAGTTATGTTGTTTTGATTGTCCAAGATTAATATTAATAGGGTTTTAATAAAAATTTTACAGTGATAAAAGTACTATTTTTTTTGAAACGGGCAAACGGATATATTTGAATTTATTCCACAAATTTAACAGAGTTATGAATCATCCAGTATGACACATCTTTCCCATCTTAATTTATTTAGCATTTCCGGTGCTATTTTATTGCCTGACAAGTTGATGTATTCCGGCCGGATGAGAAAAAACAGGGGTGAGATATCCTTAATAAAGTTATTTGAAAGGTCAATTACTTTTAGGTTTTTCAGGTTTTTGAGGGCATCAATATTCGAGATTTTATTATCTGTCAGGAAAATTTCTTCAAGCCTTGACAGACTCCAGAGTTTTGAAAGTTCTGTAATATTGTTGCCTGAAAGGTCCAGTCGTTTTACATTGCTGCAGAATTCTATACCCTCCAGGCTCATGATCTCATAATCAGTTAACTCAATCTCTTCAAAATTCTCAAGGTGATGAGGGTAAAGTTCGGCCTCAGCATTTCCGAAAACCTTTCGTTTAAATGCATCCAGAAATGAAACATTCCTGAATTTTTTACTGGTAGAAAAATGATAATCATCCATGATCTCAACATCCTGGTCAGTAAAATAAGTAAATCCCTCAAGGTCATCTTCCCAGCCATATTCAGGAGTGTAATCAATATCATCGGGGATCCTGGCTTCATCTGACAGGTCATTGATAAATTCTATTAGCAGAATATGTGAAAGCTGATGTTGCTTTTCATGGTTACCCGTCAAATAGTTTTTTTCTATTTCCTTTCTGTAATTTGGCCCCTTATCCGGATGGTAGAGCATTACCAGTTTGGAAAAACACTTGTTTACCTTTTCGGTATCGATGTGGACAAATTCTGAAATGCTGGATGAAATATCCCTGATAAGCTCATAATGTTTTGATTTATAGATATGAATCAGGTTTGCAGTGATCTTATTCAGATTTTGATCCGAATAGGCATGGAGCAGACGATGATATAATTCTTTTTCAGACATTTCAAAAAATTAAGTTCCAGCACGGATATATTTCTATAAAACTTAAATTGTTATCATAAATGATGTCTATTGAACTTCAAAATTTACGGGCATGGAAGATTTCATGCTTAAGTTTGGGAAAACCATCATATTTTCTTCGGGATTTACATACTCATTTGTATAATATGAATCACAATAAGCAATAACATAAACGCTTGATCCTTTTAAAAATCCCATATCTTTAAGGTCAGATTGACTCAGCTTAATTTCTGCAGGATCAGATTTTATTTCATAATGTCCCAGAAATTCAAGGTAATTTGTATAGCCGACTTTTGCTTCCGAATGAAAAAACAACCGGATATATCCGGGATTATCAGCATCCGGAGCCGGAGTTACGCTAAGTGTAAGAATTACATCCAGGCCTGAAGGGCTGGCAGATAAACTATTTACCCGTGAAGTAGATTTCTTCCCGAGGGAAGGAATTTCACGGATTACCGTGGTACAACCGCATTCACCACCTGTATGGTCAATTCCAAAAATTTTATAGGTTCCGTATCCGGTTTTTGAATAAATGATATTGTATTTCCCAAAAGGAATATCCTTTAATGTAAATTCACCTTTTGTATTGGTAACTGTGACCAGTGCCGGGTCAGCATCTTCAATGCTGATGGTCATTCCTGCACCATCCAATTTGTTTGTGCCATCATCAAACAGGTTTACCGAGCCTGCAATATCTGCTTCTGTAATTGGTTCGGTTTGGTTATTTTCTTTTTTACAGGAATTATGGAGCAGAAGGATAAAGATGAAGGATAATACATGTAATTTTTTCACAATTAATAATTTTTGGTTTGCCGGTTTTTTCTAAATCAGAAAGTTAATATCCGCAAAAAACAAAGGTCTAAAATTATTTAAAAGATTTAGAAAATAAAACTACAAAAACTTTACATTTGTGAAATTCAAAATATCCTGCCCTATGAAAGGATATCTTTACATGAATTGATGAATAATTTCGTTGAATAATTTAAAAAATAGTAAGATGAAAAATACCCCGTTTACTGAAATTCATAAACAGATGGGAGCCAAAATGGTGCCATTTGCAGGTTATCTGATGCCGGTTGAATATACCGGAATAAAGGACGAACATATAAATGTAAGAGAGAATGTGGGTGTTTTTGATGTGTCCCATATGGGAGAGGTTGTGGTGAAAGGTGATAAAGCATTGGAATTTTTACAATATATTACCACAAATAATGTTGCAGATTTAACCCTTGGTAAAGTTCAGTATTCCTGTTTTCCTAACGGAAAGGGTGGAATTGTGGATGATCTGCTGGTTTACCGGATGGGCGAAAATGAATATCTGCTGGTCATAAACGCTGCAAATACTGAAAAAGACTGGAACTGGATGGTTAGCCAGGCAAAATCTTTTAATCTTGAGGTAGGTAGTGAACTGATCAATGATTCGGATAATATTGCCCAGCTGGCAGTACAGGGTCCAAAAGCACTGGAAGCTATGCAAAAACTAACAGGTGAGAGTATTACAGATATGGAATTTTACACACTTAAAGTACTTGATTTTGCAGGTATAAAAGATGTTCTGTTTTCTACCACAGGCTATACCGGTGCTGGTGGTTGTGAAATCTATGTCAGAAATGAGGATGCAGTAAAACTTTGGAATGCTGTTTTTGAAGCAGGGGAAGAATTCGGAATTAAACCTGCCGGACTGGGTGCCAGGGATACACTTCGCCTTGAAATGGGCTATTGCCTGTATGGGAATGATATCAATGATGAAACTTCTCCCATTGAAGCTGGCTTAGGTTGGATTACAAAATTTACGGATGAGAAGAATTTCATAGACAAAGAACTTTTCCTGAAACAAAAAGAAGAGGGTGTTAGCAGGCGCTTGAAAGGCTTTGTAATGATCGACAGGGGGATTCCGCGTCAACATTATGAAGTGGTAAATGAGCAGGGAGAAAATATTGGGGAAGTTACTTCCGGAACCATGTCTCCAATGATGAAAAAGGGGATAGGAATGGCGTATCTTGCAAAGGGATACTGGAAACCGGGTACAGAGATATATCTTAAGATCAGAAATAAAACACTTAAAGCTGAGGTGGTTAAAATTCCTATTTATAAGGCATAGGATATTTTAGACCTGTCCTGAAAATGATTCATAAAGGGTTCTTGCTTTTATTTCGGATTATCCGGACTGACCGTGAAAGGGATTTTTTGATGCGGTGTAAAACAAATTTTCCCCATTTGAAAAAAATTTATAAATTTCACCTCTATTTCCATTTTGATAAACCTTCTTTATGAACTTTGTTTCAAATGCATTTCTGGGCAGGAATAGTTTTATCCGGTATTTTATAGGATTTTTAATTATCATTTTTGCTTCGCAAATAGTGGGAGCAATTCCCCTTCTAATCGTTATTTTAACAAGGAGTGCGGGTGGTGCAGGCTTAAACCCCGATAATCTCTCTGATTTGAGTGTGCTTGGATTGAGTCAGAATGTAAGCCTTTTTTTAATGCTTCTGCCTTTTATTGTTGGGTTGGCTGCTATTTGGTTGGTGATAAGGTATATACATGACAAAACCCTTTTGCAAACAATAACCGGACGTAAAAAGTTTTCATGGATACGTTTTTTGCAGGCTGCAGGCTTTTGGTTATTTCTGATGGTAATTATTCAAACAGCCCAGTACCTTATTGCTCCTGAAAATTTTGAATGGAATTTCCAGCCCGGAAAGTTTTATGTTTTAATACTGATCTCCCTGTTCCTGATCCCGCTTCAAACTTCTTTCGAAGAAATTCTTTTCAGGGGATATCTGATGCAGGGCCTGATTACCGGAACAGGCAACAGATGGATGCCTTTGTTATTAACAACTTTATTATTTGGCGGACTCCATATTTTTAATCCGGAAGTAAAAGAATTTGGCATTGCCCTGGCTTTACCCCAGTATTTCACACTGGGTCTGGTACTTGGAGTCTCCGTTTTGATGGATGACGGGCTGGAGTTAGCCCTGGGAGTTCATGCTGTCAATAATGTTTTTCTGGCTATGTTTTTTACATTTGATGCTTCAGCTCTGCAAACTCCGGCTTTGTTTAAAATAAGGAATATTGATCCTTTGGCTGATTTAATCACTTTGGTAATTGCTTCCATTTTGTTTATCTTATGGGCTGCTAAGAAATATAAATGGAAAAACTGGAAATATAATTTAAGCGCTGAAGTAACAAAAGTTTAGGTTATGGCTAAAAATATGCTGCGGTTTCACGATTTAAAGGTTGATGTTGTTGAAAAGGTAAATGACAATATCCGGAATCATATTTCCAGGACAATTTTGGGTACACCTGGTGGATTATTATACAGGCTGGTTGATAGTGTAAATAAGCTTGATAAAATTAAGCGGCTAATTTTTATGACGCTTTCCAAGGGTACAAGACTGCTTGGTACTGTAGGCTTTGTATACAGATTGGTTCGCAATGGAGGTGAAACTTGTAATGGCTATTATATAAGGTATTTTTCCATTTTTGCACCCTTACGTCTGAAACAATACAAATCACGTAAAGAACGTAAAAAGCCTCAGAGGAAAGCCAAAGAAGCTAATTTGCTTAAGCACAGTTTTATAAAAGATAAAGTTTTGGATTTCTTTGATAATATGCCAAAGCTAAATAAGACTGTGGAAGAGAAGAAATTGAAGACCCTTTCGTATGCCTATATTGAAAAGAAAAACCTTCGTTCCATTGATTTTAGTAGTATAATGGGTTATGAAACAATTAGGGAATTTATTACAATTGAGTTCAGTAGGTTTTTCCCGAAGAAAAGCAAGCAGGTTGAAAGGGTAAAATCAGAAGAAAAAAAAGAAATACTGGAAAAACTCAATGATTTTTACGAAAACCACACCTTATTTTATACCGACAATATTTTTTATAAAGATCAGTATTTTGTACTGAAAAAAAATGGCGAAATCGTAGCTGGTGTCCAGGCAAATTGTGTGGAATGGGAGGTGCTGGAAATGCCCGGAAAGAATGGAGAGTTAATTATGAGGGTAGTTCCGAAAATTCCCCTTATATCAAGATTATTTCAGCCGCATAATTTCAGGTTTGCTGCTTTTGAAGGGATTTGGTATAAAAAAGACCATGAAAAATATTTGCCAGCATTGTTTGAGGCAACCTGTGCAATGTTGAATATGAATGTTGGATTGGTCTGGTTTGATACCGAAAGCCCTGTTCTACAAGATATTAATAAAGTCGGAGGGCTTGGATTACTCAATAAAGTTATGGCTCCTCATCCCGCTGCTATCAGAGTAAGATTTTTTGATTTTTCGGAGGAAGAAAAACGGGAATTTAGCAAGAAACCCTCATATATTTCTGCATTCGATATGACCTGATCATACCTGCTTTTATTCACAGCTCCTCTGAATCCGGATATTTATCAGAACATTAATTAGTGTTTGTCCATAATGTCCGCTATCTGCGTTACTCTTGTCTGAAAAACCAGTCATTTACAAAAGTAAACTCCTGATTTTTAAGACTTCG
>JANTGF010000048.1 GCA_024763075.1 Bacteroidales bacterium | reverse complement strand
TTGCTTTCGGCTATGAGATTCCGGTCATTACGGCTCTCTCTGGATTTGCACCATATAGTGTAAGAACATGCCCGGCACACCAAATATCTTGCACCTACGGTGCAATAAACTTTTTCATTTTTCATTTAATATTCATTATTTAATATTTCCTTGCTTTCTGGCTTTTGTCTCTTATTTCATTTTTCATTTGTGAAACTGACTTCGACAAGCTCAGTCAGCGGATAATTTATTCTGCAGAATTACCACATCATTTTCAAACTAATTCATTTTCAAATTGAAAGATCAGTTACAAAAACGCACTTCGTTCATGTCATTAATGGACGTTAGCTCACTGCATTCGCGTCATTAATAGCTATTAGCTTGCTTCGCTCACGTTATTTAGGACAACTCAATGACCACTTAATGACCATTTATAACCATTAATAACCACCGAATCAACTCTGATTTCCGTAAAGCAGCTGTTTTTTTTAATTTCAATATCATTCCTTAAGGGGAATTTTGTATGTTTACATCAAAGTAATTTTATATTGATATTATTCTTTCAGCATAACTTTAAAATTTTAAAGAAATGAATCTTAAAACCTCTTTTCTAATCGCATTATTTGCCGGATTATTAATGTTTTCAGTAGCTGCACAAAATGAGCCTGTAACAGAAGCCAACTACAGGCTGGCGGAGCGCTTCTCACCTGAAAAGATCAAAAGAATGGTTTTCAGTACATCGGTCAGGCCCCATTGGCTGGAAACAGGTGACAAATTCTGGTACTCCTACAAAACATCTGAAGGAGAGTTTTTTTATATAGTTGATTTGAACAAAAGAACAAAAAAAGCTCTTTTCGATAATGATAAGATGGCAGTTATGCTGACAAAGATTACCAAAGACCCGTATGACGGTCAGCACTTACCGGCTATAAAACCTAAATTTAAAAAAGGAGATTCCGTATTCCGGTTTGATGTTACGAGTTCCCAGATGGAAGAAAAAAAGAAGGAGGAAAACAAAAAAGATAAAAAAATTGAAGAAAAGGACACAACGCTTGTTGTGGATACCATAAAGACAAAGGAGAAGAAAAAAACTGCCAGGAAAGAGAAACCCAAAAAGAAAGTTTTTCATTTTGAATACAATTTAAAGACCGGGGAACTGTATGAGCAGAAAGACTGGAAAGAGGAGAAAAAGCACCCGTCGTGGGCCAGTATGGCACCCGACAGCTCTATCATAATCTTTGCACGTGATTATAATCTTTACTGGATGGATAAGGAGAACTTTCTAAAAGCAAAAGAAGAAAAAGAGGATGAACAGGATACTACCATAGTTGAACATCAGTTAACAACAGAAGGGGTTAAAAACTATGCGTTTGGCGGAGGTTATACTCCAAAAGAAAATGATGATGAGAAAACAATAAAAAAGGAAAAAAAGAAACGCAGGAGTGCCTATGTTATATGGTCGCCCGATTCAAAGAAGTTCGCTTTGGTACGGAGAGACAGTCGAAAAGTAAAGGCCCTTTGGGTCATAAATGTGTTAAAAGAGCCGCGCCCTGATCTGCAAACCTACAAATACCAAATGCCCGGGGAGAAAGAGTCACCCTTGTCAGAACTCTGGGTCTTTGATATGACTAAAAAGGAAGGAAGAAAAATAGACGTTTCATCTTTTGCCGACCAGACCGTTTCCATTTACAGGGCTAACCTGTCAAATAAGGACCTCATTAAGGATTATGTGCCGGCTACCTGGCTTTCAAAATCACCTGATAAATTATACTTTAAACGGGCAAGCCGTGATCTGCACAGGATTGACATTTGCCTTATTGACCTGAATACAGATTCGGTAAGGACTATTGTAAAGGAGCGCTTAAATACATACATTGAAACCAGACAACTTTATCTGATAAACGATGGTGAGGAGTTCATTCACTGGTCGGAAAGAGACGGATGGGGGCACTTCTATCTCTACGACGGCAACGGAAAGTTAAAGAAACAACTTACTTCCGGTCCGTGGCATTGCAGTAACATTGTAAAACTGGATGAGAAAAACAGGGTTTTGTATTTCATAGGGAACGGGCGTGAGAAAGGCGAGAATCCTTATTACGACCATTTGTACAAAGTAAACCTCGACGGAAGCAAATTAAGCCTGTTAAACCCGGGCAATTACACACATTCAAGCTTAATGAGTGACTCTTACAGATATTTCATAGACAACTATTCCAGGGTAAACACGATCCCGCGATCCGGAATTATTGACAACAACGGTAATGTGGTATTGGAACTGGAGACAGCCGACTTAAGTAATTTGTTTGCTGCAGGATACAAATTCCCGGAAATCTTTAAAGCAAAAGCTGCCGATGGAATCACTGATATTTACGGAGTTATGTACCGCCCCTTTGATTTTGATTCAACCCGGTTTTATCCCATTCTGGAATATGTATATCCAGGGCCTCAAACCGAAGCTGTCAATGCTGCTTTTTCTGCCCGGATGGACAGAACCGATCGTTTTGCACAGTTGGGATTCGTTGTCATTACACTGGGGAACAGAGGCGGGCATCCCAACCGTTCTAAGTGGTATCACAATTACGGATACAACGACCTGCGTGACTACGGACTGGCAGATAAAAAATATGTAGTGGAACAGCTTGCCGACCGCTATAAATTTATTGACATTGAGAAGGTTGGGATATCAGGGCACTCTGGGGGAGGCTTTATGTCTACTGCAGCATTATTGCAATATCCTGACTTTTACAAGGTAGCCGTATCATCTTCCGGAAACCATGAAAACAATATCTACAACCGTTGGTGGAGTGAGACCCACCACGGCGTAAAAGAAGAGATCAACGACAAAGGTGAATCGAAATTTATCTATGATATTGAGAAGAACTCACAACTGGCAAAGAACCTGCGTGGCAAGTTGCTGCTTGTTACCGGAGATATGGACAACAATGTCCATCCGGGAAATACAATTCGCATGGCCAATGCTTTGATACAGGCAAAGAAACGTTTCGACTTTTTTATCATGCCGGGAAAACGGCACGGCTATGGCGATTTTACCGAATACTTTTTCTGGTTGAAAGCCGACTATTTCTGCAAGCATTTGATAGGTGATTATTCCATCAGTACGGATATCTTTGAAATGCGGCGTGAATACAAAATGACCCCCAGCAAGAAAAGGAAACAGTAACCATCAGTATTTTTCATTCACTCACTTCGTTCGCGTCATTAATAGCTATTAGCTTGCTTCGCTCGCGTTATTAAGGACAACTCAATGACCACTTAATGACAATCGAATTACAATTAATGACAATTAATAACTACTAATTACTATCGAATTATTCACTCACTTCGTTCATGTCATTAGTGGTTATTAGCTCACTTTGCTCGCGTCATTAATGACATGTGAATAACAATCGAATTACAATTAATGACTACTGAATTACCATTGAATGACCACTAATGACAATTTATAACCACTAAGTATTTTGCAGATTACTTCAGGAACAGCTCAATCACCGGAATTTCAACCTTTGGTTTTACCACAGGCAATTTCAGCATGATATCACCGGCAGCATTGGATTCCTGATGGGTAACATTATGCCTTGGTTGAGTAAATTTGATCTCTGAGGCATCATGCAGGAATCTTGCATACTTAACTTTTCCCTTAAAACCTTTGAGTGTAAGAGCACCCATGGGATAGTCCAGCAGATGTACATACAAACGATTTGTTTTAGGATTGTAAGTCAGCAAACAGTTATCGGGTTTGGAAAACTCAGAAGGAGCTTCGGTACAATTGTAAATGGAACGGTTGTTGTAAAACATCCAGTCACCCATTGCCTTTAAACGGTCCTGTGCACGGTAATCAAACATACCCCTCGCGGTTGGACCCACATTCAGTAACAAATTCCCCCCTTTACTTACCGATTCAATCAATAATTCGATCAGCTGATGCGGGCTTTTCCATGTGGCCTCATCCCTGTAATAGCCCCAGGAACCTGAAAATGTCTGGCAGGTTTCCCAGGGAACTTTTACCCCGTTTTTCTCCGGCCATCTGGATACCTTATACTGTTCGGGTGTTGTGAAATCCCAGCCGCCCTCTTTATCCAGCAGGTCGAGGCGATCATTTACAATGATTCCCGGCTGCAATTCTCTGACCATTTTTAGCAGGTTCTCCGAATCCCAGTCTTCATGGCCTTTTCCGTGTTTTCCGGATGGAAATGAGTAATCAAGCCAGATGATATCTACCTTACCATAATTGGTGAGTAACTCCTTCACCTGGTCTTTTAAGTATTTACGGTACTTGTCCATGTCTCTGCCTTTATTAAGTTTCTTGTATTCTTTATCGGTCCGGGCACTCTGTGGATGAACCCTGTCAATTTCATAATCCGGATGATGCCAGTCAATTAAAGAATAATAAAAGCCAATTTTCAGGCCTTCAGTCCGGAAAGCCTCCACCCATTGTTTGATAATGTCTTTTCCGTAGGGTGTATTTACCGATTTATAATCCGTGTATTTCGAATCAAATAAGCAAAAACCTTCGTGATGTTTGGTAGTGATTACAGCATATTTCATGCCGGCATTCTTTGCCATCTTCGCCCATTCATGCGGGTCAAAAAGGTCGGGGTCAAACACTTCAAAATACTTCTGATATTCTTCATTTGTTATCCGTTCACGTTTTTTTACCCATTCATGCCGGGCAGCCTCTGCATAAAGTCCCCAGTGTATAAACATCCCGAAGCGTGCCTGAGTCCACCACTCCATTCTTTTTGCCTTATCTTCAGGGGCTTCTTTTGGTAACTGTGCCCGGAGGTTCAGGTTGAACAAAAAAATTGCAATCAGAGCGATGGCGATTTGTTTATAATGTGTTTTCATGGTTTTAATATTAGTGCATTTTAGGCATTAATTCATTTTATGTAATTCCTATAACTCTTTAATCCTTATATTTCTGAAACTTACTATAGAACCATGTCCCAGAAATCCGATATGACCCTTTTCTCTCAGCAAACCCGGATGATCCTTATGATCCAGGGTCCCGTTTTTACTGGCTTCTTTGATATCCCCGTCCAGAATTACCGTGCCATTCAGGGTTACAGTAATTTTTGAGCCTTTAATTCTTACTTCTTCGGTATTCCATTCACCAACCGGTTTCAGATAACTTCTTTTTGCCGGGATTACCCCATAAACAGAGCCATGGTATTGGTATTCATGCAAATTTGCATATACAGGGGCTGTATTATCTAAAATTTGAATTTCCATTCCCTTATAAGCAGCATCTCCTTCCAAAGGGGCCCTGATACCCAGTCCGTTATTGGCACCCGGAGTAAGCAGGAATTCAAAGCGAAAAACAAAATCAGCATATTCTTTTTCCGTAAAAAGATTTCCATGACTTCCTTTCTGTGGCCGGATAACTATATTTCCGTCTTCAACAACATAATCCACTTTGTTACCGGTCCAGCCATTTAAATTTTTCCCGTTGAACAGGGCGACAAAACCCATGGCCTTTTCTTCCGGAGTGAGATTGTATTCATTTTCTTTGATTTCCCTGATGTAAATATCCCTGAAGGCCAGGTCAGAACCATGTGCTTGTAACTCAATTGGTCCTGTGGGGAAAATCGGATCTTCCCTGCTCCAGTAATTTTCCAGTGGAATATTGTCAACAACCAGCTCTCCATTGAGGTAAACGCTTACATTCTCACCCTGCATAATAATGCGGAAAGTATTCCATTCCCCAACCGGATTATCGGCAACTTTCAGAGGTGTACTCCGGTTTTTCTGGTTGTTGTATAAACCTCCCGAGCCAACCTGGGCACCCACGTTCCTTCTGGAAGTATCCCATATCTGCACCTGAGGTGTGCCACGCAGATAGATGCCACTGTCTCCGTTCTTAGTGATCTTCCAGTCTACGATCATTTCAAAATCACTGTAATTTCTGTCAGAAACCAGGTTTGCACCTTTCCCGTTAAAAACGATCATTCCGTCTCTTACACTCCAGTTGTTGAACATCTTTTTATTGGCTTCTTCCTGCTTTTTTGCAAGGTCTTTTTTTGACATCTTTGCCAGCTTAACCGGATCGGCTACAAAACCCTTCCATCCACTCAGGTCAGTTCCGTTAAACATAGAAACAAATCCTTTTTCATCGGGCATTTTTTCCAGATAACTTTTTATATTTTCCCGTTGATAGTCACTTTCCGGACCATTCAGTATCCCGGATACCCTTGTTAAGAGTTTTCTTACAATCTCACCCGACATTCCGTCTTTTCCACCGGATGAAGGCAGTGCAACATTCATCAGCGATTCGGCAGCACTCTGTTGCAAACCGGTATTATCCAGAAACTTGCTCAGGTAAATAAGCGTTAGGAAGGTTTTATTTTTTCCCAGACTGGTAATTACCATTTTTTGTTCCTCCACACCGGTTGCATAAGGCATGATCTTCCTTGCCATGAGCAAACGCTGGTCAGCCGGCATATCCGAATGGTTTACCTGATTCACAAAACCCTGGAATGCTTTTGACTGATATTCTTTCGGGCCATGATGGCAGATTTGATATAAGGATGCCGTTGCAGAAGCATCTTTCCAGTTCACCAGGGCATTAAACGAAGCTTCTTTAACCGAAGGATCAGAACTTGAGAAGTTTTTGGTAACCACAGCAAGCGCGTGAGAACCTCCTAAATGAGGCAGGATTTCAATGATCCTTTCCTTTTTATCCGTTGTCTCCAGCGTAGAAATAAGCAATTCTGTACCTTCTTCCTGTCCTTCTGATCCGGAAAGTGAACGAATGATAGCTCCCTGTACATTTGGAATATATGCAGGCTCCTTTGTATTCAGCAGCAAAGTGATCAGTTCTCCGGTATTCTTATCCGTAGAGACACCTTTCAGGGCAATGTAAGCAGCGGCTTTCACCGTTTCGTCTTTGGCATTGCATTCCCTGTAAACTTCACTAAAGTATTCTGTTCCGGCCCTTAATGAAAGGATGCTTAGGCAAGCGGCTTTGGCATCTCCTTCAGACTTATGCATAGTTTCCACTACCTGTTTCAGATCGGAATTACTAATATTTTGTAGTAATATTTTCTTTGTAAGCAGTACATCCTTTCCATTGGAAAGATGATCCAGTAAAACCTGAACAACATCCGGTGTTTTCAGTTTTGGCAGCGCTTCTATAGCTGATTCGCGGACATGGGCTTCGGGGCTGTTGAGACTTTTTTTAACAAATGGAACCGCTGCAGGATCCTGTCTCAGACCCAACATATAAATAATATCACCCCTGATCTCCGGTTCCGATTTACCGGCTATTTCAATCCATTCATAGGTTCTGTCCAGTCCCGGAAGACCTGCCGCAATCCTCAGAATAGCATACCTGTAGGGTTTATCGCTGTTTTTCACTGCTTTTTGTAGAAGAGGATGGACTTCATCGCCAAAATACTTTGCATAAATACTTAAAGCTGCTGCATTATTGTGTAGCAAATCAGAAGTCTTGCAGGCGGCCATAATATTTTTACAAACTTTTTTACATAATTTGAATTCATCCTGACTTCCCAGCCTGTCGGCATAATTAAGGAACGATGCTGTGGCATGAGTGGGATCAAATCCATAGTTTACACCTTCTGCTGCATTCCGGAGTATTTTATAAGGCTCAGGTGTTCCGATGCTGGATAGGGAATATAATACCACTTTTCTCAGATTGAGATTGTTTGTTTTTTCAAGTACCATGATCTCCGGTAATGCTTTTTTGCATTGCAAATCTCCCAGGGCCTTTACTAAAGTAACCTTATTTTTCCCTTCAGCTCCTTTCAGCATTTCATAAACGGCAGAAGCTGCTTCGGGTGTGTGAATGGCAACCAGTGCCTGAGTGGCAGGCTCACAAAGTTGCTGATCATCTAAAAAGCTTTTCAACAGATCAATTGATTTGTTGGTACCTGCCAGGTTCAATTGGCGGATAAGAAAAGTCCTGACCTGCGGATCATTTTCATTTTTTATGGAAGTCATGAGGTTATTTTCCACAAACTCCCTTTCCGGAGAATCAGAACTCTCCCCGGCATAACGTGCCAGACTGTTGATCAGCTTTCTTACGGTGGCATCATTTCCGGTACCCGGGGCTTTCAGCATTTTTGCAGCAAGCTGAAATCCTTCATCACCGTAAGTAATAAACTCTTTCAATAATTTATCTCTGAATGCCAGGTCATTGGCCGGAAGCTGGGCAATTATGTCAACTACTTTGGTATTCAGGGTTCTCACATCCTGTGCATTGTTTGTGCCAGATGTTAAAATGGAGAAAACAAGGATTAATAATACATATACTATCTTTTTCATGTTTGTTTGATTTTCAAATATGTTATAGATTATTTCTCTAAAAATATCATTTACAGACTCCAGGGCCCTCTCATGGGCTGATTGATCAATCTGTTTGCTGCTTCGTCATTGATAAACTGTTGCTTATCGGGATCAAAATGCAGCGTTCTGCCAAGGCGGACTGCAATTTTTCCAAGATTTACTATGGTACTTGAGCGATGTCCGTTGGATTCATTCAGTGCAAATTTTTTCCTGGTACGGACCG
This sequence comes from Bacteroidales bacterium, assembly GCA_024763075.1. Classification (GTDB taxonomy): domain Bacteria; phylum Bacteroidota; class Bacteroidia; order Bacteroidales; family VadinHA17; genus JANTGF01. Next base: position 23,192 of record JANTGF010000048.1, on the reverse strand, counting down.
ATTCGTCAAAATGTATGATTTGTGTTTCGGGATCGGGCAGACTGTCAATAACTTTCTGAAGATTGGGGATAGTAGATTTCATTCCTTTGTATATCTTACCTTCAGGTCCTTCAATATAGGCAGCATCTTTATCCTTATTTTCACCATCCAGAATAATCTGGCAGCCATCGGCATAAGTGTAAACAATTCTTCTCCAGGAACCTACAGCATCATAATCCTGCTGGGGAGCATCCACTTCAATCTTAACAGGACTGGTATCGTCTTTATCCAGCATATACTGAACCGGATCAAGATAATGTTGGCCCATATCACCCAGGCCACCGCCGTCGTAATCCCAATAACCCCTGAATTTGGAATGCACCCTTTCAGGGTTGTAGGGTTTATATGGTGCTGGTCCCAGCCACATGTCATAATTCAGATTTTCCGGAACCGGCATGGGTTTCAGGTTGGTTTTACCACTCCAGTAGAACTTCCAGTTGTATCCTGTAATGCCACTTACCGTAACTTTCAGGGGCCAGCCCAGCACACCGTTACTTATCAGTTTTTTCAGTGGTTTCACGGTAGTTCCCAGGCCATAAAACTGAGCTCTGAAGCGGAACCAGGTATTCAGTCGGAAAATACGTCCGTGCTTATTTACTTCTTCCACCACCTTTATTCCTTCCCCAATTGTCCGTGTCATTGGTTTCTCACACCAGATATCCTTGCCTGCCTGTGCTGCAGCAATTGACATCAACGCATGCCAGTGGGGTGGGGTGGCAATATGAATCACATCAATATCCGGCCTGAGCAATACTTCCCGGAAATCATCATAAGCTTTCACATCTTTCCCAGCTATAGATAAGGCTTTTTGCAGATGCTGACTGTCAACATCACACACAGCCAATAATTTAGACCCGGGATACTTGATGTGGCCTCTTCCCATTCCTCCCACACCGATGATGGCTTTGGTTAACTGGTCGCTGGGGGCAATAAAGCCTGTACCACCCAGTACATGCCTGGGAATAATCGTAAATGCGGCAGCAGAAATCGCTGTCTTTTTCAGGAAGTCTCTCCTGTTTTGTTTGTTTTTAAAACTCATGCTTAAAAAAATTTATAATTCATTATCATTGATTTGTATTCGACTATTTATTGAATAATTTCATCCGGATAGGGTACCCGTTTCTTTGTATCTTTGTAAGAAGGCATTTGTGCTTTCGATTCCCGGAGATAATTCCCCAGGTCTGCGGCCAGTTCTTTTAATTTTCCGGGTTCTTTTTCAGCCAGATTTGTTGCTTCCCCGACATCTTCCTTAATATTGAATAACTCAAAATGCCGGTCGGCATGATAGTAAATGAGTTTCCAGTCTCCTTTCCGGATGCTGCTACTGGCACCGATTCCCGGACCTTTTGGTCCCCAGAAATTCGGAAAATGCCAGAAAAGCTTTCTTTCAGGATCGGTTTTCCCGGTTCCCTTCAATTCAGGAACAAAGCTGATACCGTCCACATGCTGAACTGTCGTATAGTTTTTTATCCCGGCCATTTCCAGAATGGTAGGGTAGAAGTCTTCAATAATCAGATAATCAGAAGTTTTTGTAGCAGGTTTTGCCACTCCGGGCCATTTAACGATCATGGGTTCCCTGATTCCTCCTTCGTGAGCAGACCCTTTTCCACTGGAAAGTGGCTTGTTATGTATATTAGGAACGCCTCCCCGGCCTACTGCACTGAGTCCGCCGTTATCCGACATAAACAGGATGATGGTATTGTCTGCCAGTCCTTTTTCATCGAGATATTGCATCAGGTCACCCAGGCTTTTATCCATGGATTCTACCATAGATGCATACCTGGCCTCAATAACATTCAAACTGTCAGCTACGTACTTATCAAAAAATCTCGGATCTTCCTGAATGGGTGCATGAACCGCATAGTGAGCCATATAAAGGAAAAAAGGTTTGTCTGCCTTTAAAGTGCTATCCAAAGCAATGATTGCTTCCCTGGTAAGTGCTTCGTTCAGGTAGATGTGTTTCCCATAATATTTTTCAAGACCGGGAACTCCCCAGACATTATTTTTGTCCTTATTTCCGAAATGCTTTTCACTGTAATAGCTTCCCGGAGCTCCGGCAGCATGGCCTGCGATATTGATGTTAAATCCAAGGTTTAAGGGATTTGCACCCGGGGTCCCCATGGCTCCGAAATGAGCTTTTCCGCAATGAATGGTAAAATAACCGGCATCTTTCAGTAATTGGGGCAGGGGAGTGGCATATATGGTATTTTCTATACCGGGAACAGGGCTGATACCGTTTACATTCCATTGAGGAAGGTCAAGCACATCCTGCGGGGCATCCGGACTTTCATTCTTTCTTAAAGTCCAGTTTGTGACCCGGTGTTTCGCAGCATTCGTCCCTGTTAAAAAGCTTACCCTCGTGGGGGAGCATACAGAGCAGGCATATGCCTGGGTAAACATTTTGCCTTCACTGGCAAGTTTTTCCATGGCCGGGGTATGGTATCTTCTGTTAAACGGAGTGATCTCCTTGTAAAAAGGAACAGAAGTATCCTGCCAGCCCATATCATCCACAAGAAATACAAGAATATTGGGTGGTTCGTTCTCTTTCTCAGATTTTGAGGATGTGCATGAAAATAAGACAATATAGAATACGAATGTGATGGTTTGAATGAAGTACTTTCTCAGTTGTATCCGCATGATTTCATAAAAATAAAAAAGTTATTTTACAGAAGTGAATTTTAATAAACGTACACCATGTCCGGGAACTTTTATAGAGATTGCATTGGTAAAAAACCCCATACCCTCATGTAACCAGAGGTCACGCACCATTTGCTTTCCTTTCAGACCGATTTCTTTGAGTTGAAAAGAAGTTTCGGCTTCTTTGTTGTCCCTGTTCAATATTCCCAGGGCAAGTGAACCGTCTGCAAGGGGTTTTACCCAAAATTCAAATCCACCGCTTTGATAAATTCTGGCGGCCTGTTTTCCAAGTATATCCTGATTAATAGCAATTGCTTCCTTATTGGTAAGAATGGCTTTTATTTCCTCACTCATGGTCCGTATATCATTTGAAGCAATCAGCGGAGCATTGATCATGCACCACATGCTCATCTGTGACCGGTATTCCTCAAGGCTGCAACCATTTGCACCACCGTGGGAAGAAGATTTTCCTTTTCCGTTTAGTCCTACAACCAGCATATCCGGGTCGTTCCATTTTCCCGGTCCTGAATACTTTTCGAGGCCTGCCTGCCTTTGCAGTACATTGTAAATTCCGGCATGGCCCGAATCATATTTATTACTTTGCCAGGTATCACGGATGTCCCAAGTGGTCCTCCATAGCTGTCCACCTACCGAGGCACCCCATTCCCAGGGTTGTCGCCGACCCCATTCACAAATTGCAAATATCATTTCCCTGCCGGTTTTATGAATTGCATCAGCCATTCTTTTGTAACGGACCATTGCAGAATCCTTATCCGCCGGGGCATTGCAATAATCATATTTCAGGTAATCAATTCCCCATTCAGCAAAAACACGGGCATCGGTTTTTTCATGACCATAACTGGCTATAGTCCCTCCACAGGTGCGATCAGCAGCATCAGAGTATATTCCTAATTTCAGTCCTTTGGAATGAACATAATCGGCAAGAGCCTTCATTCCGTTAGGAAATTTGCTTTGATCAGGCTGTAATATGCCGTTTTTATCTCTTTTACCCTGCCAGAGGTCGTCAATGATAATGTATTTATAACCGGCACCGGCCATACCACTGTTTACCAGAGCATCAGCCATTTCTTTGATCAGGTCTTCACTTATGTCAGGGCCAAACTGGTTCCATGTCATCCAGCCCATGGGAGGAACCGGGGCCAATATTTTGGATTGTGCAACTGATTGAACACTACCTGTTATGAAAATAAATAAAAACAAAAGAACAACATGCCTGAACTTTAAAAGAGTTTCATGCTTATACTTAATTACCACCATTGGATCAGGGTTTTAGAATATAAATAAAAAGTAAATCAAACCGGTTGTGCTTCTAAAATACAATATTAGCGAAGAAAGTTGGGATGAGCAAACAAAATTATAAACAGTTATACCTGGTTTATTATAAGTCTATATCTTTATTAAATACATAATATTCAGTTAATTGCAATTTTCATTATTGTCTTGCCAGACGGGCTTTCATTTTTGTCTTGACACAAAAACGAAACAAAAAAGTCAAGAAAATTTAATCCTTCCCCCCACCTCCCACCACCGGCCCGGGCCAAATTTTCCTGCCACCGCACTTTTAAAATCAGAGAAATATCGGAAACTGATCCAAATATGCTGTTCTTTTGTAGCTGCTCATTTAAAAATATTATCCCAGCGATCCGGGTTTCAGGTGTAAATTATTACTCTTTCTATTGGAAGCCAGTATTTTCATACATCCAGACAATGGGATTAAACACCTTAGATAATTATTTATTACAATTGAAAGTATGTATAAAAACAATTTGCCGGATTATTGTAATTAAATAAACATTAATATTTTGAAAGATGGTGGAATTTTTATATCTTTAATCACAATCACATAATTGAAGAATCGGATTATTGTTTCATTATTCATTAACAAACCAAACAATGGACACAAAGCTCTACACCATCGCAATTGAGCCTTATTCGAGGGCCATCATTCTGGAATCTATGCTGAAAACAGAAAATATCAGTTGCATTCTGATGAATGTAAATACCATTCGACCGGATGCTTCAAGCGGAGTTAAAGTATTGGTTACAGAAGAAAATCTTGAAAAAGCCATGAAAATTGCCAGTCAGATGAAACTGGATTTGCAGAAAGAAGAAAAAACAGGGAATAAACCTCTCAAAATACTAATTCCTGTTGATTTTTCTGATTATGCCAGGAATGCTGTCCATTATGCCCTGGGTATTGCCAATAACTATCCGGGCTCGGAAATTACCTTGCTCCATATTTATTACACTCCTGAAATTGGAACAATACCTTATTCCGAATCTTATATATTTACTGATCCGGTATCGGAAAAAATTACAGAGATCAGGGATATTGCTGCTGATCAAATGAAGACACTTAAGAAAGAAGTCCAGCAGGAAATAGAAAAAAGAAAGTTTTCCAATATTGGCCTTGAAACGTTGCTGATACCGGGTGTCCCTTCGGATACCATTCTTGCCTTCTGTGAGGACTATACACCTGATCTTGTAGTTTTGGGAGCAAGGGGAGCCGGCTTAAGGTCGGAATTTATGGGCGGATCTTCCGTAAGGGTGGTGATGAAATCAAAATATCCAGTACTGGTTGTTCCTGAAGATTCGGTGTATCATTATGGAAAGAAAGAGTACAATGTTTTGTATGCCACAAATTACGATGAGTCTGACTTTTTTGCCATTGCAAGACTAATGGAAATACTGTCCGGGTTCAGGATAAGAATATATTGTGTGCATGTGGGTTCCGGTGAAAAGGATCAGTGGGCACAGGCTAAAATGGAAGGCTTGAAGAGTTATTTTTCAAGTAGTTATCCAAAGGTAAAAATCCATTGTTCGGTTTTACAGAATGATGATGTACTGGAAGGAATTGAAGCCTATCTAAAAACACATCAAGTTGATATGCTGTCCCTCACAACACATCGCAGGAATCTGCTAACCAGTCTGATCCATCCGAGTTTAACCCGGAAAATTGTTTTTCAGTCGGATTTGCCCATGCTTGTATTTCATACGGATATGAATATATGATTGAAATTATCAATGCATGTGATTTTTTGTTATTGTTTCATGAATCTGGCTAATAATGGTTCCATAAATCTTATCTTTATGGAAAAATTACTGTATCAATTCCATTATTTATGAAAATATTTTCACTGATTCTTATTTGTTTTTTTGCGCTTATCCTTAGCGGCTTTTCCCAAAAACCAATTTTTACACATCAGGATACTTTGCGGGGCAGCATCACCCCTGAAAGGGAGTGGTGGGATCTGGCATTTTATCACCTTGATATAAAAGTAGATCCTGCTGATAGTTCCATTAAGGGAACGAATACGGTAAGGTACAAAGTCCTTAAAAGTCATCAGATCATGCAAATTGATCTGCAACCACCTATGAAAATCACGAAAGTTGTACAGGGTGATGATGTATTATCATGGAATAAAGATGGCAATGCCTGGTTTATAGAACTTGATAAGTTGCAGGAGCCCGGTCAGGAAAATGAGCTGGTGATCTGGTATGAAGGCCAGCCCAGGGTAAGTAAAAATCCTCCATGGTCGGGTGGGATTACCTGGAGCAAAGATGCAAACGGCCTTGATTTTATTGCATCCGCCTGCCAGGGTGACGGGGCCAGTCTCTGGTGGCCGTGTAAGGATCATCCTTACGATGAACCGGATAGTATGCTGATCAGTGTGAATGTGCCGGGTTCCCTTACGGATGTATCAAACGGCAGGTTAAGGAAAGTGGATGAAAATGCAGACGGAACAAAGACTTTTCACTGGTTTGTATCCAACCCGATCAATAATTACGGAGTAAATATCAATATTGGGGATTATGTTCGCTTTTCTGAAAAATACAGAGGAGAAAAAGGAATTCTGGATTGTGAGTATTATGTTTTGAGAGGAAATATGGCCAAAGCAAAAGAGCATTTCAAAGATGTAAAAAGAATGCTGGAAGCCTTTGAATACTGGTTTGGTCCCTATCCTTTTTATGAAGACAGTTATAAACTGGTGGAAGCTCCCTATCTGGGAATGGAACACCAGAGTTCTGTAACCTACGGAAATGGCTATAAAAAAGGATATCGTGGTCGTGATTTGAGTCAGACCGGCTGGGGATTAAAGTTTGATTTTATCATTATTCACGAATCCGGTCACGAATGGTTTGCCAATAGTATTACCAACCGGGATGCCGCTGATATGTGGATACATGAAAGTTTTACGGCTTATTCTGAAAATCTGTTTCTGGATTACTTTTATGGGAAGGAAGCCAGTGCTGCTTATGTGAGAGGTACCCGTGCCAGTATTCGAAATGACAGGCCTGTTGTGGGGATTTATAATGTGAACTATCCGGGTTCGGGAGATATGTATTACAAAGGGGCCAACATGTTGCATACACTCCGTCAACTGGTGGATGACGATGCGAAATGGAGGGGAATTCTGAGGGCATTAAACAGGGAATTTTATCATCAGACTGTAACAGGAAAGCAAATAGAGGATTTTTTAAGTAAAGAGACAGGAAAAGATCTTTCTGCTTTTTTTGCTCAGTATCTGAATGATATCAGAATACCGGTTCTGGAATATATCATTGAAGGAAAAGAATTGAAATTTCGTTGGGATAATTGTGTTAAAGGATTTGATATGCCTTTGCAGGTAAAAATAAATGGCAGAACACAATGGATAAAGCCTGCAAAACACTGGGATTCCTATATCTCTGATATGGATATCAAATCATTTGCAGTAGATCCTGACTTTTACGTGGCATCGTTTGATTTGATGGGTAAGTTTGTTTCTCCTGAGTAATTCGATTTTTTGTATTCAGCCCTGAAAGGGTGCTTAATTTTAGCCCTGACGTGAAAGTCAGGGTTAAATGATCAAACATAAAAAATCGGCGCTCTGGTATGCCCGGCAAAAGAAAAAAGCTATGCAGCACCGGAATCTATAAGTTGCAGGCTGTTACAAGAATTGCCCCAAAGACATCAGATTATAATCAGATAATTCCTATATTGCGTAAGTAAAAGCTGGTTGACTCAAATGGAAACAAACACTTTCCCTGATATATTCAACGATGTAATTGGTCCGGTTATGAGAGGTCCCTCCAGTTCTCATACTGCTGCTGCTCATAGGATAGGAAGCATTATAAGACAACTCGCCGGCCCCGTTTACAGGAAAATACTTGTGGAGTTTAACAGATCGGGGTCTTTACCTACTACCTACCTTGGTCAGGGTTCTGCCATGGGGCTGACTGGTGGTTTACTGGGCATTGAGATGTCAGATCCTGACATCATTAATTATGAAAAGCATCTTAATTACAGTGATTTTGTCATTGAATATATTACCACCGACCTTGAATGTAAACATCCGAATGCATATCAAATTACTGTACAATATCCTGAGAGAGAAGATATCCATGTTCTGGCCATTTCCACCGGAGGAGGTATGTTTGAAATCATTGAAATGAATGGATGCAAAGTATCCATCAAGGGTGATTTTTTTGAAAATCTGATGTTTTTCAATAATATATTTGAAGAGCAGCTGCCTGAATTGGAACAAATTCTTAAAACAAATCTAGCTGATGCAACATTTGAGATAATAAAAGGCGAAAATGCTAAAACCCTGGTAAATATTAAGTCCGGAGATTCCCTGATCAACCGGCTTGCAAAAATCCCCGGCCTCAAAAAATATTTAATCTGGAATACAGAGCTTAGTCCGGTCATGCCTGTTATTTCAGGGATTAACCTAAAACTACCTTTCACAACGATAGATGAAATGCTTGAACTGGCAGAGAAGGATGATCTGACTTTGTCTGAACTGGCGATCAGATACGAAATTGCTCGGTCCGGTTTAGATGCTGCCTCTGTCCTTAAAAAAATGGAGGAAATTGTTTCCATTATACGGAATTCCATCCGGGATGGATTAAAAGGAACGTCTTACAAAGACCGGATACTGGGAAGCCAGTCAAAATTGATTAAAGATGCAGAACAAAAGGGATTAATCAAAAAGTCGATAAACAGTACAATAATCGCCTTTACCAGTGCCATTATGGAAGTGAAAAGTTCTATGGGACTTATTGTTGCTACACCTACTGCCGGAGCTTGTGGTGTTCTCGGGGGCGCTCTGTTCGGTTCGTTGGAGGAGCAGGATACAGATCCGAAACGTATTATCCGGGGATTTATGGCAGCCGGGATCACGGGGGTTTTTATTGCCCGTAAATACACTTTCTCAGCTGAGGAAGGTGGTTGTCAGGTGGAAACCGGTTCCGGGGCCGCCATGGCCGCTGCCGGACTGGTGGAAATGGCAGGAGGCACTGCCCGTCAGGCAATAAATGCTGCATCCATGGCTTTGCAGAATGAATTGGGACTGGTTTGTGATCCGGTTGCTGTAAGGGTTGAAGTGCCCTGCCTGGGAAAAAATATAATGGCAGCAACCAATGCTCTGAATTCATCTGTTATGGCCATTGCCGGTTATGACCCTGTGATACCTTATGATGAGGTTATTGATGCAATGAAGTCTGTCGGCGAAGCTTTGCCCGCTTCACTGTGCTGCACCGGCTTGGGCGGACTTGCACAAACACCAACAGGAAAGTGCCTGTATAAAAAATTCATCTCCACTGGAGAGTGATTGTTTGCTGAATTACTATCTTTGAAATGACAAACAGTGATACCCTGTTATATTTGATTTTACACTAAGGTTTTTTAAAAAAGTCTGTGAAACATTAATATTTAGTTGCTTTTGTGTTTATTAGTGTACCTTAACAAATACTTGTTTACCAGTCAGTAAATTGATTTAGTTGTATTCCAGGATAGTTGTTGCCTTACAGTCTTTATCTGTGGTAAATCTGATCCACCGGGCCTGAAAATGATCCGGGAAAGTATATTTATAAGTTTTTTCCGGTGCTATACTTACCTGTTTGTAGGTCATCCATGAACCATTTCCCACCGGATCTGCTTCAATTGTGAAAGTCACTGCTACTTTCCGTTTATGAGAAATTTCCAGCATCCGTTTTTCATAAAACCCGATCAGATATGGATCAGAAGGAATGCCCGCTTTGACCTCAGCATTTTTCCACGGGCCACCATGTCCTGAAGGTTTACCTATTTTCCATAAATCATCGATTACACCAGCCCAAAGAGCTGCTCTGCCATCATCTGACACTATGATGTGCGGATTGTTTTTTGTTTCGGCAAGGTTGATTCCGGTCATGATTAACATTCCCCGGTAAGATGCATAATCATGAATTCTGAAGTTATGAGAAGCCACCGGGCGGATTTTAGCAAAGCCATCTGCATTTTCAGCCGGTAATTCATAAAAGGTACCGTGGCAGCTGAATAAGTCACGTTCGGTAACAACCTCACGGCAAATACGCAGTTTGGAAGAGTTCGTGAGATCTGTGTAAGCATTGTTTCTCAGAGGCAACCGCCAGCGACGGTTTTTATCATCCACAATAAGGACGGATGCTTCTTCTACACTAACCACCTGTTCCGGGATGGCAAACTTTTCATTTATGTAATTCTGAGTGCTTTTATCATCCTTAAGTACCAGTTTCATCCCGTGGTCAAGTTCATAATAACCGGTATTTTCTGTTTTATTTTCACTAAAACTATACGCAGACATGCCCAAAACCTTCCTGGCGTTCCCCAAGCCATAAAGAAGACCGCCAATGACTTTGGTTTCATCAACACGGGCTATGCCGTTGAAGATCGTATCAGGGGAATCATTGCGGACATCTTTTCCTGTATAGAAAAACTGAATGGTTGCGAGGGTTGAAAGATTGCTTACCACGCGGATCCATTCACCCGTTTCATTTTCAGGAAAATCAATAAATTCGCTGGTTCCGGCTTTCATATTTATGGAATTCTTAACTACCCAGTTTCCGTTTCCCTTATCATCTGTCTCAAATATAAACTGAACATTTTTGTCTCCCAAATTACTGATCCATGCACATCGTTTTGGCCAGCCGGCAAATAAAAAAGGCTCCGATGGCTCACCTGCAATAACTTGTTCATTCAGCCAAATGGCTCCTTCTGCCGTGGTAGGGCCAAGTTGGTCAGGCTGGTCAGGAGAGGTAAACCAAAGATTGGAATTGGATTGCCCTGCACCTCCGATGTTTCCTTTCACTTTCCTTTTGTTCAGGAATTCATTTTTTGCAGAATCATCACAACCAAAAACCAGCCGGTCATTCCACCTTGTAAAATCTCCGATCACCTTCAGATATGCTGAACGGGGACGTATTCCGGCTGTATTTCCTTTGGAAAAGTTTCCCGGAAACCGCCAGAACATCCCGTGCATGGTCATTAAATAATCCGGGTTTTCAGTCGTGCCTACATTACGAATCCGTGGCCATTCGGTATTCCACCCATGGGCGCCATCGTAACTGTGGCTAGTTTTGGGCAGACGAAAAAAGTCCCATCCTTCCGGGTTTCTGACACCCAGGATAATTGATTTATAATCCCAGCCGGTTGCCCAGATAGGATCAGTTTCAGGATGGGCATTTCCAAAGATTCCTCCGGGGCCTGTTACTTCCACAAACTGGTTTCTTCGCACTAATTTCCAGTTTGTACCATCCCATTCAGACAGGGAACCAGATTCAATGTCAAATCTTTTAAGGGCCTCACTGCCTGATTCACCATTGTTGGAATAAACCAGCACCCCCTGTCCGGAATATAATCCTTTGCCATGAGCGCCTGGCAGGAGATCGGTTTTTTGATTGGCTCCGGTATCCTTTTGCTTTTTCTGCTTTACGTTTCCGTCTGCAAACAACATCCCTGGTTGAAGCGTTTGAACGTCCACTTCATAAAATCCTTCTTCCATGGTTGCATAATAGATTTTTCCTGCCGGATTGGTCAGGTGTCGCGCGTTGCCTGTAAACCGGCCGGGCATATCATTATAAGATATAGTTCGGACATTACGGTTGGTATCAATTACATAAGGGCCGATAAACAATTGATTACTCTCTTTGTGGATCATCCGGTTGGCCGGTGTACCGCCAATACTTTCCGGCCGTATGATTTGTTTAAGTCCGGGAGTGATCTCATATAGTTTATCCAATGATCCGAATGGTTTGTGAGGTCCGTAAGTAATCACCCAAAGCCTTCCGGCCCAGGGAACTACAGCACCCGTACCACATTCGCCCTCGTTGTTATAATAAGCCAGATTCGGATAAATTCCACTGAAATTCAGGGGCTTTTCGGGTGTCTTATCCGGGGCATTGCAGGAAATTAAGATGAACAGGATACCTGTGAGTAAAAAACTGATTTTCATAATTTTATGGTTAATTCAGGACTGGTTTTAAATTGTATTTTTTAACAGGTATGGAATTTTTTATGCATAAAATCCAATGTTATTTTACAAAAAAAGTGCATAAAATCCAAGTATATTTTCTGTAAAAAGCATTTTTCTCAGGATTCGGGCTGTATAAATTAACGATTACATCAGTGGGAAAATCAAAGTCGTTTATTATACCCCAGAATCCGGAACTTTTCCTCTTCATGCTGATCTTCATTGTACTCGTAATCTGTCAGGTTTCCGTTTTCATCTTTATTAATAATGATATGCCCGGGAGCGGGGATTAAACAGTGTTTCAGGCCTCCGTAACCACTGATGGCATCCTGGTATGCTCCCGTATGAAAAAAGCCTATATACAAAGGTTCCGTATTGTTTTCCGGATATTTGGGTAGCAATATTTCCTGGTTCAGGTCTTCGGAGTTATAGTAGTCAGAATGATCACAGCTGATACCGCCGATGCTTACCCGTTGATATTCTTTATTCCATTTATTGATTGGCAGCAGAATGAACTTTTCGTGAATGGACCAGGCATCGGGAATGGTATTCATCAGACTGTTATCGATGATATACCAGCGTTCGGTATCGCTTTGTTGTTTCTCTTCCAGTACTTTGAAAATGATCGCACCCGATTCCCCTACCGTGTATTTCCCGAATTCAGTGTAAATATTGGGTTCCGGTACATTTTCTTTGTTGCATGATTCTTTAATGTTCCTTACAATCTCGTCTGTTATATGCTGATAATCATAACTGAATCCAAGGTGGTTCTGGATGGGGAAGCCACCGCCCAGGTTAAAAGAATCGAGACTGGGGCATTTTTTTCTGAGAGTGGTGTATAAATTCAGCGCTTTTTGAAATTCTTCCCGGTAATAGAGTGTATCTTTAATACCTGAGTCAACAAAAAAATGCAGCATCTTAAGTTCTACATCCGGATTGTTTTTTATGTAGTGATTGAAAAAATTGTTCATTTCGGTGGGTCGGATACCAAGCCGGGATGTATGAAATGCCGACTGGGGTTCCTCACTTATGGCCATACGTAATCCGATTTTTATCCGTTTTCCTTTTGACAGTTTATGTAGCTTGCCAAGATCTTTTACACTGTCAAAAACAATGATTGAATTTTTAAAACCTACATCCTGCAATTGCAGAATTCTTTGCAGGTATTCTTCGGTTTTATATCCGTTGTGAACAATAATTCTGTTTTTGTCAATTCTCTTATTTTCAAAAAGATTCAGTATGATATCTATATCAAAGGATGAAGATGTCTCAAGGTTGGCATTGTGGTTCAATGTCTCGTTAATGATATGATAAAAATGATTGCACTTGGTGCAGTAACAATAATGGTATTTCCCCTTATAATCAAACTTTTTAAAAGACGAACGAAAGTAATCCCTGGCTTTTTCAATCTGTTCTCCGATTCTAGGAAGATAGATCAGCCGGAAAGGAGTTTTGTATTTTTCAATCAGGTATTTCAGTGACACTCCGTGAAAAGTAAGATACCCATCTTTCAGGTCAAATCCTTCCTGAGGAAAGGGAAAACTTTGCGTGATCAGATCAAGGTAAGTATTTTTCATATAAATTCTTACTTTTCCGTGTTTTTTATCAACTCCTTCAACTCATCCATATGTGAAAAATAAATTCCTCTGGGATTTACATGGTATTTATTGCACAGGAAGGCTGCATAACCGGTTACTACGCCCATTTGTCCCGTTGTGTTCATTACCCTGGGGCCGCCAAGACCCAGATGTGAGCAACTGAAACAACGGCCGGCCATAAACAGGTTTTTAATGTTTTTTGAGTAGAGTGAACGATAAGGCAGAATATAGTAATCCACCCTGTAGTAATTCGCTTCAGAAAGAAAATCGGGTTTTGAAGGATCAGTCAGATTTTGCTGATAATGCACATCTACAGCTCTTTTCTCTTTGATCACACCATCCTCAAATTCACGCATTTCACGTGCGTCATTAAAAGTATAGATATAATCACCCACCAGTCTTCTGGATTCCCTTTTACCAATCAGGTAGGAAACCCATTCCAGGCCAATTCGGTCGTTTTCGGGATTTTGTTTGGCATTGAAAAAAGAGCCGTAGATGGCTTTTAGCATATGGTCACGGATCAATTCCGCATCTTCAATCTGATGTACGTCATTCCGGGAGAATTCCCAGTTCCAGGTGCCAAAAGTAGCACTGTAGTTTTTTGCTACCTCCATTGCCCAGGGGACTTCAGGAAAATTCACCACTTTATCCATATATTTTGTTCTCCACAACACAGACGAGCCCATAACTCTGTTGTCTGCCCTTTTTGGACTCCATAACTCTCCGTATTTGTCCCAGTGTTCGTTATACTCAGATGCACTTTCCCGGCCATACATGTATTCTGCACCAGCCCAGTATCCGATCCATCCGTCGCCTGTGCAATCAATGAAATACGGAGCTTTAAAGCGTTTTCTTTTTCCGTTTGAGGTGTGCCTGGCATCCACGGAGGTAATGGAATCATTCGCTGTATTGGCGGTATAGGCCCGCCAGTTAAAAAACAAAGAGATATTTGGATACCTTTTAAGGTTGCGTAATCTTTTTTTATCGTCCTGCTTTGCATCGGGAGAACCGTTTGGCCAGTGTTGGGTATTGAGCATTTTCAGAATTCTGTCCGAGTGCCAGGTAATCCCCTCGGTATGCACTCTGATCTCACTGCTGGCATTTCCGCCCGGAACGGGACGGTCATGAACCAATGCCACTTTCAGGCCTTGCTCGGCTGCGGCAATGGATGCTGCGCATCCGGCAATGCCACCACCCACTACCACAAGATCAAATTCTTGATTATCAGAGGGTATATCTTCTTCATTCATTATTTTTTTCCGCCATACCACTAATTTTTGCGGGTCATTAGGAGGTGGAGTATTTTCAGTGCTAAGATAAACCGCATCACAACGGCCTTCAAAACCGGTAAGGTCTCTCAGTTCTATTTTTACATACTTACTTTTAAGCTTGAAATTACCGGCATACTGCCAGGCCCAGCCGTTTTGGGTTCCCAGGATCGAATCTGCAGTTTGTCCGTTGATGATGAGTTCGAATTTTCCTGGGGCTTCCCAATTTCCGGGAGCCCAGTTTTTCGTCCTTACCCAGGCATGGTAGTTACCGTTTACCGTGGAATTCAGAGTGGTGCCGGCATTTTTTACCGGTTTGCCCAAACCATGTGCAAGAAGATACGGAGATCCCATCTGTTCCACAAACTGGGGGTCAACCACCCAGCCGCCTTTGTTTTCAAAGCTTTCAGCTTCTGCAAAGACTTCATGGCTGATGTTTTTGTTACAAGCTACAATCAATATGGAAGCAAAAAGAAAGAGGATGCCTGATTTCATAATTTTAGTACTAATGTTTATAGAATATGTAAAAATAGATTATTTTTCGGGTTCTGGCAAAACATGGAAATAGCTTTGATTTGGCTCATTACGTTCACGTCATTATTGGTTATTAGTTCACTACGTTCACGTCATTAGTGGTTATAAGTTCACTACGTTCACGTCATTAGTGGTTATTAGTTCACTACGTTCACGTCATTAGTGGTTATAAGTTCACTACGTTCACGTCATTAGTGGTTATTAGTTCACTATGTTCACGTCATTAGTGGTTATTAGTTCACTTCGTTCATGTCATTAGTGGTTATAAGTTCACTTCGTTAATGTCATTAGTAGTTGTTAGTTCACTATGTTCACGTCATTAGTGGTTATTAGTTCACTACGTTCAAGTTATTGGTGACAGTTAATTACTAATGAATTACAATTAATAACTACCGAATGACAATTAATGACTACTGAATGACTACTGAATGACAATTGAATGACCATATAATTACTCCGCTTACTACGCAAATATCTTCGTGAGGTAAGGTTTAATAAATTAATAACCAATCTGAAACTTACTTTGATGATGCTTTTTTCTCTACCAGAATCTCATCCGCAAATATCCATGCTTTCCCTCCTGTTCCCGGATGCCAGGGAGGACATACTTTCATGTTATAGGCATGAATTTTAATATATCTTGTTTTTAAATTACTGAAGCGGAAGGTAAAATCTTTTCTGAACGCACCCGGTTCATTATCAGGTACCTTATTTTTAATAATTATTGGTTTTCCATATCCCCCTGACTTTCCGTTCCACACAGATACTTCAACTTTAACAGGTAAGAAGATCCAAAGTCCCGTATTCTGCAAAAAGCCCACAGAAACTGATTCTACAGGATAAATCTCACCCAGGTCAAGAAAGGCTACCATATCCGTTCCTTCAAAACCTGTCCAGTCATTGATTTCTTCCGGTTTGGCAATCAGTCCGTCCGTTAACTGAACGGCTCCCCCGTATTTTTCATGGGATTTATATTCCAGCCTGACCGGTTTCTTGAATGCCAGATTATTTTTGAGTTGAAATGCCCGGATATCAAATGGCAGCCACACGGCCATTTCTCCGATACCTCTTTCAGACCAGGCATAATAGGGGATGGCGGTAAATTCCTGCTCTTTTGCTTTTTCAATCTGTTTTGCCGGATTATTAATAACTTTGGCTTCCCCTTTTACAACAGCAACACCTCCCAATAGTCCGGGTTCGTATTTTGCTGTAAAAGTCCGGGATTTATCCAGCATTAGATTCAATACCCTCCCGTTGTTATCGATCGCTTCTGCGGCATAGACCAGCGGTCCGCGTTCCAGGGCAATTTTATCCCTGTCCTCTGCTACTTTCCGGTTGGCAAGTACCTTTCTCACCGGCATGGGAAGGGTAAGTTCAAGCAAATCACTGTCTTTCCATATTTTGGTAACCACAATGTATCCCTTATCCACAGGATAATCCCTTTCCTTACCGTTTACAAGCAGGGTTGGACGGTTCCTGGATTTTTCCGCATAACGGTACAGGTCTCCTGGGACAGGTTCGTTTTTTACCCAGCCCGGAATCCTGATATGCAAAGAAGCCATAAAATTTTGTCTGGTAGAAACCCGGATTTTTACCTTTCCGTCCCATGGGTATTCGGTTTCCTGGATAATGGTGAATTTTTTTCCGGTTTTATTCAGGGAGGCTTCACTGTTCATAAATAAATTGATGTACAAATCATCTCCATTCATGGCATAAATGTATCCGGGCAGAGAAGGAATGGTACGGACAATATTTACCGGACAGCAGGAACAATTAAACCAAGGAGAACGGCAAACGGCACCCTGATTAAACTTTTGTTTTCCATCAAACTCAAGTGGATTGGGGTAAAAAAAGGTATTTCCTTCGGAAGAAATTCCGGCGAGAAAACCATTGTATAACACTCGTTCAAAAACATCCATATATTTTGATTCCCCTTTTAACAGGAACATGCGATGGTTCCAGAGCATATTTGCAATGGCTGCACAGGTTTCGGCATAAGCATCAGCATTGGGTAGATCGTAGTTTCCGCCAAATGCTTCTCCTCTTCTGCTTGCACCGATTCCACCGGTAAGGTATAGTTTTTTTGTGACCACATTTTCCCAGATCTTATCCAGTGCACTGATGTAATCTTTATCCCCTGTGAGGGCGGCTACGTCTGCCATTGCTGAATAAAGGTATCCGGCCCGTACGCTGTGGCCTACCGCCTCATCCTGTTCAACAACCGGTTTATGATCCTGGTAATACATCCCGTACAGTTCATGGCCTTTTGCATTCCCTCGCTGATCGATAAAAAATTTCGCCAGATTCAGGTATTTTGTATCACCGGTTACCCTGTACAGTTTAACCAGACCTATTTCTATTTCTTCATGGCCAGGAACACCCATATTTTTGTCCGGTCCGAAAGTGTCTGCAACCAGATTGGCATTTTTTATGGCAACATCCAGCAGGGTTCTTTTTCCTGTTGCCTGATAATATGCCACAGCTGCTTCATACATGTGGCCGACATTGTACAGCTCATGGAAATCTTTCAGCTTGGTCCAGCGCTTGTTTCCTCCACCGTCAGCGGCTTGTGCAGGGTTTATGGTACGATTGGTGTAGAGGTATCCATCAGGTTCCTGAGCAGCTGCAATGTTGGCAATCAGTGAATCCAGAAACTTTTCCAGCTTGGGGTCGGGATGAACATGCAGGGAGTAGGAGGCACCCTCAATTACTTTATAAACATCCGAATCGTTAAAAAAATAACCTTCTACTTCGCCTTTTTTCTTACCTGCTGCTTTCTCAAAATTGGAAAGTCGTCCGGTTTCCTCACATTTCTGGAACTCATAGGGAATGGTAACCTTCCGGTTCACTTCCTGCCGGTCATACCAGAATCCTTTGCTTAATTTTACACTCGTGAAAGGAACCGGCTGTATGGGGTAATCTTTTACAGGCATTTGTTTTTCACTGCAACTGACCAGTAAGATAATGCTTAGTCCGGTAATTATTTTATGCAACATGTTATTTTGTTTTTTATTTGAGCTTATTATATACTCATTCTTCGTTCCCAAATCTCTTATCCTGAAAACCAGCAAATCCAGGCACCCTTAGCCGGGTTGAAGGATGTCTTCTTGCAATTTTTCGCTTCTCTTGTTTCTTGAATTAACGTTTCACCAGTTACTCGCACCCACAAGGCCACCTCTTAAAAGCTGCTTCGTGAGGTTTTCACTCCTTTGTCGCTCAAACGTTCATCGATCAACGTTTATCCTTTAACAATCATCCTTTTATTTTCTACCATGTTCATTCCGTACCTACGGCACTTTTAAACAATTTATGGCTGGGTATTCTACAAATATTTTACACCTAAGGCGTAATTAACTTTTTCATTTCTCATTTAACATTCATCATTTAATATTTCCTTGCTTCCTGGCACTTTTTACTTCTGCCTTCTGCCTTTCCGCTGTTCCCTTCCTTCATCATTCGGTGTTCGAAATTCGATATTTGTTGATTGATTACCACCCCATTTTCAAATCAACCAATTTTCAAATTGTTATTGTTCCTGACTCTTTTTTCCGATTTACCATTATATTTCTACCATATTCATGTCGTACCTACGGTACTTTTAAACAATTTATGGCCGGGTATTCTACAAATATTTTACACCTACGGCGTAATAACTTTTTCATTTTTCATTTAACATTCATTATTTAATATTTTTGTTATGACCATTGATAATGCCTAAAGTGCCTAAAATTTTAAATACTTAAAATGAAAATGTAACTTCTGTTCTCTCCGCCTTTCTGGCTTCGACAAGCTCAGCCAGTGGACAATTTATTCTGCATAATTACCACCTCATTTTCAAATCATCAAATCATCAAATTGCTGTTTTCCTTCATCCTTCATCCTTCATCCTTCATCCTTCATCCTTCTTACCTTCTTACCTTCTTACCTTCTACTTCTGCTTTCTGCCTTTTTACCTTGGACTTCTCCCTAAGTTCTTATAAATCACACTCAGCAACTCCCCTCCCGGGTTATCGGTATATTCCCAGAACATTGCACCCCCCAATCCATTCTTTTTGATAAACTCCATTTTGAGGGCAATGGATCTTTCATCTTCATAGGAAATAAAAATGCTGTCCGTGGGATTCCAAAGATACGGGAGTTCTGCATTTTTATCCCAATACCGGATATATTTTTCATTATTGAAAATTTCTTTCTTAATGGTCCTGTAATAAATGATCTGCCCAGTAGTGGTTGCCAGCTGATAAAGACCGTTTTGCTCCGGATTTACTCCTTCCCATTTTCTTCCGTAGAAAGGGATACCTATATTTAGCTTTGCTGCCGGTACACCTGCAGTTATGTGCATCTGAACCAAATTTTTGATATTATTACCACCTGGATCAAGGGGTGAAGGGCTCAGGTTTGCATGATGTCCGGTTTTTTTATGCAAACCATTGTAAAAATCGTAAGTCATAATATTGATAAAATCAAGGTATTTCTGAGCCTCACCCAGCCGGGTATTTTTAATGTAGGCCGAGTCGGCACCGGTAGCGATGGTGAGTAGATATCCTTCCGTTTTATTATTTTTTTGTGCCAGATGATCCAGCTTTTCTCTGCAGGCTTTTAAAAGCAGGGTGAAATTTTCAATATCATCTTCCCTGTAAACATTTCCAGCGCCTGTTTGGTTGGGATATTCCCAGTCAATATCCAGACCGTCAAGTTTATACCTTTCTACAAATACGGCCGCACTCCGGGCAAAAACCTCTCTGGAATCTTCTGTCAGTGCCGCATCTGAAAATCGACCTGACCAAAGCCAACCGCCAACAGAAACGAGGATTTTAAGATCAGGATTTGTGATTTTGAGCTTGCTTAGTGCTATAATATCTTTCTCACTCAATACTTTTCCGTCAATCGGGCTGGGATCAAACTGAACCTTTCCGTCAATCACATTGGCAAAAGCGAAATTAATATGAGTGAGTTTTTTTGCCTCTATCTTTGAAAAGTCAAAATCACGGTATCCGGCTACATAACCAATGATCCTGAAATTTTGTTTTTCCTCTTTATTCTTCCCGGAGAATTTACAGGATGTGCAAAAAACCATAGGAATCAGAAGGAAAAAATAAAATTTATAAAATTTCATAATTACGGTAGTATTATTTTTCAAATGTATGCAATATCAGAATGTTATTATGAAATTTTTTCATGCCGGTTTAAAAATTGTCATCAAAATCATCCGAACCTGGATCCTGTATGATACAATTATAATTCCCTTTTCCTACATTTCTGTCAAGGGTAGCAATAATTCTTCTTACATCATCATAAGGACCATTGACAAACAGCGGTTTTCCCTCTTCGTCACCGACCTCAATTTCATCAATGCCTTCATCAACCAGACCGGGATCCAACAGGTATTCTGCCAGTTTAAAGTCATTGTGCGGTTTAAGACCGTTTTCTTCGGCAAAATCGAGAGCAGCATAAATTAAATTATGAAAATAGCTGGCAGAAACCTCTTCCACTTTTCCGTTTGCCGATAGTTTGTCTATAAGCTCCTCAATCTGAAAATCTTCAAAATTGCAATTTGTGAAAGCATCTTTTACACCCAGGCAAAACCGGTCAACAATAAATTGGGCAAACATAAACTTTCCACCGGGTTGTTTCCTTACAATCAGGCAAATTGTAAGTCCCTTGTCATCGTATGCATCTGAAATCAGGCATTTATCGATGGGATTTACACGGCCTTTTTCTATTATGTATTTCCTTGGCGAAAATTTCTTGTTTTTCATTCTGATAAATTAAAATATTTATGGTATAAGTCCTTAAAAAAGCGTATAAAAATATAGAAATTCAATGTAAAATAAGTGATTATTTATGAATATGTTTTTCTCCTGAAGAATATTTCTCCGGTTTGTATCCTGCCTGGTTGCATTCAATTATTTATTTACTGTTCGGTACGTGAATTTTTGTATCTTTAAAACCTGTTGAATAAAAATAATTAGTTATGTCATGGAATACAATTTTTAGCTTTTTTCTTTTGGCTCAGGTCCTCTTTTCCTGTACCGGGAATAAGAAAAAAAATGCGAATTTACAAAATAGAGAAAAACCGAATGTGTTGTTAATTATGACCGATGATCAGGGTTTTGGGGATTTTGGGTTTACCGGTAACCCGGATGTAATTACACCAAACCTGGATAAACTGGCCAAAAGGAGTATTTATTTTACGAATTTTCATGTTTCACCGGTTTGCGCACCTACCCGCTCCAGTCTGATGACTGGAAAGTATCATGCACTTACCGGAGTATATGATACATATAACGGAGGGGCAACGATGGCGACTGAAGAAGTCACAATGGCCGAGATACTCAGGGATCATGGATACCAGACCGGGATTTTCGGGAAATGGCATCTGGGAGATAATTATCCGTTCCGGCCCCAGGACCAGGGTTTTTCCACTTCGCTGATACATCCTTCCGGAGGAATGGGTCAGGTTGGGGATATTTACAACTATTTTCACGGTGACAGTTCCTACTTTGATCCGGTTTTACTAAAGAACGGTTCTCCAGTGCAAACAGAAGGCTATTGCACAGATGTTTTTACAGATGCGGCCATCGAGTTCATCAGAGAAAACAAAGATAAACCGTTTTTTACCTACCTGGCCTATAATGCACCACACACCCCCCTGCAGGTTCCGGATGAGTATTATCAGCGATTTAAGCATCTTCAATTCGATACAGGCAAGTATGAAATAAAAGCTTATCCTATAAAGGGTATGAATGAAAGGAACCAGGAGTCGGCACGCAGGGTGTATGCCATGGTAAATAATATTGATGATAACCTGGGGAAACTGTTTGACGTTCTGGATAAACTTCACCTCCGTGAGAATACGCTGGTTATATTTCTAACGGATAACGGGCCCCAGCAGATCCGCTATACCGGTGGATTGAGAGGAAGAAAGGGAATGGTTTATGAAGGAGGAATCAGGGTTCCTATGCTTATGGATATCCCCGGTGAAGAAGATCACCGTACTCTGGGTTTTAAATCGGCTCATATTGATTTACTACCCACTATTCTTGAATTTTGCAAGGTACCACTTCCAGCCGGTCTGAATATTGACGGGAAAAACCTGTGGCCGGTGATAAAAGGGGAGGAGGTTGACTGGAAGGACAGGCCTTTATTTTTCACCTGGCAAAGAGGAATGCCCGAACCTTACAGAAATGTTTCAGTTAGCAAGGGGATGTATAAACTTGTGGGGCACAGTCCGTATAATCATCCTGATTTTGAGTTGTTTGATATTGGGAAGGATCCTTTTGAACTAAATAATCTTTCCAAAGCAAATCCGGAGGTGGTAAGTGAATTGAAGAATGATTTTGATGCATTTTACAAAAGAGTAATTGAATCCCCTAACCTAAAACCCAGACGGGCACAGATTGGTACAGAATATGAAAATCCGGTAATTCTGAACCGGAATGATGCCAAAGGTCCCCCCGGGGTATGGGCACAGGATAAACTTTATGCATTCTGGACGGTAAGTATCATGAAAAGTGGTTTTTATGATATCGAATTCTTTTTCCGTAATGAGTTGCCGGGTGGTGGTCAGTTGATTATGAAAGCAGGTCCTGTACAACGAACACTGAGTTTTAAAGATGCACCGGATCAAACAATAAAATTGGAGAAGGTTTACCTGATGAAAGGGGATTGTGACTTTAATGCCTGGTTTCAGCACAAAGGGGAGTTGTATTTGCCTTTTTATATCAGTATTTTGAATAATTAGTGTCCATAAAGTCGAGTGTTTGAACTATAAAGTTTGAGATCAAGGCGTGAGAGAATTTTAAACCGCAGTCCCGAAAATCGGGATGAGGATTTGAAAT
>JANTGF010000047.1 GCA_024763075.1 Bacteroidales bacterium | reverse complement strand
TATATTAATTTTTTAAATATTTATACATTTACCGGCTGAAAGAACAAACTTTTTTACCCGATGAGTGATGCCATAAAACATGAATGCGGAATTGCCTCCGTAAGATTGCTAAAACCCCTGGAGCATTATAAAATAAAATACGGGACATGGATGTATGGCCTGCAAAAGCTATACCTTCTAATGGAAAAACAACATAATCGGGGACAGGATGGTGCAGGCGCGGTTTGTATGAAACTGGACGTACCTCCGGGACGTAAATACATTCACCGGAACCGGTCGAATAAAGCAAATCCCATTCAGGATATTTTCAATAAAATCAATAATGAAATAGCCAAAGGATTTAAAGTTCACAAAGATGTGATTGAGGATCCCGTGTGGGCAAAGCAGAACATCCGCTTTGCGGGAGAACTTTATCTGGGCCATCTAAGGTATGGCACCTTCGGGAAGAACAATATTGAGCTGGTTCATCCTGTTTTGCGGGAAAACAACTGGAGGTCAAGGAATCTGGTACTTGCTGGAAATTTCAATCTTACCAATGTAGATGAATTATTTAAAATTTTAATTGATATCGGACAAAACCCTAAGGATTTTTCTGATACAGTTACAGTTCTCGAAAATATTGGACACTGGCTGGATGTTGAGAATCAGTTGTTGTTTGATCAGTTTAAGAAAGAGGGTTATTCTAACCGCGAGATTTCTTCTTTAATAGAAAAAAATATAAATATCTCAAATGTATTAAGCCGTGCAAGTAGTAAGTGGGACGGGGGTTATGCAATAGGAGGATTATTGGGCCACGGAGACTCATTTGTGGTAAGGGACCCCTGGGGCATCAGGCCTGCCTACTATTATTATGACGATGAAATTGCGGTTGTAGCTTCCGAAAGACCTGTCATCCAAACAGCTATGAATGTTTCTTATGATGAAGTCAAAGAGCTGGAACCAGGTTATGCTATAATTACAAAAGCCGATGGACGTATGCTCATTGAGGAAGTCCGAACCCCACGACCAAAACGGGCCTGTTCATTTGAACGGATTTATTTTTCAAGGGGTAGTGATGCCGAAATCTATGAGGAACGTAAAATGCTTGGTCACCTGCTGACTCCGGCTATTCTGGAAACGGTGGATCATGATTTGAAAAATACGGTTTTTTCTTTTATCCCGAATACGGCTGAAACCGCTTTTTACGGGATGGTTAAAGGGATGGAAGATTATCTTAATGAAGTAAAAATCAAAAAAATCCGGAATATGAAAAATCCGGATTCAGAGGAAGAATTAAGATATATAATTAACCTGAGACCCAGGATTGAAAAAATTGCTATCAAAGATGTGAAGTTAAGGACTTTTATTGCTGCGGATCAGGGAAGGGATGATCTGGTTGGTCATGTTTACGATATTACCTATGGAGTTCTGGAGCCCGGGAAAGACACCCTGGTTATAATTGATGATTCCATTGTCAGGGGTACAACCCTTAAAAAAAGCATCATCCGTATACTGGACCGTTTGAGTCCAGTCAAAATAGTGATCGTTTCTTCCTCTCCACAAATCAGATATCCTGATTGTTATGGAATTGATATGGCTAAATTATCAGACTTCATTGCCTTTAAAGCAGCCATTAGCTTATTGAAAAAAACCGGACAGGAAAGCCTGATAAACTCTGTGTACATCAAGTGCAAGGCGCAGGAAAATTTACCTAAAGAAGAAATTATTAATCATGTAAAGGAAATTTATTCACCCTTTACTGCAGAAGAAATTTCAGACGAGATTGCAATCTTATTAAAAACTCCGACAATTAAAGCCGAAGTAAAAATTGTTTATCAGTCCATTGAAAATCTGCACAAAGCCTGTCCTCATAATCTGGGAGACTGGTATTTTACAGGCAACTACCCTACCCCGGGTGGCAATAAAGTAGTAAACCTATCCTTCATCAACTTTATTGAAGGAAAGAATATCCGGGCTTACTAACCCGGGCAGGGTCTCCTGAAAAATACAAAATCAACTAAGTAGTGTCTCTTAGAATCACTAAGTATTAATACATTAAATAAAACATTGCCGTTTAATCGTGTTTGGGTAGCTCATAATCTTCCCTGTAAGAAGCAAGATGTCTGTTTATTTTGGGGATATACATATCCTTAAGTGTGATCATTATTCCGGTTTCTTCCACATTCCCAAAATCAGGATTGATCATTGTTCCAAAAGTCTTCATCGTTGGGGACAGATTCATATAGGCATTGATCAGCGGAGGAATATTCTCACCCAGTTTCCGGACTTCCTGCGACAATATCTTATAATCTTCCTTTTTGTTTTTTCCGGTGAAGATTATACTCAGCCTTTCTTTATCCAGTTTCAGATCCATAGGATGATATGGAATCAACAGGTTCTCATGGTCGCCAAAATGTTTATGAAGATAAAATAAGATCATATTTCTTGCCTCCCTGTTAAAATGTGTGTACATCGTTACTTTGCCGAAAAAAAAGCGAATATTGGGATGATTAATAATCAAAGCGCCCAGTCCGTCCCATAAATTATCAAGAGCGAACAAACTTTTTCTTCCGCCTGCGGATGACTGGTAAGTTGGCGTAACAAATGACCTGCCCAGTTCCATAAGATGAGGGAGATAACGGCTCACAAATTTCGGTGAAAACTGAAAATGCTTTGCAGTTACAAGTTTAGAGGAATCAATAGTCCCATCCTTGTCCTTTTTACAAATATAAAACCGGTATCCACCAATTATTTCTTTCTTCTCCGGATTCCATACAAAAAGCTGTTGATACGGGTCATCAGAGGTATCAAAAGAATCCAGGTCACAATCTTTTCCGGTACCACCTCCTGCATTACGGAAAGTCCATTCCCTCAGTCTCCCGATTTCTCTTAAAATCATAGGAGTTTCCTGATATGTAGTCAGATAGACTTGATTATCCCCATAATTGGAATCCCTCAAAAAGTGCGCCTTTTTAAGTTCTTTTTCAATTTCATTCACCGGAACCGGTGGAATTATTTCAGCCATGATAATAAATCTTTGTATATCAAAATTACAAAGAAAATACTAAACTTTTTTATTTTCTTTTAAGAATTGATAAAATTTTGCGGAAACCAGAGAGAATTGTTTCCAATTTACAATTGATGCACAAGCTCATGCAGTTTATCAGACCATTCCTGCGCAGAAAGTCCGGAATCCCTGATTGCCTCCCAGGAAACAGGTTTACCAAAGGTGAGTGTTATCTCTTTACCTTCCTGTTTTACCATCTCATCCGGAAGATATATCATTTCAAAATTAAATTTGATCCCTGAAAAAGCCCTGGCATTTGCCAGATTGTAAAAGAAATTTGAATTTGATCCGGAAAAACGAACAGGAATAATATCTCTTTTATATTTAATGGCTTTTGTAACAAAGTTTTTTTTCCATTCAAGATCATATATCCTCCCTTTTTGTTTCCGGGAACAAAGTCCGGCCGGAAAATATAAAATCTGGCTGTCTGAAGCATACGCATCTTCCAGGAGTCTTGCAGCTTCTTTCCCCTGCCTGCCGTGCTTATTAACAGGTAGAAAAATCCCTCTCAAATTAGGAACATTTAATAATAAATCGTTGACCGGAAATTTAAGATCCGGGAATACTTTTCCTACCTCCAGGGCAAAGATCATACCATCAAGGCCACCAAGGGGGTGATTGGAAGCAAAAATAAACCGTCCTTTTTTCGGTATATTTTCTGTATTAAAAGCAGAATATTTTACTTTAAGTATTTCCAGTGATGTCTCAATAAACTCATAGGGTCCCTGACCTTCACTTCTGGTTAAAATCTCATTTAAAAGGTCCTGATGTATTATCTTCTTTAAATACGAAACAATGAACCCGGGCAATTTGTTATAAAGCTTTGGACTTTTGCTTTTTAATACAGAGTCGATATCTATAAGTTGTACACCCATTTATTATTTTTTGTGTTTTACCTTAATTCTCCGGCATCCCCAAACCAATATTATCAGATCCGAAAATTGAATTCCATTCAATTCAGTGCAAAACAGAATTTAAGGTAAAATTAAAAAAATCATGGAAAATAACTCAAAACTTTAGAATTAAAATTTGCCGGTTAAAATAATAAATCCGCACGTTTTCAGTTAAAAGTTATTAACAATGTGGGAAAAAATGGGATAAAGTGGTTTAAAGTGGGAATTTTTTTATAATTTTACCCATTAAAATCGGACAGGTAATGAGTGCATTTATTGGTGATTATACATGTAAAGTCGATAGCAAAGGCAGAGTTCTTCTTCCTTCGGCTTTTGTTAAGCAGTTACCGGCAAAAGGTCAGGACCGGTTTGTTGTAAAAAAAGATATTTTCGAAAACTGTCTGGTTTTATATCCCATGGATGAATGGGAATATCAGAACAAGCTGATACGCAGCAAAATAAACCCTTATAAAAAAGATCATAACACATTCCTGCGAAATTTCTTCAGGGGTACTGCAGAATTGTTACTTGATAGCAATAACCGGTTGTTGATTCCGAAGAGATTGCTCACGGTTGTTGGAATTGATAAGGATGTGGTAATGGCCGGTCAGGATTCAAAAATTGAGATCTGGTCGAAAGAGGATTATGCTGCACTGGGAGCAGGCGAAGATGAATTTGCAAATCTGGCTGAAAGAATTATGGACGGACCATTTCACAATAATGAGGAATGAGTACATATCATATACCCGTTTTGTTGAAGGAAAGTATTGATGGTTTAAATATTGACCCTGAAGGAACCTATGTCGATGTTACTTATGGTGGTGGTGGTCACTCTGCAGAAATACTGAAAAGGCTGAAAGGCGGCCGCCTGATTGCTTTTGATCAGGATTCGGATTCGCAAACAAATGTTGGAAAAGATGAACGACTGATCTTTGTAAGGCAAAATTTCTTATACCTGAAAAATAACCTGAGATATCTTGGAATAACCAGGGTGGATGGTTTGCTAGCTGATCTGGGAGTGTCCTCTCATCAGTTCGATCAGGCAAACAGGGGCTTTTCTTTCAGACAGAACGGCCCGCTGGATATGCGAATGAATGCCGATGCAGAATTATCGGCTGCAGACCTGATAAACAAGTACACAGCGGATGAACTGTTTCGTGTATTCAGGGAATTGGGTGAAGTTAGAAATGCCGGAAAGCTGGTTAGATATATCGAAAAAGGAAGGGCAGAAAAAAAAATTGTGACAATTGAAGATTTTCTGAGAATAATTCAACCGTGTTTGCCTTCAAAAAACGACTGGAAGTACCTTGCAAAGGTGTTTCAGGCCCTTCGGATTGAGGTAAACCAGGAATTGGTCGCATTAAAAAGTTTACTGGAGCAAACCACACAGATATTAAATGTACCGGGGCGATTAGTGGTTATTTCATACCATTCTCTGGAAGACAGGATGGTAAAAAATTTTATTAAAAATGGAAATTTTGAAACTGTTGCGGAGACTGATCTTTATGGAAGAAAACATATTCCTTTTAAAGGAATCAACCGTAAAGTTATTACTCCTCAGCAGGAAGAAATAAAAAATAACCCGAGAGCAAGGAGTGCCAGGCTCAGAATTGCTGAACGAATAGAAATGCCGGAATAAAATGAAAGAAACGATTGAGTTTATAGATCATAAAGAAGAACAATCTGAAATAAAAAAAGGTTTGTTCCGGGAACTACTGGACGGTACATTGTTAACAAGAGAGGTAGTTATTAAGCAATTGCCCTTTCTTGTTTTTCTCACCTTTCTTACGATGTTTTACATAGCCAACAGGTACAATGCTGAAAAGATTGCAAGAGAAACGGTGGCCCTACAAAATGAACTGAAGGAATTAAGAGCCGAATCGGTCACTATCGCTGCTGAGTTGATGGAAATAAGCAAGCAATCAACTGTGGCAAAGATGGTTGAGGAAAAAAATCTGGGTTTAAAGGAATCTGTAGAACCTCCGGGCAGAATAATAATTTATTGATAAATAAAATATGTCTTTAAAAAGAGAAATAACCTGGCGCGTTGGTTTGATTTATGCCTTCTTCTTTCTGATGGCCCTGGTCATTCTTGGAAAGATTCTCATTTTACAGTTCGTGGAAGGAGAAAAATGGAGTAAAAAGCAGCAGGTACTGGCCTTAAAACACTTTGAAATCGAACCAAACAGAGGGAATATTTATGATGTGAAAAACCGGTTGCTGGCAACTTCACTTCCATATTATGATATCCGTATGGACTTAAAAAGCAGTGCTCTGACTCCACAGGTTTTTGCAAATGGAATTAACGGCCTTTCAAAAGGACTGGCAAAAATATTTGGTGATAAACTGGCTTCCCGCTATAAAGCGGAATTAATTGCTGCAAGAAAACGGGGCGAAAGATATTATCTTATCAAACGAAAAGTAAGTTATACACAATTAAAAGAGTTAAAAAAACTACCTGTTTTTCGTCTTGGAAAATATAAAGGAGGTTTTATTTATATTCAGGACAACAGGCGGAAACTTACCCATAATAAACTTGCAGCCAGGACAATAGGCTACGCACCAAAAACTGAATCAAGTCCCTCAGTAGGCATTGAAGGAGCTTATGACAACAACCTGAAAGGCATTAAGGGACTCAGGATGAAGCAGCGGCTCTCCGGAAATGTATGGATGCCTTTGAATGATAAGAATGAAATTGATCCTCATGATGGTGAAGACATCATTACCACACTTAATATCAATCTGCAGGATGTAGCCCATCAGGCTCTTCTACGTCAGCTAAGTAAACACAATGCTCATCATGGAACAGTTGTGTTAATGGAGGTTGAAACCGGAGAAATTCGTGCCATCGTAAACCTGGAAAGAGGTGCAAATGGAGAGTACAGTGAGCGTTATAATTATGCAATTGGTGAAAGTTCGGAACCGGGCTCCACTTTTAAGCTCCCGGTTATCATGTCCCTGCTGGAAGATGGTTATGTTACGCTCCGTGATTCAGTTGATACCGATGGAGGGAAAGTCCGGTTCTACAATAAAACCATAAAAGATTCGCATGAAGGCGGGTATGGTGTAATCAGTGTGGAAGAAGTACTGGAGCTCTCCTCAAATGTAGGTGTTTCAAAACTGGTTGATCAGTATTATCACGGGAAAGAAAAAGAATTTATAAATCGCCTGTATAGTATGAACCTGAACCGGAAACTGGGTTTGGAACTGACGGGTGAAGGCTCTCCTGAAATTAAATACCCGGGTGATCCGCTATGGTCCGGGATATCCCTTCCCATGATGTCCCATGGATATGAAGTAAGAATGACACCATTGCAAATTCTTACCTTTTACAATGCTGTGGCCAACGATGGTAAAATGGTAAAACCAAAATTTGTCAGGGAGATCCGGTACAATGGAAAATTATTGAAGAGATTTCCAGTGGTTGTCATCAATCCTTCCATTGCTTCTTCATCCACAATTAAAGATGCTAAAAAAATGCTGGAAGGTGTAGTGGAAAATGGTACGGCAAAGAACCTCCAAAATGATCTTTATAAGATAGCAGGTAAAACCGGAACGGCACAAATTGCCCAGTCAAACAAAGGCTATGGAGGCTATGGCAGAGTCCAGTACCAGGCATCATTTGTCGGGTATTTCCCCGCTGACCAACCAAAATATTCCTGTATAGTAGTGGTAAATGCCCCATCGAACTCCGTTTATTACGGAAATCTTGTAGCCGGACCTGTTTTTAAGGAAATTTCAGATAAAGTTTATGCTACCACCCTCGAAATTCAGAATACAAAGGTCTATGCCGAAAACATTAAGCATCCGGCCCCTTATACAAAAAACGGAGAAAAAAAGGATCTGGAGTTTCTGCTTAAAGATTTGAATATTGACCTGGTTGAGACTGAGGGAGTAACAAAATGGGTAAGGACTACAAGCCATGAC
The DNA here is from genome assembly GCA_024763075.1 of Bacteroidales bacterium. Lineage (GTDB taxonomy): Bacteria > Bacteroidota > Bacteroidia > Bacteroidales > VadinHA17 > JANTGF01. Next base: position 24,420 of record JANTGF010000047.1, on the reverse strand, counting down.
TCCATTGTTAAAATTGATAAGCTGACGATAAAGCAACAACTGGTGCCGAATGTTGTGCACATGGGATTAAAAGATGCCGTCTATCTGCTTGAAAATGCAGGCTTAAAGGTAACCGTAAGAGGTTACGGCAGTATTAAATCCCAATCCATCCCACCGGGAAGCCGGATAAAACGGGGAGACCGTATTGTTTTGCAAATGAGTTTTGTATAAGATAAATGAAGCACTTAAGGGAAATATTACAGAATGTTCAGGTACTGGAAAGCCAGGGCTCCTTTGATGTGCCCGTTTCAGGAATTGAAATGAATTCCCAAAAGGTAAAGGAGGGATCTCTTTTTGCAGCAATACAAGGAACACAGGTGGACGGACATAAGTTTATTCCGGATGCCATTCAATCAGGAGCATCGGCCATTCTGTGTGAAAAATTCCCGGATAAGAAAAATGAAAACCTAACCTGGATCAGAGTGGAAGATGTTCCTGCAGTTCTGGGAGAAGCCGCTTCTGCGTTTTACAATCATCCTTCCCGTCAGCTTCATTTGACCGGAGTTACCGGCACAAATGGAAAAACATCGGTAGCAACTTTCCTATATCATGTTTTTGAAGAAGCCGGCTATCCTTCAGGTTTGATTTCTACCATAAAAACAGCTGTACATAAGAAGGATTATGAGGCAACACATACTACACCGGATGTAATTACCCTGAATAAATTATTGCATCAGATGGTGGAGAACGGATGCTCCCATGTTTTTATGGAGGTGAGTTCTCATGCCATTGATCAGAAGAGAATTGCCGGTTTGAACTTCCGGGGAGGTATTTTTACAAATCTGACACATGACCACCTGGATTACCACAAAACTTTTAAAAATTACCTTAGGGCAAAAAAGAAATTCTTTGATGAACTTCCTTCGGAAGCATTTGCATTGATCAATACGGACGATAAAAACGCCAGGGTATTGGTTCAGAATTGCAAATCAGAGATACAAACTTACGGTTTGAAGCAAACTGCTGATTTTAAAGGGAGAATTCTGGAACGGGCAATTGAAGGGACTGAAATAAAAATAGGCCCGGAAAATGTATGGGTTCCATTTATAGGAGATTTCAATATTTATAATCTACTGGCAGTTTACGCTACAGCTGTATTAATAGGGCTTGACCAACAGGAGGCATTGAAAATAATCAGCAGACTTCAGCCTGTTCCCGGCCGTTTCGAGACGCTTCATTCCGGAAACGGGAAAGTAGCTATTGTAGATTATGCCCACACTCCTGATGCATTACTCAACGTATTAAAAACCATCCAGCAGCTTCGGAAGGAGAATTCCAGGATTATTACGGTAGTCGGTGCCGGAGGTGACAGGGATAAAACAAAACGTCCGGAAATGGCCTCAATTGGTGCCGAGTTAAGCAATCGACTGATTCTTACATCGGATAACCCCCGAAGTGAAGCTCCGGAGGAGATCATCCGTGATATGAAAAAAGGAATTCTCGGAGAATTGAAAAATCGTGTCATTTCTATTGTTAACCGGAAAGAGGCCATCCGGACAGCATGTCTACTAGCTGAAAAAGATGACATCATTCTCATTGCAGGGAAAGGGCATGAAACCTATCAGGAAATTCAGGGAGTAAAACACCATTTTGACGATAAGGAAATAGTTAAGGAAATTTTTAACGAAGAATAAAAAACGGAATAACACAAAGCTTATGTTTTACTTATTATTTTCATATCTTGAAAAATTTGACTTCCCCGGGGCAGGTATGTTCCAGTACATTTCGTTTCGTGCGGCAATGACCGTTATAACCAGCCTGATTATTTCGTTGGTATTCGGTAAAAAGATCATTCGATTACTTCAGAAAAAGCAAATCGGTGAAGTTGTCCGTGACCTCGGCCTCGAAGGCCAGTATCAAAAAGTGGGAACCCCATCCATGGGAGGAATTATCATCCTTTCCTCCATTCTCATTCCTGTCATATTATTTGGAGATCTTGGGAATATTTATGTAATTCTGATGGTCATCACCACTGTTTGGTTGGGAGTGATTGGTTTTATTGATGACTACATAAAAATATTCAAAAACAATAAAGAAGGTCTTGCCGGAAAATTCAAGATCATAGGTCAGGTAGGCCTCGGATTGATTGTTGGTCTTACATTATATTTAAGCAATGATGTTGTTATCAGGACTTATGTTCCGGCAAATCCGGAAGTCACTGAATCAAGAACTGTAGTTGAGAGTGAAATTCAAGCCGTTGACAGGAAATCGACAAAAACCACGATTCCATTTTTGAAAAATCATGAATTTGATTACGCCTATCTCGTTGGATTTATGGGTGAGAAAAAGCAGAAATGGGCCTGGTTGATTTTTGTAATTGTCGTTATCTTTATTATTACTGCTGTTTCAAACGGGGTAAACCTAACAGACGGTCTGGACGGACTGGCAGCCGGAACCACAGCAGTAAGTGGCACCACACTTGGGATACTGGCATATCTTTCGGGTAACGCCATTTATGCGAATTACCTTAATATCATGTATATTCCATATACCGGTGAGCTGGTGATCTTTGCCAGCGCAATGATTGGAGCTACCATTGGATTTTTGTGGTATAATTCCTATCCGGCCCAGGTTTTTATGGGAGATACGGGAAGTCTGGCACTAGGTGGCATCCTAGCAGTTTATGCCATTATCATTCGAAAAGAATTACTGATCCCAATCCTTTGTGGGATTTTCCTGATTGAAAGCCTCTCTGTGATGATACAGGTCAGCTATTTTAAATATACAAGGAAAAAACACGGGGAAGGGAAAAGAATTTTCCTGATGTCCCCTCTCCATCACCATTACCAGAAGAAGGGTTATACAGAGCCAAAGATTGTAACCCGTTTCTGGATTGTAAGCATCATGCTGGCAGTAGTCACCATTGTAACTCTGAAAATGCGCTAAGAATGACCCTTGAACATAAACATATTGCGATTTTAGGTGCCGGGGAAAGTGGCGTAGGTACGGCTGTGCTGGCTCAGCAAAAAGGATTTGATGTCTGGGTATCAGATAGTGGGCAAATAAATGAGCACTATAAAAAGATACTATCTGATAAAGGAATTCCCTTTGAGGAAGAAAAACATTCTCTCCGGAAAATTCTGGAAGCTGACAAAGTAATGAAAAGTCCCGGGATTCCTGACAATGCAGATATCATTCTGAAACTGAAAGAAAAAAATATTCCGGTTGTTTCGGAAATAGAATTTGCATCGGAATTTACAAATGCAAAGCTGATTTGTGTTACCGGAAGTAATGGAAAAACAACCACAACAAACCTGATTTATCATCTGATGAAAAAAGCAGGTTTAAATGTGGAGATGGCAGGAAACGTAGGAAAAAGTTTTGCACTGCTTGTAGCAGAAAATGATCCTGATTATTTTGTACTGGAGTTGAGCAGCTTTCAATTGGACGGAGTTTATAAGTTCAAAGCGGATATTGCAGTATTATTAAATATAACTCCCGATCATCTTGACAGATACCAGTACAAAATGCAGAACTATATTAATTCAAAATTCCGCATTATTCAAAATCAGAAGGAGCAGGATTATTTCATTTATAATGAAGATGATCCACTGATAATCAGCAATATGGATCTGATAAATCCGGGCATTACACAGTTGCCCTTTACCTTAAAATCCAATAAAAATGCTACTGCATATATTGAAAATGAACGAATAAATATTAATCATAAAAACAACAATCTAACTATGTCAATCTATGACCTGGCTTTAAAAGGAAAGCACAACATTTACAATTCCATGGCTGCAGGAATTGCAGGCGAAGTATTGCGAATCAGAAAAGAAACCATACGGGAAAGCCTGAGCGATTTTCAGGGAGTGGAACATCGCCTGGAGCCTGTTATAAAGGTTCATGGCATCCAGTTTATCAACGATTCAAAAGCCACCAACGTAAATTCAACCTGGTATGCCCTTGAGAGCATGAACGGCAGAGTGGTCTTAATCATGGGTGGTGTGGATAAAGGTAACGATTACAGCGAGTTGAAAGAACTGGTTAAGGAAAAGGTATCATCCATTGTCTGCCTGGGAATTGAAAACTCTAAAATACTCAATGCTTTTACCGGTGTGGTAGATTCAATACATGAAGCCCGTACAATGACTGAAGCGGTAACAAAGGCCTATCATCTTGGTGAAAAAGGAGATACTGTTTTATTATCACCTGCCTGTGCAAGCTTCGATCTGTTTGAAAATTATGAAGACAGAGGCCGCCAGTTTAAACTGGCCGTAAGAAATCTCTAAGAATTCATGGAAGATAAAATAAATAAGCTTTTTAAGGGAGACCGGATTATCTGGGGGATTATCCTGGCTCTTACCATTTACTCTTTGCTGGCCGTATACAGTTCAATCAGTTCACTGGCTTATAAGAATATGGGTGGTAATACAGGATATTACATCATCAGACATGCGGTTATTCTGGGTATTGGCTTTTTTATCATTTTCATAACACATCATGTCCCCTATCGCTTCTTTTCGCGGCTTTCCCAGCTTTTTCTTTATCTTTCCATCCCTTTGTTGCTACTTACATTAATTATTGGTACCAACCTGAATCATGCAGCCCGCTGGCTCACCTTACCTGTAATAGGTTTAACTATTCAGCCATCGGATTTTGCGAAGCTGGCTTTGATCATGTACCTCGCCAGGATACTTTCTTTGAAACAGACAGAGATAAGCAATTTCAAAGAGACCTTCCTGCCATTAATTATCCCGGTAATCCTTGTTTGCATCCTGATTCTCCCGGCTAATCTTTCAACTTCACTGATTGTTTTCGCAACAGCGATGATTCTGCTATTTATCGGAAGGATCCCCATGAAATTTCTACTGGCTTTTTCAGGTGCAGGCATAATTGTTCTTTCCATTTTCATAGGCGGAGCACTCTTGTTAAACAAAGAAGGGCGAATCGGAACCTGGAAAAACAGAATTGAGAATTTTGTTCAGGAAGATGCAAAAGAAAGTTATCAGGTAGAGCAGGCCAAAATTGCGGTTTCAACAGGAAAGTTTCTTGGAAAGAAGCCAGGGAAAAGTACCCAGCGGAATTTTTTACCTCATCCTTATTCCGATTTTATTTTTGCAATCATAATTGAAGAATATGGTTTTATTTTAGGGGCACTACCCCTGGTTCTGATTTATCTTATTTTATTGTACAGAGCCGGACTTATGGTAAAAAGGGCAAACCGCACCTTTCCGGCATTTCTGGCAATTGGCCTGGCTTTATTAATTGTTTTTCAGGCGTTTGTAAATATGGCTGTAGCAGTGAGCCTCCTGCCTGTTACCGGGCAGACGCTGCCTTTTGTAAGTATGGGCGGTTCCTCAATGTTATTTACCAGCGTTGCCTTTGGAATGATACTGAGTGTCAGCCGCGGAATTCATAAAGATATTGAAAATGAGCAGAAGGAAACAACATAGAAAATTCATCCTGAGTGGTGGAGGTACCGGGGGGCATATATTCCCGGCCATTGCCATTGCGCGTGCCCTGTTGAATATTGACCAGGAAACAAAAATCCTTTTTGTTGGGGCTGAAGGGAAAATGGAAATGGAGAAGGTTCCGGCAGCAGGTTTTGAAATTAAAGGTTTACCGGTAAGAGGATTTCAGCGGAAAATTTCTTTTGGTAATATAAAAGTTTTAATAAATCTGATTAAAAGCCTGCGGAAAGCTTCCCGTATCATTAAAGACTTTGCTCCGGATGCAGCCATTGGCACAGGTGGTTATGCAAGTGGCCCCATACTTCGTGCAGCCGGAAAGAAAAATATTCCCACAGCGGTTCAGGAACAAAATTCATACCCCGGGATCACCAATAAATTACTCGCAGGGAAAGCATCAAGGATATTTGTGGCCTATCCGGGGATGGAAAAATATTTTCCGGCAGAAAAAATACTGTTTACAGGGAATCCCGTCAGGATTAATTTCGAAAATCTCAGTGAGAAAAGAAATGAAGGCATCCGGTATTTCGGACTGGACAACTCAAAAAAGACCTTATTAATACTGGGTGGAAGCCTGGGTGCCAGAACAATAAACAGAGCAGTTATGAACTACTTCCCGAATCTGATACAAAGGGATGTACAGGTACTCTGGCAATGCGGAAAGATCTATTTTGATGAAGCAAAAAGACTCTGGAGTGAAGATAAGCCCGGAAATATAATACTGAAAGATTTCATTCCAAAGATGGACCTGGCATATGCTGTGGCTGATGTGGTTATTTCAAGGGCAGGAGCCGGTACCATCTCGGAACTATGCCTGGCTGCCAAACCCTGTGTACTTGTTCCGTCACCAAATGTTGCGGAAGACCACCAGACAAAAAATGCCATGACACTGGTAAACAGCAATGCAGCATTGCTGGTGAAGGATAAGGAAGCAGAGGAAAATTTACTCAGGGTTGCACTCAATCTTATGGAAGACAATAAGAAAAAAGAAGAACTGGCCGGAAATATAACCAGCCTTGCTGTACCAGATTCAGCAAAGAAAATTGCAGAAGAGATTTTTAAAATGGTTGATGATAAAGAATAACTTTTAACTGAAAATTGATACTTGACTACTGATAACTGATTTATGGATCTGTCCAATATACATAGAGTCTATTTTATAGGAATCGGAGGCATTGGAATGAGTGCCCTGGCCAGGTATTTTCTGGCCGGAGGCTTTGAGGTAGCAGGATATGACCGGACACCGACCGGAATTACCGACAAACTCTCCATGGAAGGTTGCAGCATCCATTTTGAAGATAACCCGGACCGGATACCGGATTCCTTCCGTTTAGTTCCAGAGAAAAATCAGATACTTGTTATCATCACACCAGCCATCCCCTCCAATCATAGGGAATGGAATTTCTTTTCAGAAAATGGCTTTACCATTTTGAAACGTTCCTCCGTACTTGGATTGATATCGGAAAGATCAAAATCAATAGCCGTTGCCGGAACACACGGGAAAACTACAATAACGGCAATGATCGCTCATATCATGAAACAATCTGACCTGGATTGCACCGCATTTATCGGAGGGATTACAAAGAATTACCAAACGAATCTTTTGTTGGGAAATAGCGAATACACAGTAATGGAAGCAGATGAATTTGATCGTTCTTTTCTGACCCTGCATCCCTTCATCTCAGTTATATCTTCGATAGATCCTGACCACCTGGATATTTATGAAAATAGAAATCATTTGCAGGAATCTTTTGAATTGTTTGCGCAACAAACCATAAAAAATGGTCATCTCATCGTTAAAGACACTGTAAATCTTAATATTTCTGAAAGGGAAGATCTGAAAATATACACTTATTCTCCCAACCGAAAAACTGATTTTTATGCATCCAATGTTCAACTGGATAATGGAGTTTACGCTTTTGATGTGCGGTTGCCGGATGGTGAAATTAAAGATGTGAGACTCCGGTTCCCGGGTAAGATAAATATTGAAAATGCGATTGCAGCCATTGGTGTTGCCTGGATTCTTGGAGTATCTCATGAAATCATACGGAAAGCATTGCTGTACTTTTCAGGGATCAGCCGAAGATTTGACATAAGATTTACCTCGGATAAACTGGTGTATATTGATGATTATGCACATCATCCGGTAGAACTGGATTCATTGATAAGTTCAGTCAGGGACCTTTTCCCGGGAAAAAAGATCACCGGCATTTTCCAGCCGCATCTTTTTTCCAGAACAAGAGATTTGTACAAGGATTTTGCAAAAAGTCTGAGTAAACTGGATAAACTGATCCTGATGGATATCTATCCGGCAAGGGAAGAGCCAATAGAAGGAGTGTCTTCGCAATTAATTCTTAAAGCAGTTGACCTGAGAGACAAAAAGATAATCAGCAGGGAAAAGATCCCGGAAGAAGTGGGAAAACTAAAAGAAGGAGTGATTTTAACCATTGGTGCAGGTGATATTTTTGAGCTGGTGAAACCCATTGAAAAACAATTGAAAAGCACACAGAGTTAAAGCAATGAAGAAGTTTAGGAATATACTGTTGTGGGGAGTAATTATCATGTATATGGTAATTGTTTTAAGTATGGTTGAAAGCAAAATTGAGAAGGTACCGTGTCAGCGCATTCTTGTAGAAATTCAGGATTCGGCTTCAAACTATTTTATAACAAATCAGGAAATTTACACCATGGTTACCAGCATTGACCCAAAACTTCTGGGGAAGCCACTGGAAGAGGTCAGAACAGATGAAGTGGAAGCTTTCCTGGGAGAAGTTCCTTTTGTGAAAAAGGTTGAAGCATTTAAAACCATGAACGGAGTATTAAACATCCGGATCAATCAGCGCGAGCCTCTTGCCCGTATACTGACCTATAAGGGCTCCGGATATTACATTGACAGTGAAGGATATATAATGCCTGTGAGCCCATATTATACTGCCAGAATCCTCATCGTTAACGGATGGAACCTGTCCGGAATAAAAGTAGGAAAAAGTATTTCTGAAACTCCTGATAAGAAAGTTAAGGCAACTCTTGGGGATATCTTCCAACTGGCGAAATTCATAAATAATGATCCTTTCTGGCAGGCACAGATTGAACAGGTCTATGTAAATAAAAACAGAGAATTCACCTTTATCCCAAGAGTTGGAAGTCATACTATCGTTTTCGGAGATATTAGCAGATATGAAAGAAAATTTAAGAAATTATATGCGCTTTACGATCAGGGTTTAAAAAATGAAGGGTGGAATACCTATTCAAAAATAAATTTAAAATTTACAAACCAGGTTGTTTGCACAAAAAGAAAAAGTTATTAACCTGAATAAAATAAAAACATAATAAACTAACCGGATAAAATTTTTGTTATGAACAAACAGAATCAAATTGTTGCAGCTATTGACATTGGAACTACAAAAATCGTTTCAATTCTTGGCAAAAAAAATGAAAGTGGTAAACTTGAAGTTCTATCCCTGAGTAAAGCGCCTTCCCGCGGTGTAAAGAGGGGTGTTGTTCAGAATATTGAAGAAACCGTAAATGCGATCAAATCAACTATTGAAGAAGTTAAAAAAGCTTCAGGAATGAATTTTTCTGAAGTTTTTGTCGGAATCGCCGGACAACATATTAAGAGCATACGGAACCGGGGGTACATAAACAGGGAGTCAGATGAAGACGAAATTACAAGGGAAGACATCCAGCGTCTGATAAAAGACATGGAACGTATCCCCATTGACGTGGGAGAAGAAATTATCCATGTTTTGCCTCAGAGCTTTATCGTGGATCATGAAACAGGGGTAAAAAATCCCGTGGGAATGTCGGGCCGCCGTTTAGAAGGTAATTTTCACATTGTAATCGGCAGGGTAGCTTCAGCCCGGAACATTGAAAAATGTGTAAACCGGGTAGGATTAAATATCAATGAGCTGGTGCTGGAACCTCTGGCCTCAGCCGAGGCTGTTTTAACGGATGATGAGAAAGAAGCCGGGGTTGCACTGGTGGATATTGGCGGTGGGACTACCGATGTAGCAGTTTATTACGACAATACCATCCGCCATACAGCTGTAATCCCATTTGGAGGAAATGTTGTTACCAATGATATTAAAGAAGGCTGTGCAATTCTGAACCGGCAGGCCGAATCCCTGAAAACTCAGTTTGGATCAGCGCTGGGTGACATTGCTCCGGAGGACAAAGTTGTTACCATACCGGGTATCAGCGGGCGTGAACCCAAAGAGATCTCATTTAAAAACCTGGCATACATCATTCAATCAAGAATGGAAGAAATCATTGATGCAGTTACCTTTGAGATACAAAACTCAGGCTATTACGATAAACTTGCAGCAGGTATCGTACTTACCGGGGGAGGCTCCTTATTAAAACATTTGCCACAACTGGTAAAGTTCAGGACCGGAATGGATGTGCGGGTTGGTTTACCCGGACTACATCTGGCAGGTGAAGCAGATGAAGAAATTATTCAACCTATGTTTTCCACAAGTATCGGTCTGGTGCTAAAAGGCTTTGAATATCTCAAAAACAATAACAAAGAATTAGTCGAAAATGCTCCGGAGGTAGTTTTTGAAATTGAAGAAAAAGCTGAATTTGACGAAAACGAACCGGTAAAGGAAACCTTTAAGAAGAGAAAAATATTTGATAAATTTAAAAATACCCTGAATGAGATATTCTCTGAAGATGGTATGAAAATGGAATAAGCCACAAATAAAAATTTCTTATAACAAAGCAATTAAACCTTAACTAAAATACAATATCATGGCTGAAGAACTTATGAATTTTGATTTACCTGTTGAAAGGTCGTCTATTATTAAAGTAATCGGCGTCGGCGGAGGTGGAAGTAACGCAGTAAACCACATGTTTAACCAGGGGATTAAAGATGTAAATTTTTTGGTTTGTAATACAGATGCACAAGCCCTTGAGAACAGTCCCGTCTCTGTAAAAGTCCAGATCGGAGAGTCAATAACGGAAGGGAGAGGGGCCGGAAACAAGCCGGAGGTTGGCAAGCAGTCGGCCCTGGAAAATATTGATGATGTAATGGCAGTGATCTCCCCAAATACCAAAATGGTCTTTATTACTGCCGGCATGGGTGGTGGAACCGGTACAGGGGCGGCCCCGGTTATTGCCAAAGCATGTAAAGATGAAGGCATCCTTACCGTTGCCATTGTCACGATCCCTTTTAAGTTTGAGGGAAGAAAAAGAATCATGCAGGCTGTGGATGGCATCAATGAACTACAAAATAACGTGGATTCTCTGCTGGTTATCAATAATGAAAAACTCAGGGAGATATATGGCGACCTGAGGTTGTCAGAAGCTTTTGGAATAGCCGATGATGTTTTAACAAAAGCAGCAAAGGGAATAGCGGAGATCATAACAGTTCATGGATATATAAATGTTGATTTTGCTGATGTGGAAACAGTTATGGCCGATTCAGGTGTTGCTATGATGGGTGCCGGTGAGGCGGAAGGAGAAGAACGGGCCACAAAAGCTATTGAAGCTGCTGTATCTTCACCCCTGCTGAATTCTAATGACATTACCGGTGCAAAAAGCATTTTATTGAATATTTCCTCCGGAGCCAATGAGATCAGTATGGATGAAGTGGGAGAAATAACCGATTATATAAATTCCACAGTAGTGGATGATGTGCTAATCATCTGGGGAACCTGTCAGGATGAAAGCCTGGGGGATAAAGTCTCAATTACAGTTATTGCAACCGGGTTTGAAACAAGTTCCATTCCGGAATTATACATGACGCCCCGGTCTCTGCAAAAGATAAGCCTGGAGGAATCGGAACAGGACGCTTCCATCGTAAATTCAGGCATTGAAACAAAAGACATTGAAATGAGTGAATTTACCGTAAAAGAGCTTGATAACTCCCAGAGAACCATTGATTTTAGTATTACCGACAGTCCGGACACTACTCAGGAGAATTCAAATCCCGGAACTTTTGAAATGGAGCCGGATATTGATCCGCAAAAAACATCAGAGCGTATCCGTAAAATCAAGGAACATCAGAATTATCTTAAGGATCAGGGGTATCTTGAGAAAGATAAAAAAGACGAAATAGAAGAGCTGGAAAGTCAACCTGCATACATAAGAAAAAACCGTAAAATAAACAAACCCGGCTACTCATCTATTCGAAAAGTCTCAAAATATTCACTTTTTGAAGATGAAGAGAACGGTACAAAGCTAAGTTCGGATAATTCTTATCTGCATGATAATGTTGATTAGGGTTTGCTGAAAAACACATATTCAACAAAATATGAATGCATTATAAAAAGTATTACCATTTAAAATGCATAAGGAATAGATTGGGAAAGTCCGGGAGATATGGTTTTACCAAAGATCTTTACCGTAAGGAGTTTTTTTAATAAGCCTGCTATTCTATCATTATCTTCCTGACAATCCACTGATTGTCATTCATAAATGTTTTTACAAAATACAATCCTGACCTGAAACCACCCAGGTTAAGATGCCAGGAGTATGAATTTCCGGTATTAACAGAAATTACAACTTTCCCTGTCATATCATAAAGTTGTATGCGATCAATCGGCTCATCCGATTCAATATACAGATCAGAACTGGCCGGATTCGGATATATCCTGAAAATGATCTGACCCGCATCCTTTTTCGCATTGATAAGCCCGCAATTCTGATTTGTTCCCGGCATATTTGCATCCAGCCAGTTGAGACGGATTTGAATCCAGTTTCTCAGTCTGGCTACTTCTTCATCATAGGTTTGTGCCGGTGGTTCAATTTCCGGCGCACCGGTTTTAATCCCAAGAATTTTCCACCTTTGATAATGATTTTCCTGTGCAGCATCAACTACCTGATATACCGAATCAATAAATGCATTAATATTGTCCATGGACAGGATGTTCTCCCTCAGGTAAAAATATCTGCAATTTACCATATCGGCAAAGGCAGGATCTTCTAGCAGGCGTACATACCAACCGGGAGTATAAGTCCTGCGGCAATCGTTTACTCTGTATGCCCATCCGGCGCCCGTTGTATTCCGGAGTAAGGAACAGTCATAAATATTTTTCCACGCCCAATCAAAGTCCCAGACCGGACCAGCATGGATCAGACCTCCCCTGTCATCCCTATCCTTGAAAAAATAACGGCTTTTCTTATATCCATCAACATTACGTGACACTTCACTGACAATAAAATAATCAATAAACGACAACACATCAATGTAATTCTGATAGGTATCAGCAAAATCGGGTTGATGCATGGCTTTCTGGAAAGCATTAACATGCCCCTGCAGATATGTTTTTTGTGCATCACTGATCAAATACCATTTTGGATAATAATAAACAAAACGTGTATCATAATCCGGATGGTCAACAGGAGAATATGCAGATAGCCAACTATCATTCGAGTATGCATAATCAACCTTAAAAATATATCCACCCGTAAGAGCTGCCCCGGTACTTGCATCAGGCATCATAGGTGCAATATCAATCCGGTTTTGATCCCGTTTTACTTTTTCACCTAATAAATAGATACCGTCATACCGTCCATTCAGAATTACATCAACCAAACGGGCACGGGTAGCATAATGACCCATTTTAGCAAAGAGGTGATAAGAGATCAAATTCCTCATGAAGGTTTTTTCATTATAATGCGAAAGAAGAACCCAGTCATTTTCTTTTGGCATTCCAAGAATTGACACATTATTGTTTTCACCCAGAGAATCACGGGTTTCCAGAGAATATGGTTTTTGCGGATAGCCACTGGAAGAGGCTCCGCGAATCTCAATGCCAATCTTTCCGTTGTAAACATTTGCACTATCATCGGGATGATTGGTAACACCTGTTCCATTATAGATAATCTTCATTGATGCATCTATTTTTGGTTCATCCGGGATTGGTTTTCCATCTGTGTTAATAATTAATAGGGGTAAGGTTGAGCCCCTGAAAACAAAAGGAAGATAAAACCAGGGTGGAGTTAAAGAATATTGCTGTTCCTGAGTAGTAAGGCCAACTGAAAAGAAAATATTTGAAGTCATATCAGACGACCCCGGACTTGAATTATGGATCTGAACAGCCAGGACATTCTTCCCGATTTTTAAAAGGCTTTTTAATTTTACCCGATCCGGAAAAAAGGCCTCAGGTAATCCTCCTGAATACATAGAGGCCTCATGGTTCACTGTGGAAAGTTGATCAGCTGATGGATAATCTCCACTCAGTCCCTGTGAACGTGCAATTTCCACACCATTCAAATAAGCCACAAAAGCATCATCGTAATCCACATGCAGTATACCATCAAGAATTACAGAGGTATCAGTAATACTGAATTCTGTTCTCATAAATAAGGCAATGCACTTTTCAATTACCGTATTATCATCCCCATCACCGTAACCTATACTCCCCTTTCCTGACCGCCAGGCAAGGTCATTAAAACCGGGAGACCTCCAATCTGTAGCAGGTGTACCCTCAGCACTGGTAAAATACCGATATGTGGTATTAGAGTAAAAAACTGTTTCCCAATGATTGACTCCCTGTCCTATAACAGAATTTCCAAGTACAGAAAACAGGCCAAATATCAGAAAAATATTATTGAGTATCCTTTTTCGAATAAAAGTCTGATTAATATTCAAATTAACATGCCTCATTTAAAATGTTCTTAGTTTTTGAAAAACCTATCTTCCAAAAACCGTTCCAAAAAAAAGAACCCCGATTCTCAGCAGGATTCTTCCAAAATTCATTTCAATTCAACAGCCTGAATCTCTAATAAAATTTAGATCTTTTGTCTTTTACATCTGCTTTTTCCAGGAGAGCATTATATGTATCGTAATTTACTCTGCTCAGGTAAATTGTTTCCAAAGCTTTCTTTTCTGATTCAGGTGTGTCATCTTCCTTTTTAGTAACGGATGTTACCATTAGTACATATACTCCGTTTACGCCTTCAACCGGACTGGAGATTTTGTTCTCAGGTATAGCAACAACGCTTCCAATTACAGCCGGTTCAATGCCAGCCCCCGGAATTGAGAATGAACTAAAACTAATGCCGCTTGCACTCTGTACTTCTGCACCAACTGCCTCTCCAAGTGATTCTATTGTGCCGGCAGCGGCAATTTTTTCATTGATTGACTTTATTATGGTCTCCGCCTTTTTCTTTTTTCTTGCATTTAATTCAACATCTTCCCTTACCTGCTCCAAGGGTGCAATCCCATCCTCTTTTACCTCAGTAACATAAGCAACAACATATTTATTACCCAATTCAAATACTGCCTGATCATTCCGGTCAAGTACAATATGATCCTTATCGGTACTATAAACAGCCATAACAAGAAGTCTCGGAGATTCCAATCCGGGTATTTGCCGGTCATTTTCCTTGAGATCATTCGCAACCCTTTTATTAAGCCCCTCCTTTTCGATGGCCGCAATAAATTTCTCATAGGTATTATTTGTCCCGGCAAACTTACTGGCCTGGGAATATACATTCTGGAAGGTTGTGGAACTGGGTTGTATTTGTCTGGCCAGAATACCTACCTGAACTTTTTTTGTTTTCTTTCCCTGATCAATAATATTTATAATATGATAACCGAACTGAGATTCCACAAGAGTAACATCTCCTTTGTTTCCATAGAAACAAGCATCACTAAATGGTCTTACCATTGCTCCTTCTTTAAACCAGCCCAGGTCACCACCCAGCTGGGCACTTCCCTTATCATCTGAATTCATGGTAGCTAAAAGTGCAAAATCAGTACCTGAATTTATCAGTGCAACCAGACTGTCTGCGATTTGTTTTGCTCTTTCAGGGCTTCTTTCCGGACCAGGGGAAACAAGAATATGCCTTGCATGAACCGAGTCAGGAATATTGTTAACTGCTGCCAGTTTTGCAAGCTTGTAAGTTTCATTTTCAAAATAGGGCCCGTAAACCGACCCCACCGGATTACTAAACATAAAATCATTAATAAGTTCAGGAAGTTCCCCGTCCTTATAGTTTTTTGGATCAAAAGGTATGTCAGAGTTTGCATTTACAAACTGTTCTGTATTAGTTTCCTGTTCAAAATCAGGTTTGATATGATTGATCCAGTCTTCAGCTTCTTTTATATCACTTTGTGAAGGATTCACATCAAAAGCAACATATTCAATACTCCGTGATGCAGTTTGCCTGTAACTTTCTTTATGTTCATCGTAATAAGATTTAATATCTGCTTCAGAAACCGTTACCGAAGAGTCAGAAACAGATGTATAACGTTTCATCAGATACTTAAAGTCTACTACTTTTGAATTCTGTTCATAGTTTTGTTCGGCCTGAAACGATGTAACGTTCAATCCTTTCCTCACCAGGTTTAAGTATTTGGTAAACATTCTTTCATCATCTATCTGATTCTCAAGAAACATCCAGTATTTTCGCTGGTTACCGGTTTCATCATTTTCTATATTTTTCAGGAAACGAATCAATGCTCCACGGTCAAAATAACCTGTATTCTGATCTGTAAAAATCTGCCTGACATATGCATGAGGATTTTCTCCCTGAACCATATCAAACAGCTCATCTCCGCTAACATTAAGACCAAGCTTTTCGTATTCTTTTGACATAACCATGTCGCGAACCATCTGGTCCCATGTTTGTTGCTGAATACTTGTAATGGTAGCCTCATCCGTTACCTGCTGTCCCGAAAGTTTATAGATTTCTGTAAGGTTATTTACTTTTCTGTCAAAATCAATATAAGAAATTGAATTTCCTGCAATTTCACCTATCTCCAGTCTTTTCTTATTTCGTAAACCTCCGCCGCCTTTCCCACCAAGAAAGTCTCCTAAAACAAATGCAAGAATGGCTATACCTATAATAGCTGCTACTAAAACTCCTGCTTTATCCCGAATGGTCTGTAATGTAGCCATGAAATATAATTTATATGTTTATGCTCTAAAAATCAGGGTGCAAATATAAAAAAAATATGAAGTTCGGACCCAAAATATTCAGATTTTTTCAGGGTTTATTTTACCTGTATACAATAAGAAGATCAAAGAATGAATAAAATTCTGAATAAGGTAAAAATATTATGAGTTGTACCTGACAAACTCTCTGTAATACAGAATATTTAAAAATTAAGTTATTATCCTCAAAAAGCAAGCATCTTACTTATTCAGAACGATCAGCTGAACAATTTCAATACGTGTTTCACTTACTTTAAGAATTTTAAATTCGAAGCCTCCCGTATTTATCCTCTCATTTAATTTGGGAATACTTTCGTAGAAGTGATAGATATAACCGGCAAGTGTTTCATACTCATCATCTTCCGGCAAATCAAGATGATATTTTTCATTCAGATAGTCGATTTCCAGCCTTGCGGAAAAAATATACTCATTTTCATTTACCTGTTTCTCAACCAATTCAGATGTATCATGCTCATCTTCAATTTCTCCGAAGATTTCCTCAAGAATATCCTCAATGGTAACAATACCCGAAGTGCCACCAAATTCATCGACAACAAGTGCAATACTCTTCTTTTCATCCACAAATGTTTTGAGCAGTTTATTGGCAGGCATTGACTCCGGAACAATGGGTAAGGGTACTATAAAATCCATGATACTGTCGGCTTCATCAAAAAGATCCTTTAAATTTACGTACCCAATAATATTGTCAATGGTTTCGTTAAAAATAAGAATTTTTGATAAGCCTGTTTCGATGAAAGCAGTTCTGAGTTCCTCGGGGTTTGAGTTCTTGTCAAGAGCAACCAGTTCGGTTCTCGGAACCATACATTCCCTTAATTTAACATTGGAAAAATCCAGGGCATTTTGAAAGATTTTAATATCATGGTCTTTCTCTTTGTGATGCTCAGAAAGCTCATTTGTTTCACTAACAAGCTGATCAAGATCAGGTTTTCCAAAGACCAGATCATCTGATTCTGAATCCATTTTCAAGCCTGTAAAAATTCGGAGGATAAAGTGAGAAACGGCAATGGTAAACCTGCTGACCGGATAAAATAAAAGGTAAAAAACATATACCGGAAAACTGAATATTTTCAAAAATCCATTGGCATGTAATCTGAAAACAACTTTTGGCAGAAACTCAGCTGTAAAGAGAATAATCAGGGTTGAGATTGCTGTTTGCAGAATTAAAAGGGTAGTATCAGAATGAACAAAAGTCATCAAAAAAGGTTGCAAAACAATTGCCATTACAATACCATATACAACCAGGGCAATATTATTACCAATGAGCATAGTAACGATATACTGACCTGGATTTTTTGTAAAGACTGACAAAACCCTTGTTGAAATAGTATTTTGCTTCTTATCAATTTCCAGTTTAAGCTTGTTTGAAGCAATAAAAGCTATCTCCATTCCTGAAAAAAATGCAGAAAACAAAATCGAACCGGTAATTATAACAAGATATGTTCCCATATGGGTTCGTTAATTTGGGGCTAATTTATTAAAATAATTTGCTAATTTTCTTTTTCACCCCTGTCTTTGGAAGAAACGTACTGTTTTCTTAGATATTTCCTGAAAAAAAACATAGCAAATGAAGCAAGGGATATAATCAGAAGCATATAATGGTTTTTCAGGCCCTCCCGGATGGATGAGTACAGCCATGTTGCAAAGCTCAGGATACCAATGAATAACCAGGTATATTCCATAAAAACCTGGAATCGTGGAAGCTTATTTTTTTTATTATTCAAATGTTCTTGATTTAACAAATTTAGCAAACCCAGCCCTTTTTAATATCCAAACAGGGATAAATTTCAAGATTATCACTCCGTATCGTGGTAAATGGTCCCTTTTACATTTGTAATCTCCCAATAGGTAAAAGATTGATCCGCTTCAAACCCATCTCCATAGATGACTTCTTTATCTGTGGTGATTTTGACAAATTTATCAGAATAAATAATTTGCTTCTTTTCATCCCAGAAAAGGAGTTCAGTATTCAGGGTCTTTCCTTCTTCATTAACAGCAACTACACTATCAGACGCTTCCCAGAGATGGTTGGATTCATGGTAAATAGCATATTTTGAACTTAACCATGACTTAACCTGACCTTCAGGGCCGTAAAAGGTCACTTTCATCCCTTTAGGGAAAAGTGTTTCATTATTTCCATCTTCCTCTGCTTCAAATCTTTGTACGAGAGGTGCCGAAATCCTGATCTTAACTTTACCGGAATCCGTATAAACTGTTTCGATATCCCATACAGATTGCATTGCCATAGTATCTGTTTTGGTAAGGATATTTACCTCCTGAATACTATTTTTTTTACAGGAAAAAAGCACCAGCATCCCAAGTAATGGGATTATAGTGCTTTTTAAAACTATTTTCTGATAATAAGATTTCAATAAATTATTTTCTGGTTCTTATTTTAGTATCTGTATTTATCCAGTCTCCCAAATGATAAGTATCTCCTGCTTTGTATCCATAAAAGAATATGGTTTCTGTATCAGGAAAATATTTAGAATAAGCCTGGATTTTTTTATTCACTACATTCGCAAGTTCCGGTTCTTTCCTGACAGCCGTTTTATACTGATCAACAGCTACCCAGTAAACGGCTTTATGTGCCAACTCGTCTTCACCAAAGTCTTTAACAGCAGCATAAATATTACCAAGCAGAACATTGGGTTGACCGGATTCCGGATCAGCCTTCATGGCTTCCAGAGCATATTTCTTCGCAAGCTTTAAATCTCCGTATTCACTTTGAATGATATAACCCAGTTCAACAAGGAACTTAGCTTTTGTAGCTCCATCCTCTTCTCCTGCAATTGCCTGTTCATAAAATTTTACTGCATCTTTATATTGCCCACGGGTGTTGTATAATTTAGCAATATGGTATGCAAGTGTGGGTGTAGGTTCAATTTTATTTAATGCAATGGTTGTTTCCATATAAAGATCAGATTCTGTACAACCTGTCTGATTAAGCCAGTAACTTATCTTTTTCAGAACTTCAATATCTTCTGGATTTTCTTTCAATTGTGGGGTAAACAACTGTATCAAGGATTCGCAGGAAGCAGCTCCACTGTTTGCAAAATTAGCCTGAATCGCTTCCTGAACGTTTGCAAGATCCTCATCATCAGGATTTTGTTTTACTTGCTTGTCCATCACCTCCATAGTCTTGGCATAATTTTCGACCACTTCATTTTCAGGAATTTCATTTTTTTCAAATAATAACAAGGTTGTTGTCATAAATGTAACAATGACAGATTTGGGAGCTTTTTCGCCATATTGGTTGAATGCTTCTTTACTAAATTTATAAGATTCCTTAATACCTTCCATGTCATCTTTCTTAAATCGTAATAGGTCGGTCGCCTTATATCCCAAAACTTTGGCCTTATCTTTCGGATACCATTTAACCCGCTGGTCGTAAATCTGCATTAAAGTATCAATGTACAGATTCTTAGCTTCATGAGAATTTTTCTCTGCCTGTATTATATGAAACTTATACATGGCAGCGCCATTCAGATAAATAGATTTTGTGGCTCTGGGGCATTCTGCAAAAACAACCCTCCAGTAAGGCAAAGCATCATTGTAATTCTTCTGTTTGTAATACTCACGATACAATGAGTAATTTCTGACACACCTTATTGAGTCTTCACCATGGCCAAATTTTGATCCATCTTCTACCCCTTTCTGAGCCAGACCTAAAAAGGCTGTTGAAAAAAACAGGGCAATTGTAAGAGTAATTTTTACGGCTTTCATTTTTTAACGGTTTTATTATTAATCAAATTTACGTTTCATAAACCAAAAATCATACAAAGATAAGCTAATCATAACACTTCCGTGATTTTCAAGTATTAAATTATCGTTTGTAGTTCCCCTTTTCCCATAGTCGAAAACAATATTAAACGATGATCTGCTAAATCCTATCGGGAAACCTACTCCAAAAGTTATGCCAAAATCATTTATCCGATAATCCTCAATTTTCAAAAAGGAGTTAGTATAATAGGCACCGGCTCTGAAATGTATCCTTGGAAGATAGGCTTTTAGCTCCCTTGGATTAGGGGTATATTCAGCACCCAGTAAAAAAGACTGGCTGTTCTCCAGAGAGTCCAGACCCATAATATTGGAATTTTTCCAGTTGGTTCTTTTATAGTCAACCCCAAAAATTATCTTATCTGCTTTATTAATGGTAAAACCAAAACCCATCCCCGAAGGAAATTGTTTCTTTTCTTTGCCGGTTTCCCATATACTTAGGGTATCAACTGCCTGTCCACCATTGGGATTAATTAAAATATTACTGGCAAAAAACTCTGTTTTTTGGTTAAGATTTCCCTGTAAAGCATAGGTTGCACCCAGTACTAACTCAAGATCCTTCTTTAAATGTGCTGCATACTGCAAGCCAAAATTAAAGGTGAATCCACTCACAATTTGCTGGATGTCAATCTTAGGATGATGTGCATAAGGAACATTCAGGAGGGTAACCGTTTGAATCCGTTTGATATCACCAAATGTATAATTTGCATTAACACCAAAAGACAGATTTTTAGTAATTTCATATCCCAAACCAAAAAAAATCTGGCTTAGACCGCCCTCTCCTTTAAACAAAAAGTCCAGATCACCCACTTCAGGATCAAAAACCGGATCATTTTCATCCACCCGAAAGAGAAAATTGTAATTGCTTAGTGTATAGGGAACCAAACCTGCTCCAAAAGAAAGTTTTCTTGAGACTGGAAAACTGAAAGCCAAATGGCTGAAATTAATGTCGAATGGAGTATTTTCACCCTCCGAGCTTGAAATTCTGGAAACTTTTCCATTTGCTCCGATATCAAAAACGAGTGATAGTGAATCCCGGATAGTATAGGAAGCCGGATTGGAAAAATCAATGGTTTTATTATTACGCATACCCAGAGATATTCCACCCATCGCCTGGTTTCGGGCAAATCCTTTGAATGTCAGGTCACCTAAACCAAAAGTAGAATAGGGTGAATTAAAAGTTTGACCTAACACTGTAAAGGTACTGGTTAAGAGTATTATAAGTATGAAAAGTGATCTATTTATTTTCTGCATCATATGTTAGGATTCGATTCAGTCCCCGCTCTACAAGATTTAAGTCCACAAAGATGGTATTTTTTAAGTTTTTATCAAAAAAAATAGCATCTCCTCCCGTTAAAACTATTTTTAACACAGGATATTGTTTCCGATGAAGGTCAATAATCCCTTCTATTTCCTTTATCATTCCAAGTTGAACCCCCGTAATAATTGAATCTTCAGTAGTCCTTGCCGGAAAACCAAATTCATCACGAGGTAAAAGAAAAGGCAGGTTATTTGTAAACTCATGCAATGCTCTGAACCTCGTATTAAGCCCGGGAGATATACTGCCTCCTTCATATTGTCCCTGAGAATTGATAAAATCATAGGTTATTGCAGTTCCTGCATCAATTACCAGTATATTTTCCCCAGGGAACAAATAATTTGCCCCAACTACGGCTGCAAGCCTGTCTTTTCCAAGTGTATCCCTGGTTTCATATAAATTTATAACCGGAACGGGAGTATTTTCATTCAGAAATAAAACCTTTTTTAATCCAGTCTGAAGAATTGTATTTATTCTTTTTTCAGGACTCCCAACCACAGAAACAATTCCATTGTTAATGGAAGGATATTCTATAAGAATACTCTCAAGTGTATTGAATTGTCCGGGCGGAAATTGCTCCTGATGAATCAGATCGTCTTTATCAAAAACCGCTGTTTTAATAAAACTGTTTCCTATGTCGATTACAATATTCAATTCAATAATAAAAATTTTATTCAGAAAAACAGTATTCTACATTAAGGTATAAAAGTATAAAGGTATAAAAATAAACTATTTATGATTTCCCTGGTGTTAAAAAATATTAAATAATCTTTTATTTGTATTTTTATCTCCGGTTAACCGAATTATTATGATCATAGGAATAGGAGGCGTAAGCAGATCGGGAAAGACTTTACTGTCTGCATTCATAAAAGATTTGTATCCTGACAGAAAAACAAAAATTCTGTGTCAGGATGATTTTGTAATTTCGGAAGATGAAATTCCCAGGATTAAAGGAGAAATTGACTGGGAATGTCCGGAATCCATCGATTGGAAACGTTTTCATAATGCTTTAAAGCAGACAATAAAAGAATATGATATGGCTATTGCCGAAGGATTGCTTGTTTTTTACCGTCCGGAAATAACAGCCATGTTTGACCGTAAAATTTTTGTTGAAATACCAGAAGAACTTTTCAGAAAAAGAAAAATTACAGATATGCGCTGGGGTTCATTTCCAGACTGGTATGTGGACCATATATGGACAAGTTTCTTAAAATATGGAAATATCAGGAAAGGGAAACAGAACTTTCTTTTTGTAAGCGGTGAAGTAAAATTCCAAAAGGAGAAAATAAAAGATTACCTGGAAGGCAGAAGGATGAAGGTTGAAGGTTGAAGGTTGAAGGTTGAAGGGGGTTTGAAGTATCTCGTCCTGAAATAGGTTTACAAAAAAAAGTAAACAGAAATCAGGACGAGTCACTTATTTTTTATTATTTATGATTTTCTGCAAGGCTTTGAACCTACTAATGTTTCCTGGCAAGCTCTAAGGCTTTTGTAGTAATGTAATACTTTGTGATCATATTCGGAACTTCCCATTCCGGCAAATTTCCCTTTTTCAAATACTCAATAAATGCCTCGGTTACCTGCCTGAAATGAGCTTCATGACCCAGTTTATATTTTTCGGGGATTTCCAGACTCCATTTATCTGTGGATTGTTCAACCAGTTTAATTCCGGGATATTTAGCTGCCAGTCTCCCATTTACAGCTTCCTTCAGTTTTCTCCCAAAACCATTCACATCCGTTCCAGATGCCGGCTCAATATATAATACAGGTTTAAATTGCTGTGCTTCCTGCTGCCTGATAACCAGGTTACACTTTGTTCCTCGCATAATGCTATAATGCGTATCTCCTCCTTTTGGAGTATCATAATTCCAGATTACCGAAACTTTTGCCGAAAAACCATTGATCGTGTAGTTAATTTCACCGTTACTGTAAACTTTTAAAAGACCATTATCTATGTATTTTCCCAGGTAATCCGGAAACTTATCTAATCCAGTAACTTTAGAAAACTGAGCAAGTGAAAGATCTGTTGTCCAGTGCCGTGCTTTTTCAATCTGAACATTTTCCCTTTGAATAACCTTTCCTGGGAAGGCCTCCCATTGTATCAGGTCCACCAGATGTGTTGTAACATCCACAATTCCCTCTCCCTGTTGATTTACATCAAAAAACCAGGACGGACGGATTAAAGGTTTACCGGCTACTATTTTTGAAAATCGATGGATGCTTTCCTGTGAAATTGCAGGATTTTCAACCGTACCCTTCTGCAATTCACCAAATATTTCAGGTATCTGCGATAATTCACGTTGTAAAATAGTGGTTATCTCGTACCGTTCTGTCATTATATCATAAAGCAAGACTCCCTTGTCGCCTGCATCTTTAAAGGCTTCTTCGAGTTCAGAAAAGTTTTTCGGATCTATCACCATCGGTTTATCTGCAAGAACATTCAGTCCAGCTTTTACCGATTTCGTAATATACTCTGTTTTTTTTGCATTATTTCCAGAAATAACCACCAGGTTCCCTGCTTTATCATCAATCATTTTTTCCAGATAATCTTCCCCCTGATACACATTCTCCTCCCAGGTAGTCGGATCTTCACTGCGTGTATTGAAGCCCAGAACCATTTTCAGGTAAGCCTCAACATCCGGCCCTTTCGGAGCATACACATGTACCACAGGGCTCACCTCCGGATACATGGATTTTTGCACCAGGGCCGCATGGAAATGTCCCGGGTCAAGAGTCAGAATTTTAATTTGAGCACTTTCCCCTGTTAAATTATTTTCACTTTTCATTTCAGACGATTTTTTATTGCCACCTGTACAAGCAGAGATCAGGAGCAAACAACCAAATATAATAACAGAGATATTCTTTTTCATGTGTTTAAAATTTTTAATTACTTGGTTACAAATTAACTAAAAATTTAAGAACAGATGTAACCACTCCGTTCTCCCATGAACTTGTTTTAATCATTTTC
>JANTGF010000046.1 GCA_024763075.1 Bacteroidales bacterium | reverse complement strand
GCTGCCACGCGATTCCTATCGCGTGGCCTTACCTATCATTTTCATTTTCTGTCTTTCAAATAAAATCACCATCTTTACCTAGTTAAAACAAATAAAATGTTATTTACTTATGACTTCTTCTGAATTATTCCTGAAAATACAACAAAAAAAAAGTTTTCTTTGCATTGGACTGGATTCTGATCCGGCAAAACTTCCGGAACATCTGAATTCTTATGATGATCCGGTTTTTGAATTTAACAAACAGATCATTGACGCCACGTATAAATTTGCTGTAGCATACAAACCCAATATTGCATTTTATGAGTCATCTGGAGTAAACGGCTGGGAATCTTTGCAGAAGACTTTGAATTACCTGAGGAAAACGGATCCTGGATTGTTTGTTATTGCCGATGCCAAACGGGGAGACATAGGAAATACCTCAAAAATGTATGCAAAAGCTTTTTTTGAAACCATGGATTTTGATGCCATAACGGTGGCTCCTTATATGGGAGTAGATTCTGTCAGCCCTTTTCTCGAATACGATGGGAAATGGGTGATCATGCTGGCTCTTACCTCGAATAAAGGGGCTGATGATTTTCAGTTTATCAAAGACCGGGGTACAGGGGATCGATTATTTGAAAAGGTCTTGAAAAAAGGGATAGAATGGGGCTCGGAAGATTCCATGATGTTTGTTGCCGGAGCTACAAGAGCTGAAATGCTTGCCGATCTCAGGAAAATCATTCCAAAGCATTTTTTGCTTGTTCCCGGTGTGGGCGCACAAGGCGGGAGCCTGCAGGAAGTTGCTGAATATGGAATGAATGAACAATGCGGATTGCTGGTGAACTCATCACGGGGAATCATTTTTGCTGATAAAAGTAGAGATTTTGCGAGTGTTGCTGCCGAAAAAGCCCGGAGTATCAGGAATGAAATGTCAAGCTTCCTTGAGGAAAAAGATTTGATATAAAAAAAGGGGCTGCCACCTGGCAACCCCTCGAATTTCATTTGAATGTTTCTATTTTGCTGCAAAGGCAATTTCATAATTTGTAACGAGCTTCGGATAATAACAGGCGATCAGACCCAGACAATCCCTGTCAGTGGGGTTTGCTCTGGTTAAAACCTTTTGATGATAATATTCCACCAGATTCAACTCTTCAGTAGAAGAATCAATCCCGGCCTCCTTATATTTGTCATCAAGCTGTGCTACTCCAAAATAGGAAGCCTGACATTTGTATTGCAAAGAAAGATCGTCTCCTACCACCAGGAAGTTCTTTATTTTTCCTTTTTTATCCTTGTCAACTGCTACCCGGATTGACTTATCCGAATTTTCATAGGAAATCATGTATGTCTGCAATTCCATTCCGTTTACCACAATGAATTCATCTGCTTTTTCGATTGTGTACTCGCCCAGAGCGCTATGGGTTTCCCCTTTTCTGATTACATTTTCTGCCGTTGCGGCAAAACTAAAAACTACTACTAAGAGAATTAAACTAATCATTTTTTTCATGGCTGCTAATTTTAATTAATAAATAAAAGTGATAATTTTAATTGTTTATTTTATATTTCTTTAAAAACATTTGCTTTTTCAAAAATTCTTTATCAAATTTGAATCAGGTTATGCATAATTAAAGTGTTTTCATGGCTGCTAATACTTTTACGAACTGGCTTTCCAGGGTTATGCATAACTTTTTTTATTCCTGTTTTCTGAATCATACTTTTTCAAAGAGCATTTGATAGACATTAATCATATACTGTGCCAAAGTTCATATATTGTTGATATACAGGCATATATAAAATATATTAATATCTTGGCAACTATTATTATATGTGCGGAAATGATACAGTCTTGTTCGATATAGTACGAATCTGATCCTTGAAATATGTTTGTGTTGTTTTTTCATGCATTGTAAAATTCTATAGGGATGGAATCAATAAAAGAAATATTCAGGATAGGTAGAGGACCTTCAAGCAGTCATACCATGGGCCCGGACAGGGCAGCCCGGTTATATAAAAATAAGCACCCGGAAGCAAAATCCTATAAAGTTACTTTATTCGGTAGTCTGGCTTTAACAGGGAAAGGCCATCTGACAGATGTTGCTGTAATAAATGAGCTAAAACCGGCTAATGTTGAAATTGTATGGAAAAAGGAAGTAATGAAAAAGTTTCATCCTAATGCTTTGGAGTTTGAGGTCACAGATAAAAATACAGATCCTGATAAATGGCTGGTTTATAGTGTGGGCGGTGGGAAAATTGTAGAAGAAAAGGATAAGGATTTAAAGCCTGAGCATATCTACAAGCAGAAAAATATGCAGGATATTTTAGATTATTATAAAAAAACCGGTAAAATTTTCTGGGAACTTGTTTTCGAAACTGAAGGGGATGCAATAATAGAGCATCTTTCAGATGTATGGGAAAAAATGAAAAAGTCAATATCCAACGGGCTTACCAATGAGGGTTTGATTCCGGGGGGACTTAAATTGCAGAGAAAAGCAGCTTCCTATTATTCAAAGTCCAGAGGTTTGGTAGCCCATGCCAAAACGACAAGCAAAATCTTTGCCTATGCATTGGCTGTTGCGGAAGAAAATGCCTCAGGAGGAGAGGTGGTTACTGCTCCAACCTGCGGATCGGCAGGGATATTGCCTGCTGTACTAAAAATAAGCCAGGAACATTATGAGATCAGTGATGATAAAATTATCAGGGCTCTTGCAACAGCTGGGCTGGTAGGTAACATTGTAAAGTACAATGCATCTATTTCAGGAGCGGAAGTGGGCTGTCAGGGTGAAGTAGGTACCGCATGTGCAATGGCTGCAGCAGCGGCAACTCAGCTGGCAGGTGGTTCACCGGCTCAGATCGAATATGCTGCCGAAATGGGACTGGAACATCATTTGGGTTTAACCTGCGACCCCATAAACGGCCTGGTTCAGATTCCCTGCATAGAAAGAAATGTACATGCTGCAGTAAGAGCTTTTGATTCCGCCAGGTATTCAATTTTGTCTGATGGTAAACATTTTATTAGCTTTGATGTGGTAACCAAAGTGATGAAAGAGACCGGAAAAGATATGCCGGGTTTGTACAGGGAGACAGCCCTTGGTGGCCTTGCCGTATTTGGTGACGAAGATTTTGTAGACAATTAAAACACCGGATATAAAAATAAATGGAGCTGCATAAAAAACAGCCCCATTTATACACATTTATTTTATTTGGTTTCTATTTTGGTGTCAGAACAACTGTACCTCTGTCACCGTAGGTATTATTCCAGCTAAGGTTAACCGTCCCATCTCCGTTTAATGTACCGGTAATTGTAAACGGGTCACCATATTTATCAGTATCTCCCCTGTCACTGATTTCCGTACCACAGAAGTCAACTTGTCCCGGGGCAGGATCATCATCGTACAATATGGGATAAAGTCCAAAGGTCATATCATCAATCTCAAATAAACCGGGTCTGATCTCGATAAGGGTAATTTCAGACTGTAGATCATCATATGATCCATCCGTTCCCCCTGCACCATCTCCAAAATATCCATTAGCTACAGAATTGTACGTTCCGGCCAATCCGGTTGATGTACAGGTTATTAGTGTTACCTCATATGGAATGGTTGTTGATTTCCTGTAATCAATGGTTTTTCCATGCCATTCAATGGGTTGCTGGCCATCATACAGGGTAATTGAAATGACCAGCTCTGTTTCTTCCTGTATATTTGAAATTGTAGTGAAATTTACAATTACTTCACCTTTGGATTTGCCCTTCACAGCGCTGAGTGAGTTCTCATCCACAACAGCATTTCCCATGTTATCTTCATTGACTGAGACTCCTACAGAATCAATTCCCCCAGGACAATCCACTACCAGTAAAGTAAAAGTGATTGTTTGTCCGGTACTTATGAAATTCCCGGCTGCAGGGGTTTCAATAACATCCCCCTGTACATTCAGGGTAAACCAGGGACCATCTTTTGGCCTGGGAGGGTTTGCATCCATGTAATCATCAACGCAAGAGGAGATAAATATAAGGATGGATGTAATAAATATAATATTTCTTAATTTTTTCATTTGTTTGCTTTTAATGTTTCAATAATTATTATAAAAGTCCATTCCGTTTATTTGGGTGTATAAACCGTGACACCCGCATCGCCAAATACATTTCCCCAGGAAATTGTAATAACTCCGGTTACAGGATCAACCGTACCTGTTCCGTTACTCCCCCAATATCCTGCTGCCAACTGAACATTACCACAAATGTCAAGTAAGTCAGCCCCCAGACCGTTAAATGTATCCTCGCAAAGGTCATAAGAACTACAATACCAGTAAGAATAAGTACCGGCTGCAAAATTTGTAAGTTGATAATTCACAGGACCGGTTCTTGTAATGGTAACCTCACTTTCTACTACAACCGGATCAGGACAGCAATCATCAGTAGATTGCGCATTTGTAACGGTAGTATATGTCCCCTCAAGTGTGGACGGACAACCTACAAACGTAAAAAAAGTTGCCGTGAAGCTGGTTGTTGCCGCACTTAATAAAATATTAGGAGTTACATTTACCGTTTCATAAGGCGTTTCTGCCAGAATAGTATCCGGAAACTGCATGCCGTTGGTCAGTTTGGTTAGATTGTCAAAGTTGAAAAGATCACCTCCCCCCAGGTCGTTTGCTCCGTTTGGCAGTCCAAATTCTTCTGCCAGGAATTGTGCTGTGAATTCCTCGTCAAAGATAGAGCCATCATTCGCATCAAAGTCTGCCTGTGTATATCTTTTTATCTCCCTTTTCCCATAAGTAGTATCGTTTTCAAAGTTGTAATATTCTGCACTTATAATTACGTATTCGATATTTTTATTCTCTGAAAAGACAGAATAAACAAACTTTGCATTGGTAATATCACTGGCATCTAAAAATGAATAGTCCTGGCTCACCTGGATCCTTACATTTGCCGCTTCCTGAAATTCCGGAAAACGAGTATCTCCCTGGTCTTCACATGATTGAATCATTAAGAATATGCCGGGGATCAGTAATAAATATTTTAAAGTCTTCATGTTTATTTTTTTTAAGATTACTAATTGGCATCCCAGAATACCCTGAATGTTGTAATGTTTTTCTGAGATGGCGCGTTTTTATTTACAGATAGGTCATTGGACTTCCATGGGTAGGAAACAGGATAGTCCCGTGTTTGAACAGTAACATCCAGAATATCCGTATTCCCGTTTTGTAATAAGGGATAGCCGGTACGTCTGTAGTCCGTATATGCATCCACAGCAAAACCATAACTCGCAATCCATTTCTGGGTCATAATATGACGGAGTTTTCCTTCATCATCTGAATTATTATAAATATCCATTACGGCATTTATATACTCATCAATTTCTGTCTGATCAATTTCAGGAGCTCCGGCCATAGATGCAACTTCATTAACTTTATCAAAGGATGCCTGCATAGCATCTTTCAGCAATTGTGCATCATCCTGGGATGTAACACCTTCCAGTGCCAGCTCTGCCTGTGTATATAATCTGGAGAAATAGGTTAACATCCGCTGAGGAGTATCCCCCGCTCCGTTGAAACTTACAATTCCTCCGTTTCCATCATCGTAACGTCCGCCTACCGGATAGAGTCCGGCTACCGTTTGTGAGGAAGCCTGGTCATATCCTTCATTCGGGTCAATGTTATAAGAAAACATATAAATAGAAACAAAATCACCGTTCCGGTAAGCTGTGGGATTTTCGGCATCCTGTCCGGGCGCTAACTGATTATAAAAATAGTAGGGTATTCTTGGGTCGGTAATTCCTTCATATGGATTTCCTTCCACAGGGAAAAATGAGTTTTCCCCTTTTAGTATCTCATAAAAATAAGGATTTATGTAATAATAGGAACCTCCCGGAGCATATTCCTGCTGGTAAGCCGGATTCCTGTTCATAGGTGCAGTAGATGCACCATAAGGGAACTCAAAGTCATCATCCGGTCCAATTAACTGACTTTCATCTGCAAGCAGTGCTCCAACTTCAGATGAAACATCCTGTACCAGTCTTATCTGGTTATACATCTTTAGTTTCAATGTTTTGGCAAATTTTGACCATTTATCCAAATCTCCCTGATAGATGATGTCGTCAGTACCGGGTGATAACCTGGAAGCTTTCTGCAAATTGACAATTCCCTCATCTATGAGCTGAAATAATTGAGGGTATATGTCCTGCCCCTTATCATATGCCGGCATACGTAACGCAGCCCCCTGATTCGCCTCCGTAAATGGAACATCTCCCCAGATATCCACCAGCGCGCTAAATACATATGCTTTAATAATCTGAACTATACCAATATAATGCCAGTCTTCATTGCCTTCACTGGCAGAGCCCAGGGCAATAATTTCGCGGATATCAGTGAGCATTCTTTCATACATTATGTTCCATGGAGTTTCTACTTCAAAATCAGTTCCCTGCAGATCATAAAACTGGTGAGTATTTCCCCTTTGAAACATTTGCTGTACTGTGTTAGAAGTATAGCCTGAAAGTCCTCCCAGGGAAGCACCCATTGATCCGGCCAGATCAATTTCAACTGTAGTTAATAACTGACTTACCGGAACGGCTGTGGGATTATTCGGGTCTTCATTGATGTCCAACCAGCTTTCACAAGCATTAAATAAGATAAGGGCAAGTGAAAAAATAGCTGTTATGAAATATTTTAAATTTTTATTTTTCATTGTTCTCATGGTTTAAAATTTTAATCGGAGATTGAATGTTATCCTTCTTGTAGCCGGGGTAGTACTGTACTCAATACCCTGAATGTTGGATGCACCATATTGGTTGATCTCAGGATCGTAGTTGGTTGATTTTGGGAAATAGGGAGCAAAAAACCACAGGTTCCTCCCGGTAACAGATAATGAAATTCCTCCAAAGGGTGTTTTTTCCAACATTCCTGAGGGGAAATCATAACCAAAACTTACTTCCCTTAAACGGTAAACGGTTCCATCATAAACATTCCATTCATTTGCCGAATTAATGGCAAATGTTTCGCCAAAAAAGAGGGAATTCGTTTCAACCATTGTAGTGTTGACAATCTTATTTCCTTCTCCATCCCTGATGGGCTCATAGGTATTTGGGTCGCCATAAACTCCGGGAATGATCTTCATCATTTCTCTGTCTTCCGTAAACTTCAGAACTCCTCTTCCAAGCAGGGAAAGTACAGTATTGGAATAAAGATCTCCTCCCTGTTTCCAATCAAACACTGCTGTTAAACTAAATCCTTTGAAAGTAAATGTATTTGTTAGTCCAACAATGAAATCAGGGTTCGGGTTACCGATGATCGCTTCATTCGGGTCTCTGATAAGTTGCCCGTTTGAGGGATCAATCAATAAGTTACCCTCCTGGTCTCTGGCATCTACTGAGCCTTTTAATAGCCCGTATTCCTGGCCTGGCCTTAAAATTGCGGAAGCCATTCCACTGAAATAGGTTGGAGCTCCACCTACATTGCTTTGTAATATTGTAATCTCGTCCACTCCGTCAGCCAGTTCAAGAACCAGGTTCTTATTATGGGTAAAAGTCCCGAACAAATCCCATCTAAAACCTGATTTGGTATTAAAAGGTGTTATTTGAAGGCCTATTTCCACACCTTTGTTCTGGATTTTTCCAAAATTAGTCAGTAACTGGCTAAAACCCGTACTATAAGGAAGCGAAACAGGAGCGATCTGATCTTTGGCAATTCTGTTATAATAAGTAAAGTTAATTCCTACCTTCCGGTTGAACAGAAATGCATCAAAACCAAGTTCAGTTTCTTCTGTTCTTTCCGGTTTGAGATTCGGATCTCTTTCCGTAAATTCCAGCGTTGCACCCGGTGTTGTAGTCCCACCTGTGGGAGTAAACGGTAATTCTGCTGTTGGAAGAGGGGACGTATTGTAAGTATCGTTAATATAGAATACAGGTAATATCTGATAGGGATCGGTATCATTTCCTACCTGTGACCACGCGGCTCTCAATTTCAGAGAACTAAGTAAATAAGAATCAGCTCCCAAGGCATCCATCAGCATAACAGATCCTGTAACAGCAGGATAAAAATAGCTGTTGTTGGATTTAGGCAATGTAGATGACCAATCGTTTCTTCCGGTAAGGCCAAGATATGCCCAACCTCGGAAACCCAGACTGACATCCCCGAATATTCCCCATATTCTTTTTTGCTCAAAACCTCCACCAAAGGGAACAACCGCATTGGTGTTATTTAGGTCATCTATATCAAAAACTACATATCCGGTACCCTGAACAGCTTTGGAGTTTCTTGTCCGTTGATTAATGTTATGTCCGACAACTGCTCTTAAATTCCAGTTTTCACCAAAATATTTATTAAAAGTCAACAACAGATTTGATTCCAGCTGGTTCCATGAAATATCGTAAGTAGTGACTCTGCCCTGTCCCTGTGCACCAGTAGATCCTGGACGGATAAAATCTTTTTGATCTTCGGTATAAGAGTCAACACCGATTTTGTAACTAAAACTCAGCCAGTCGGTAAATTCGTAACCAATATTGAAATTGGTATTTATCCTTTTTGTATTGGACCTGAATCCTGCATTTTCATAGGACCATAAAGGGTTATCAGCCTGGCCCCGGCCTACCATAAATTCACTTCCGAGGTCAACAGGGTTTTGGTAGGGCTGACCATGCACATCCCAGTTTCTTCCAAGATAAAGTGCCCTTGCAAATGCAGACTGATTGTTCGATCCTACATTACCCACTCCACTCTGTACAGCATCCTGAGAACTTTGTGTATAAGAAACAACTCCACCAACATTGAATCCGTTTTTAAGCTGGCTTTGACCTCCAACACTTATGTTGGTTCTTTTGTAATTTGTATTTGGGACATACCCATCATGGTTTAAATGAGAAACAGTCATTGAAAGTGCTGAATTTTCAGTACCCCCGTTTATCGTTAAAGAATTATCTATAATTACACCATTACGGAATAATTTTTTAACATTATCCGGATAAGCCTGGTAAGGTACTTGTGTGCCCCAGTATTTTTCCATACCGGGTCTTCCGTCATACCAGTGCGGAATAGAATCTGTATTTGCGTAAGGGCGTGTTCCGATAAAAGGAGCACCCCATGAGCCATTAGCCTGCTGGTAACCAAAATTTACTCCCGTACCATAAGTATTCTGATATTCAGGAAGATTCGCAATTTGTTCTATCCCAAAGGATCCGTTATAGCTAATCTCAAGGCCTTTCTTGGAGGAAGCTGCATTCCCCGATTTTGTTGTAATTAAAACAACCCCGTTTGCTGCCCTTGATCCATAGAGTACAGCAGCAGCAGCTCCTTTTAGAACTGTAATTGATTCAATGGCATTAGGATCCAGATCACCAATCCTGCTCCCATTGGCTGCACCACTTTCTGAACCACTGAACATTGAGTTTGTACTGTTATCAAACGGGATTCCATCTACCACAAAAAGTGGTTGATTATTCCCGGTTAATGAGGAATTCCCCCTGATCGTAATACGTGTTGAACTTCCGGGAGCACCACTGCTTCCGGAAATATTTACTCCGGGGATTTTTCCCTGTAGAGCCCTGAGTGCATCAGGTTCGGCAACCTGCTGGATTTGTTCACCGTCCACATCTTCAACTGAATAGCCCAGGGCTTTTTTCTCCCTCCTGATACCTGCAGCGGTGATAATGACTTCAGAAAGTTCGGTTGCCTTGGTCCTCATTTCGATATCAATAACAGAGCGGCCATTCAAAGAAACCGTTTGGCTTACCATGCCCACAAAGCTGAATACAAGCGTTTTATAATCAGATGGCACGGAGATTTGGTAAGCTCCATTAATGTCGGTAACTGTACCTATTGTGGTACCTTCCACAATTACTGAAACACCAGGAAGGCTTTCTCCGTCATCCGCACTGGTCACCTTTCCGGATACATTAATTGTTTGGCCATTGACGGTCATAAAACCGGTAATTGCCAAAATTTCTAAAAAAAACAAAACTTTTTTCATAGGCTGATTTTTAAGATTAATATTTAAGGATGAATAGTAATTATCTTATATTAATACATTTATATATCACAGTCTTCTGTAATTGCAAAATGACATATAAATTCAAACACTTCCTTTATTTGAAAGAAATCCGGGAAATTTTACTGAAGAAAATAAGAGGTGAAAAAAAGGGAAGGAAAAACTGTAAACAAGAAATTGCAGTTCTTCAATTTATTTGTATTTTTATACCAATATTTTCTTTAATCTTCACGGAGAAAGGAAGTATTTTATAATGCAATCCCTGGTAGTGCAAATACCGGGGATTGTTTTTTCTATTTTATGTTTCCATAGTACATTTTTTGAGGTTTTTTCTTTTGATTCATTGATTTCTCCCAAAAACGGGACAATTATATTCAATAAAATCTCACATAAAATATGCCAAGATAGCTATCTGTTACATAATCAGTATTTTGAAGATATAGGTAGCAAAATCTAATTTATCCATTACTGTTCGGAAATGTTACAAAAGGTGTTCGGTTTTAGGAAAGATACACTGAATTCAGGTACTAAAACTGGTGGTCAAAAGCCCAATAGATAGAATGGTGACTTTTTCTGAAACCAGGCTGTTGGGATGTCTTTTACTTTACGGATGTAAAATAATTGTGATCTATTCCCAATTCCGGGAAACAAAAAGAATCCGGATAACGTATGATCATTACTATATGGCAGACATTCCAGACTTAAACCTACTTTGTTTCAATTGTATTTATGACTGAAGAGTTCTTACATTTTTTATGGAAAAATCAACTTTTTTCAAGAAAATCCCTGTTTACAGTATCAGGAGAAAAGATTATTGTGTTTGAAGCAGGTGAGAAAAATAAAAATTCCGGTCCCGATTTTTTTAATGCAAAAGTTGAAATAGATGGTTTGCTTTGGGTCGGGAATGTTGAAATTCATAGAAAATCCTCCGATTGGATTCGCCACAAGCATCATCTGGATCCTGCCTACGATAATGTTATTCTGCACGTTGTTGCTGAAAACGACAGGAAAACATCAGGAAGCAATGGAAGGAATATTCCGGTATTTGAAATGGAGGCGGATGAAAAATATCAACATAGATACCGGGAGATGATAAACAATAACCAATGGGTTTCCTGCCAGAAGGATTTATTTAAGGTAGACCCTTTTAGGATAAAATTCTGGCTGGGAAAAGTTCTGGTAGAAAGATTAACAGTTAAAACGGAACAATTTAACCTTCTGTTAAGGAAAAATAAAAATAGTTGGGAGGAAAGTTTTTATCAGGGTCTGGCAAAAAGCTTTGGTTTTAAAGTAAACAGCCAGCAGTTTGAACAATTGGCACGAAGCTTACCATTAAAATACCTGCTGCAGCATAAGGATCAGTTACTTCAGTTAGAAGCCCTGTTATTTGGACAGGCAGGTTTGCTGAACTCAGAATTATTTGGAGATGATTATTATCTTGACTTAAAAAAAGAATATGGCTTTCTCAGAAAAAAGTTTGACCTGAAACCTATGGAAGGACATACCTGGAAATTTATGCGGATGCGGCCGGTCAATTTTCCTGGCATCAGGATTGCACAATTTGCCAGCATGATTCATCATTCTTCAGGAGATCTTTTCTCCAGATCTATGGCGGCAAAGACACTGGATGATTTAAGGGATATTTTTGATTTTCAGGTTTCATTGTATTGGAAGACTCATTACCAGTTTAACAAGGAATCTGCTGCACGATCAAAAAATATGGGAGAGGATGCAAAGTATTCTATTTTAATCAATACTATTATCCCGTTTCTTTTTATGTATGGTGAGAAAAAAGGAGATAACAACCTGAAAGACAGATCAGTGTCATTCCTTGAGCAAATTCCGGCTGAAAAAAACAGCATTATTGAACATTGGTCCGCTGCCGGCATTCAATCAGACAATGCATTTTATTCACAGTCTTTAATTCAGCTAAAAAATTCATACTGTAAATTTAAAAGGTGTCTGAATTGTGAAATCGGCAACCAAATTATTATCTTTAACCGGTCATGAAGGAAAGGCAGGTTAAACATATCGTTATTGGTTTAGTATTACTGGCAACTGTAATATCTGTAGGGATTATAGGGTATATGATACTCGAAAAGTTTTCCTTTGTGGAGGCCCTTTACATGACTATTATTACAATTGCTACGGTTGGTTTTGAAGAAGTTCACCAACTTGACAACGCAGGAATGGTTTTTACCTCCTTTCTGATAATTTTTAGTTTTGGTTTATTTGTATATGTAGTGACCTCTTTTACCCGGCTTCTGGTGGAAGGGGTTTTTAGAAATTTTTATAAAGACAATAAAGTGAAAAAAAGAGTTCAACGGTTATCAGATCATGTAATTGTTTGTGGATTTGGAAGGAACGGAAGGCAGGCAATTATAGAATTGATGGATCACAAAAAGAAATTTGTTGTTATTGAAAGCGGTAAGGAGATGGTTGACAAAATCCGTTTGGAAACGGATTACCTGTACATTGAAGGGGATGCTACACAGGAGGAAATTCTGGAGGCAGCGGAGATCCACAAGTCAAGTGCACTAATTACAGCCTTGCCAAATGATGCAGACAATCTTTTTGTGGTATTAACAGCCCGGCAGATGAATCCTAAACTGAAAATCATAAGCCGGGCTTCGGAAGAAAAATCAGACTCAAAACTGAAACGCGCTGGTGCCGATAATGTGATTATGCCTGACAGAATCGGAGGTCAGCGAATGGCAAAACTGGTAATACAGCCGGATGTGGTGGAGTTTCTGGAATACATTATGCTTCAAAGTAGTGATGATGTAAACCTTGAAGAACTCTCCTGTGAAAGCATGGCCTCCTGTTTCATTAATAAATCCATTAAGGAATTGGGGGTTAGAAATATTACAGGTGCTAATATAGTGGGTTTGAAAAAAGATTCGAAATATATTTTTAATCCTAATCCGGATGTGATTTTATCAGCTGATGATCAGCTTTTTGTCTTGGGAGACCCCAGGCAGTTGAGCAAATTAAGAGAACTCCTCGAGAAAGGAGAAATGTAAATCTCTTGTAGTTTAATAAACTACCATCTTAAAACCTTTTTTGACTTATCAGATGCTCTGTAAAAAAAATGTACAGGGTAAAATAAAACTTTTTCAAAATTAATTGAAAAAGTAAAAAAAAGAATTAACTTTGCAGCTCTTTAAAAATCAGGTGAATTAACAAATAATTAATTATAGTTTATGTATTTAACCGGAGACGTAAAAAAAGAAATTTTCAAGAAACACGGAAAATCTGATACTAACACAGGTATTTCAGAAAGCCAGATTGCGTTGTTTACATACAGGATTGCTCATTTAACAGAGCATTTAAAGACCAATAAAAAGGATTTTAGTACCCAGCGGGCTTTGTTAAAGCTTGTAGGAAAAAGGAGAAGGCTCCTGGATTATTTGAAAAAACGGGATATCGAAAGATATCGGGCTATTATAAAGGCCTTAAAATTAAGAAGATAGCACAAAGTAAGGCAATTTCAGATTGCCTTTTTTTGTACAGTCAAAAAATGACTGGAGTAAATTAAATGATAGAAAAAAGAAAATGTTAAAAAAAGTAGTAGAGAAAACGATTGATTTAGGTGATGGCAGGAAAATTACACTGGAAACAGGTAAACTCGCCAAACAAGCTGATGGTTCTGTAGTTTTAAAAATGGGAAAAACAGTATTATTAGCTGCTGTTACGTCAGCAAAAGAAGCAAAGGAAAATGTTGATTTCATGCCTTTGTCAGTGGATTATAAAGAGAAATATGCTTCTCTTGGGCGGTTCCCGGGAGGATTTCTTAAAAGAGAGGCTCGTCCCTCAGATTATGAAATATTAATTGCACGTTTGGTTGACAGGGCCCTGCGTCCTTTATTTCCGGATGACTACCATGCGGATACCTTTGTAAATATAAACCTTATATCAGCAGATAAAGACATTATGCCGGACGCATTAGCAGGACTGGCAGCTTCGGCTGCGATTGCAGTGTCCGATATTCCGTTTCACAGTCCGATTTCTGAGGTTAGGGTAGGCAGAATTAATGGTAGTTTTAAAATTAATCCAACCTTCAGTGAACTGGAAGATGCTGATATTGATATCATTGTGGCAGCTACCATGGATAATATATTAATGGTAGAAGGAGAGATGAAGGAAGTTGCCGAAGAGGATATGCTGGAGGCTATTAAAATTGCACACGAAGAAATTAAAAAGCATTGCCGTATTCAGTTGGAGCTGGCAAAGGAAATAGGTGTAATAAAAAGGACTTATAACCATGAAGAAAACGATGAGGCTTTAATGGAAAAAGTGAAGAAAGAGACCTATGATAAAGTTTATGAAGTTGCAATGAAGCAAAATCCTTCAAAGCATGAAAGGTCAGAAGATTTTGCAAGGATCAAGGAAGAATTTCTGGCACAATTTGGTGAAGGTGATGAAGTAAATACCATGCTTGTTGACAAATATTTTCATGATGTGGAAAAAGAAGCGGTTAGGAATATGGTCCTGAATGAAAGAAAGCGACTTGACGGAAGAGATACGGATGAAATCCGGCCTATCTGGTGTGAGGTGGATTACCTTCCTGCTCCCCATGGTTCTGCGGTATTTACCAGAGGCGAAACACAGTCATTAACAACAGTTACGCTGGGAACCAAACTGAATGAGAAAATGATTGATGAAGTTTTAATCCAGGGCTCGGAGAAATTTGTCCTGCATTATAATTTCCCGGCTTTTTCAACGGGAGATGCCCGGCCAAACAGAGGCTTAAGTCGCCGGGAAGTGGGGCATGGAAACCTTGCACACCGTGCTTTGAAAAATATGATCCCGGAAGGAACAGATAATCCTTATGCTATACGCGTGGTTTCTGATATTCTGGAATCCAACGGATCTTCATCAATGGCAACGGTTTGTGCAGGCACGCTTGCCTTAATGGATGCCGGGATTCAGATCAAGGCACCTGTATCGGGAATTGCTATGGGACTGATTACTGATACGGAATCCGGAAAATATGCTGTACTTTCAGATATACTGGGTGATGAAGACCACCTGGGTGACATGGATTTTAAAGTTACCGGTACATCAAAGGGGATTACCGCAACCCAAATGGATATTAAAGTTGACGGACTTTCGTATGAGGTACTCGCGGAAGCGCTGGAACAGGCACGAAAAGGAAGAATGCATATCCTTGGGAAAATGCAGGAAACAATGCCGGAACCAAGGCCTGAACTGAAGCCTCACGCACCAAGAATTGTTCAGATTACCATTCCCAAAGACCTTATTGGTGCATTGATCGGGCCTGGAGGAAAAGTAATCCAGGAAATTCAAAGGGAAACAGAATCAACTATTGTTGTTGAGGAAGTCGAGAACCTGGGTATAGTGGATGTATTTGCAGAAGATAAGGATGCAATTGACAATGCATTGACTATGATCAATCAGATCGTAGCACAGCCTGAAGTTGGTGAAATATATAAAGGGAAGGTGAAATCAATTATGCCTTTTGGTGCTTTTGTTGAGATTCTCCCCGGTAAAGAAGGCCTGCTTCATATTTCGGAAATTGAATGGAGAAGATTGCAAACTGTTGATGAAGTGTTGAAAGAAGGCCAGGAAATAGAGGTAAAATTAATCGGACTTGATGAAAAAACTCACAAAATGAAACTCTCAAGAAAAGTTCTTTTACCACGTCCTGAAAGAAAAGAGAACAATGATCGTAGGGATGATCGCAGAGATGGTCACAGAAATGACCGGAGAGACAGAAGATAAAGTAATTGAATATTTTATATTTGAAAAGGCCAATTATTTTGGCCTTTTTTTGTATCTTGAAATCCTGAATGGGAAGTTCCGGAAGACAATGAATATGGAAAAATTATATTGGGAAAATGAAATAGAAGAACTGCTTGAGGATAAGAAATATAAAGCAATGCAGTTACGCTCTTTCCGGTTTGACCGCTTTCTGAAGATGGCTGAGAGGGTAGAGGCGTTTGAAGGATCATGCAGAAGTTGTGGAGAGCATAAAAATGAAATGATTTCGATCCTGACACAACTAAAAAACGATAATGGTTTTTCTGATCATACTTTTCAGAGGTATCTTTTATTATTTCGAAATCTTGCCCATCACCTGAAAAAAGACCATCACCTCATACTTCCCCATTATTTTTCATCAAAATATTCATTTGTCGGAATGATTTTGGGCCTGTTAATTAGTTATTTACTGTGGTTAGTGAGTGGAAAAACGAAAAATCTGGCTATTGATATAAAGCTTTTAATTATGATCGGGACTTTTGCCGGACTGGCCATTGGAAGAATTTACGGCAACCGAAAAGATAAACAAGTAGTTAAATCAGGGAAACGGATTTATTAAAAAACATTTAATTTTTGGAGAGTAAGTATAAATACATAGTAGTTGAGGGCAATATCGGAGCAGGAAAAACCTCGCTGGCCACGAAGATTGCGAAAGATTACAATGCTAAACTGATACCGGAACAGTTTGCGGAAAATCCTTTTTTGCCAAAATTTTACAAAGACCCGGATAGATTTTCTTTTCCGCTGGAGCTGTCTTTTCTTGCAGACAGGTATCAGCAATTGAAAAAAGAAATGGCCAATCCCGATCTGTTTTTTTCCTTTGTAATTGCAGATTACTATTATATGAAATCCCTGATTTTTGCAGGTAGAACCTTGAAAGATGATGAATATAAACTATACCGGCAGTTATTTTGGATTACATACGAATCCTTGCCAAAGCCTGATTTGTATGTCTATTTACACGTAGATACCAGTAAGCTTATTGAAAACATAAGGAAAAGGGGCAGAAAATATGAACAGAATATTTCGGAAGAATATTTGCTACGGATACAAAAAGGTTACTTCGAGTTTTTCAGTCAGAATCCTGATCTAAGGTACCTGATTATCGATGTAAATGAACTGGATTTTGTATCAGAGCGTAATGACTATGATAAATTAACAGATATCATTTTTAATTTCCCCTGTAATCGTGGTATGAACAGAATAAAAATTGATAAATAAAATTTTGTAACAATTTTTTTATTCTGAATAAAATATTAATTTTGCCACGATAAGAATTAAAGAACTTTATTCATTCATTAATACACATAACCAATTGACCATGAAAAATTTTAGACTTTTTACATTTGTTATTATTGCAGCGATTGTTTTCAGCAGTTGTAATAGCTTGGAAAAAATGAAAAAAAATCACCCGGATGTAACTTATAAGGTGGTTCCAGAAGTATTGAAAGAACAAGGTGGCGAAGTTGAAATAGCCGTTACCGGAACTTTCCCTGAGAAGTATTTTAATAAAAAAGCCAATGTTGAAATAACCCCTGTGCTCGTGTACCAGGGTGGCGAAACCGCTTTTAAGCCGGTTACTTTTCAAGGTGAAAAAGTAATGGGTAACAATAAGGTAATATCAACTACCGATGGCGGTGGATTTAGTTATTCTGATAAGGTTCCTTTTGAGGATGCAATGAGAAAATCAGATCTCGTATTAAGGGTTAAAGCTTTTAAAGATGAGAAGAAAGAAGTTTATTTTGATGACATGAAAATTGCTGACGGTGTAATTGCTACCTCAACTTACGTTATGAAAAAGGCTGAACCAGTCATAATGCCTGATAAATATCAAAGAATTGTTGCTGAAACAAAAACGGCTGATCTCATGTTCCAGATTAACAGAGCAAACATTCGCAGTTCGCAAATGAAATCAGATGAAATTAAGAAACTGAAAGAATTTGTGAAACTTGTTGAGGCTTCTCAAAACCTGGAATTTACAGGGACAGACATTTCCGCTTATGCATCTCCTGACGGCCCGCTGGATTTGAACACAAAATTATCTGAGAAAAGAGCGGTGAATTCAAAAAAATACCTGGAAAGAGAATTAAAAAGAGCGAAAATAGAAGAAGCTAAAAGTGATGACTTTATTGATACCAGAACAACAGCTGAAGACTGGGATGGTTTCCAGAAGTTAATGGCTGAATCTAATATTCAGGATAAAGAGCTTATTCTCAGGGTTCTTTCTATGTATTCTGATCCTGCTGTAAGAGAAAAAGAAATTAAGAATATTTCTGCAGCTTATAAAGAAATAGCAAAGGAAATCCTTCCAAAACTGAGAAGGTCAAAGATTAATGTAAATATTAATAAAATTGGACTTTCTGATGAAGAAATCATGAAGTACATTAAAACTAAGGCTGACACTTTAGGAATAGAAGAAATTCTTTATGCTGCTACTTTAACTGATGACAATGCTGCAAAAGCTAAAATTTATTCTTATGCACTTGATAAACATCCAAATTGCGTTAGAGCTGCTAATAACCTTGGCGTTGTTCAAATGAATGAAAAACAATATGAAGAAGCCAAAGCCAGTTTTGAAAAAGCTCAAAGCATGTATGATAACGATGCAGTAAAGAATAATCTGGGATATGCAAACCTGGTACTTGGTGACAATGCCAAAGCTAAGGAGTATTTCACCTCTGTAGGAAACCCTGGTAAAGAAACCAATGACGGATTAGGAATTCTGGCTATCATAGAAGGTAATTATCAGGATGCAGTGAATTATTTCGGGAGCACTCCTTCATACAATGCTGCGCTTGCTAAAATTTTAAATGGTGACGATCAGGGAGCCAAGTCTATGTTGGATGGAATTAATAATGACAAGTGCTATCATCTTGCATATCTTAAGGCAATTGTTGGTGCACATCTGGGTGATGAAACCTACATGTGGGATAACCTGCAGAAAGCCATTGATCTGAATGCAGATATGAAGAAAGTTCTTGCTACCGATATGGAGTTTGGAAAATACTTTGCTGACGACAGATATACTGCTCTCATAAAGTAAAGTTAAAATAAGGTATTAAAAAAACAGGCAACATTTAGTTGCCTGTTTTTTTATGCTCTGTTTTTAGATAATGATTCCATAAGATGATGCCTGTACTTACTGAGATATTTAGGGAATGCTTGGTCCCAAATTGAGGAATTTCCAGTACCACATCGCTCATGTCCACAATCAATTGTTCAACTCCATGAATTTCATGACCAAATACAAATGCATACTTTTTATTTCTTTCAGGTTGGTAGTCAATTAAAGAAAGGGCTCCTTCGGCCTGTTCAATAGCAACAATAGTAAAATTATTATCTTTCAGTTCCTTAATTGCAGTCTCTGTTTTATCGAAATATTTCCAATCAACCGAGTCGGTGGCACCCAAAGCTGTTTTCTGAATATCACGATGAGGAGGAGTTGCTGTAATACCACACAAATACACTGACTCAATCAGGAATGCATCTGCTGTTCTGAAAACGGACCCTATATTATTCAAACTTCTGACATTATCAAGAACCACTACTACAGGAACTTTTTTTGAATTCTTAAATTCATTGATTGTCTTTCTGTTAAGTTCTTCGTTTTGTAGTTTTCTCATGGCAGTTACTTTTTTATTATAGCAGAAATTAATATTGATGTATATTTCATATATCGAATTAAAACTTTCAATGTAATCCAAAAGGATTGATTTATTTAAATAGTTTCATAATTCAAATTATTCTGATGCTTCATTTCTTGAAAAAATGTAGAAAAAGAATTACTTTTGAAGCTGCAAAATTAAAAATTACATTATGAATATTCATGAATATCAGGGGAAATCAATACTCAAAAGTTTTGGAGTCAGGATTCAGGAAGGAATTGTGGCCGGCACACCTGAAAAAGCGGTAGCTGCTGCCAAGGAAATTCAAAAACAAACAGGAACCACTATGTGGGTAATTAAGGCCCAGATCCATGCCGGTGGAAGGGGAAAAGGTGGTGGGGTAAAACTGGCTAAAACCCTTGATGAGGTTAAGGAGATTGCTAAAAAGATGCTTGGAATGACACTGGTTACTCATCAGACCGGCCCCGAAGGGAAAGTAGTGCATAAAGTATTAATCGCCGAGGATGTTTTTTATCCGGGAGAGGAAGATCATAAAGAATTTTATATGAGCGTACTATTGAACAGGCAGACCGGTAGAAACTCAATCATGTATTCGACTGAAGGTGGAATGGATATTGAAGCAGTGGCGGAAAATACTCCACACCTGATTTTTAAGGAAGAGGTTGACCCCAAAGTAGGGCTTATGCCATTCCAGGCCAGAAGGATTGCTTTTAACCTGGGCTTGTCAGGAGCAGCTTTTAAAGATATGGTTCGTTTTGTAATGGCCTTATACACTGCCTATGATAAAACAGACAGTTCTTTATTTGAGATCAATCCTGTACTTAAAACTTCTGACGGGAAGATCCTGGCAGTCGA
Organism: Bacteroidales bacterium; assembly: GCA_024763075.1. GTDB lineage: Bacteria > Bacteroidota > Bacteroidia > Bacteroidales > VadinHA17 > JANTGF01. The sequence goes on along the minus strand of JANTGF010000046.1, from coordinate 12,538 downwards.
TTGTAAAGTTAATTTAGACGATAATGCTCTTTTCCGCCATAAAGATTATCTTGAAATGAGGGATATTAAGGAAGAAGATCCCTCCGAGGTGGAAGCCGGAAAATATGATCTTAATTTTGTTAAACTGGAAGGAAATGTGGGTTGTATGGTGAATGGTGCCGGATTGTCAATGGCGACAATGGATATTATAAAACTATCCGGTGGAGATCCTGCCAACTTTTTGGATGTAGGAGGTACTGCAAATGCTGAGACGGTAGAGGCTGGTTTCAGAATCATCCTTAAAGATCCAAATGTAAAAGCCATTCTTATTAATATTTTTGGTGGGATTGTCAGATGTGACCGGGTAGCCCAGGGAGTAGTTGAGGCCTTTAAAAAAGTAGGCAATATTGATATACCTGTGATCGTCCGTTTGCAGGGAACAAATGCAGAGGAAGGAAAGGAGCTTATTGATAAATCTGGTCTGAAAGTACATTCAGCCATCACATTACAGGAAGCTGCTGACCTGGTTAAGGAACTGGTTTAAGGAACTATATATACGAAAAATCTACGTACTTTTTGCGTAGATTTTTTTTATTATAGATAAACTGTCCCTGAAGAACCGTGAGATATAAGATTTCAGGTAAGTGTTTTTCTTGATACCGGCATAGTCATGCACCTGGCTCCACCACCACCACGGGCCAATTCATCGCCTTCCAATGCAATCACGAATTTTTCAATATTTTCAACGGATATCTTATTTTCAATGATATCTTTTGCTTTGATGATCTCAAAACCCTTCCGGTTCATTTCTTCCATAGTATAAGTATTTCGCCCGTATCCCATAACTTTACCGGGAGCAAGTGAGAAAAAATTAGCCCCGCTGTGCCATTGCTCTCTTTCCTGTACCCATTCATCTTTTTCTCCTCCACAAAATACAGCTTGCATATCCATTCCGAGTTTATTCAGGCCTGCAGGAATGTTGGAAACGTATTCAATTTTTGAAACACTGCCGTTGTCAACAGTAATTAAGACGGTATGGTATTTATTACTTTTTAAGATAAGGGGCTCAAAAACCATACACTTGTCTGTATCCAGGAATGTAAATACCATATCAAGATGAATAAAAGATTCCGGCTCAGAGGGTAATTCCTGAACCAGAATATATCTCTTTTCACCATGAGATTTAACTTCGTCAATTATGAAATCAATTCCCTGGGTTGAAGTTCTTAACCCATTACCAATGATTAGGATATCTTCACGGGCAATGATAATATCTCCACCTTCAAAGCGAATATTATCACTACTTCCGGTATCTTTTTCCACCGTAATTGTTTGCTCCTGGAACATGGGATGATAATTAAAGATAACATCCATGATGGAGGATTCTCTGGCTCTGACTTTGGATGCCATCTTTGAGATCAGGATATCATTTCCATAAACTACAGCCGAATCTCTTGTAAAGAAAAAATTATGTAGTGGCTTCAGGCTGAATCTTCCTTTTCTTAAAAAATCTGTCAGGGTATCATTGCATTTACTCAGGCCTTCAATTAAGGTTATTGACAAATCCATTGGATTTAACATTTCAAGTCGCCGGGTTAACCTTTTATTCTCACTTTCATTAGAAATACTACCAATAAGTACTTCCCTCGCTACTGGCAATTCAAGTACTTCTTTAAACAAATCAGAAATCTCCAGTGTTTTGGCAAACCGGCTTAAAACTTCACTAAATTGCAGGTACTCTTTCCGGGCTACCGATAGGTTCAGAATGTCACTGTAAAGTGCCCGTTCTGCATTTTCAGGATTCATATTTTCCACCTCAGAACCGGGTGTATGCAGAATAACCGTTTCTAAAGGATCAATTTCTGATTTGATTTCTATGTTTATTTGTTTATTCATAATTTACAAATTAAATTTCAAACCATAAATACATTTACTTTTTAACGCCTGTTTTTTTATGAGAACCATCACAAAAAGGCATTTTTTCTGAAGCTCCGCAACGGCAAATATATACTTCATCTTTTTTTTGTAAAACATTCCCCGAAGCATCTTTCAAAACAAAGTTTCCTGAAATTTTAAGGTAACTATTTTCTTTTATATATATTGTATTTATCTCTTTTTCCGTAGCCATTTAATTTTCTGTCTGATTGTTTATGAAATGTATTGCTGAGATCAGCAAAAGTAAATTTAATCAATCTGAAAAACCTGTTTTCCGGTGCATTCCGTCACAAAAGGGCATGGAATTGGATTGTCCGCAACGACAAAAAGAGGCAAAAGTCCCCGTCTTCAATTCTTTACCATCTGATGTGATAAGCCTGAATTCACCTTCAACCACAACCGGGCCATCCCGCATAATTCTTACATTCAGAGGTTTTGCAGCTTTTTTATGTTCAGGCTTATCCAATAATTTATGGTAAGTTTCAGGATTTTTTATTTTTATGTGATTCGTATCTTCAGCTGTAACAAGTTTATTTTTCTTTTCATCCAGCCATCTCCACATTAAAGCTTCGGTAGGACATTTATTTACTACTTCAATAATTTTTTCAGTGGGAGCCCCATCCATATTTACCCATGGCCTGCGGGATGGGTTGAATACTTCGATGAGTTCCTGATAACAGGTGGATGCATGAACACATTTCTCCGGTTTCCAGAAAACCTCGATATCTTTGTTCAGGTAATTTCGATTGTTATCGCGCATGTTCTGACTTTAGAGATCTATTTTATGACCACAAGACACCCTGCAATGATATCATGAAGTGCCTGCTTTTTTTCGGTGAATCCGGCCATAATGTAACCAATCATCATGATCATTCCTGACAGGATCTTTCCAAAATAGCGCAAACTTGCTCTCCCAAAAGAAACAGGGTTTCCCTCCATGTCCGTAACCTTTAGCCCAAGTGCCATTTTCCCAAGGGTAGCCTGGTTTTTTGACGATTCCATCAGGGCAAAATACAGCCAGCCAACTGCAATGCTTGAAAGAATAAGCCCCAGTACTGATCCAAGAATACCGGCAACTCCCAGAAAGGTTCCGGCATCAGAGTTGTTTAGATGTTCCATACTAATTCCCGAGAAAATAATGCCACCTATGAAAGGGAGAGCCACAAAAAAGCCAATAGCTCCAATAATCAGATCGTCAATCAGGTAAGCAACAAACCTTAGCCAAAAACCAGCATAATTTACCTGACTGTTTGGTTGTGATAAAGTTTCCATCTTTAATGTTTTTAAATGATTTCTAAAGTTATAAAATAAATTTATTAATACGTTCAGAATTCTTAAACTAAGCCACAATATAATCAGATTAAGGTCTGCTCTTTTATTTTTTCAGGCAATTTGACTGAATTGTCGGATGACTGACATTGCAACATTTGCCAGGGAGGTATTTTTGGACCAATTAATAATTAAATACATAAATGTAATGAAAAAATTTTTACTTTACTTAACAATGTTGGGCATGGTACTTACCGCAAATGCCCAGGTGCAAATCACAAACACCACAAACTATGTAACCAGGGACCAGATGTTACTGGCCAATGAAATTAATGAAAGCGGGGAACCTTTTGCGGAAGCTCTTGGTTACAACCTCGATGATCTTGACCCGATGGTTAAAAACTCACCGGATTCCATTTCTTTTACGCTGGGAATTGAAAATTATGAATATTCACGTTATCATTTAGGCACCGTTATTTCGCGTTCCGGAATAGGGTTGCATATGATGTGGGCACCCGTAATTATGGAAATGGCGGCTATGGCACCGGATTCCCTTGACGGAAAATATACCGGAGGTACGCCCAATGGGTACAAAGAAGATGATGTCCTGATGAAGACCATTATGCATTTCAGTATGTTGGCAAACCAGATGGCTCCCGCCAATCCATGGCCCCAGTTTGCTGAATTTAAAGGCGGTGATCCTCATTTGCCACAGCCGATAGATGCAAATTTCCCTATGGATTTTTCCTCTCTACGCTGGGACCGCAGTAAGATGGATAAAACCTTGAATCCCGGTGCAATGGGGCAAACCCTGATGAAGCAATATTTATGGGCACAGGATATGCTGGGTGGTTTTCATGACGGACAGGATGAACCGGTAACACCTGATGGAACAGCAACACCGGATTCAACAGGGAGTCCGAATTTTGACCCTGATAATGATGTTTATTACGGAGGTAATAACCTGGATGGCTTTATCGGGCAGGTACTTACTGCTGAGGCCATCAATAAAGTAAAATTTTTAATTACCCAACTTGCTTATGATGGAAGTACGCTGGGAATGGTTGATCCTGCGAATTATGATCCTACCAATGGTATTCAGTATTTTGCTCATGGAGTTGGTGTAACAGAAAGTCCTGTTTTGGAAGGTTTACCTCCAAAGGCTTCATCTTTTGAGGTAACGGATGCCTCCAGTAGTTTATTTGATCAGTTATCCCTGTTATGGGGTATAATAAGTTTTAAGAATATGATGAATCCGGATGATTCTTCCGATGAAGCTCATATTGCCTATAAATCTGTTTTTGATGGCAATCCTTTTCCTGCACCAATGTCTCAAACCGGAGTGCCGGGTCCGTTTGATCTGATGACGGGTGCGGGTAAAGTGATTTTTATGAATTTAATGGCTATGCACTTTAATCAGACAGAAGGAACCTTTGTAAATACTTCCGGACTGAATGGTGAAACACCTACTCCCGGAGAGGAGATATCTGCGGTGAATGCCGGTTATATTACAATGGTACTGGCACAATTCATTGAAGAATTTGCAGGAACACCACTGGAAAGTGCTGCAGAGAATGCATTGAATGCCCAGGTGAATTTTATGATCACTAAATTGCAGGATACAAACGGAGGTTTTTATAACTCTTATACCATTGGCTCGGGAGCTGATTCTGAAGCGAAAACTGCAGTAAGTCAGGCTGCAACAGCCAGAGGCCTTTATGCAGCTTATGTAAAAACAGGAACAACGGCATATCTGGATGCTGCGAATGCAGCTTATCAGTATTTGATAGATAATTATTATGTTGAAACAGAAATGGCTTTCAGGACAGAGGAAGGTGCAACAACAGCAGTTTATTCACCTTTTAATTTTGCAGTTATTGCCGGAGCACTAAGAGAAGCTCATTTGGTTGGAAATCATACGGACGGTGCAACAATTTATACCCGCTTCTTCAAAAAAGTGGCTAATGTAATGCAACTTTCTGAAGGGGAAGCCACAGGAGAAACCGGATCGGATTCAGATGGAGATGGAATCCCGTTTATTCCTGAACAGGATGAAACACTGCCTCCGGTTTTTGCTGCTGAAGCAACTTTAGATCTTGCTGTAACAGGAATATTTGATTTTACAAGGTCTGATAATAATGTTTTTGGTCTGAAGAATTATCCAAATCCGTTTACAAATGAAACAAGCATCGAATTCAATTTAAATAATGCCGCAGATATCAGTTTGGAAATCTATAATGTTACCGGACAAAAAATGGAATCCATATATAATGGCAGTTTATCTTCCGGTAATCATACCATCCATTGGAATGCTGCCGGTATTCCTGCAGGTATATATTACTATAAAATTTCAGATGGTAAAAAAACTTCAGTAAAGAAAACAATGAAAATAAGATAGGAGCAAGGGTTTGAATTACAAATGAAGGGGGGAGGATTTTACTACCCCCTTTTTTTTGTCAAAAATTAAGATCCCATATTCCTGCAGCCTTTTCCAGCTCAACCAAAGCCACATAATTGCTGTTCAGAGTTTCAATAAATGAGGTTTGAATTTCATTATAAGTTCGCTGGGCGTTTAACACTTCAAGTAAGGATGTTTCCCCGCGTTCGTAACTGTAAATCTTTCCTTTTAGCACTTTTTCCGATTGACTTAATAAATTGCTTTTAAAATTTTCCACCTGGTTTTTTGTTGAACTGTATTTTTGCCAGGCTTCCATAATTTCAATTCTGATCTTTAACTGAACATAGGATAAGTATTTATCTGCCTGTTGTTCCTGAAATTCAACTATTTTCAGATCTCCCTTGTTAAAATTTGAAAATCTGAGAGGTATGGCAATTCCTGCAGCCAGGCTTTGTGTATGCGGTAAACCGGGAGGTAAATAATATTCATCTCCATAGGCTATCTTCAAATCCAGATCCATTCTTCTTTCTTTCATTGCCAGATCAGATGCATTGGACGAAACTTCCTTATTATACAGGGCAGCTTCCAGATCTGACCGATTTTGCTGAGCAGTTACAAAAAGGTCTGCAAGATTAAATTCTCTTGAAGGTATTTCTATTGAATCAACGGGAGAAAAGAGGGTGTCTTTATTTTGTATTCCTGCTATCAGGTTAAGCTGAGTAAAAGAAATCCGTAAATCTGCTTCTTTTTGGAGAACCTCATTCAGCAGCATACCTGCTTCCAGTTTACTCTGGATTGCATCTGTTTCCATAATACTTCCCAATGATAAGCGGATGCTATCAGCTTCGGATAGTTTCTTCATAGTTCTATATGAATCCAGTAAAACCCGGTAAAACTGATTTTGTTTTACCGCTTCAAGATATATAATGGATGCTTCTGCTCTTAAATTTCTGAAGTAATCATCCAACAGTGCCTGTGTAAGATTTATTTCACTATTTGCCAAAGTCATTCTGGCATTTCGTTTGCCTCCCAATTCAATTGTTGTTCCCAGCTCTGAATTAAAACCATACCCTGCCCGGGATTTGTCCTCACGATTTTCGAACCAGTCGAAAGAAAGATATGGGTTCGGATAAATTCTGGCCAGTTCAGCTGCTGCTTCGGATATTTGAACCTTGTATTTTTCGGCTGCATATTCTAAATTATTCCGGTTAACTAAATAAAGGAACTGGCTAAAACCAAGCTGCTGCTTATTAATTAATGTATCAACCTGTGCATGAACGGACAGTGTAATTAGACTTAGATACACCATGGTGATCATGAAAATTTTCTTCATCTGCATACAATTATGTAATAAAATCAGTTTTTAAATCATTGACTTATCGGGTTAATATCCGAAATGGAATTATCTTTTCTGTTTTCCCATGTATTTTGAAAACTCCATCGTTTTTCAACCAGGTAATATAGTGCCGGAAGGACATATAATGTTATAATGGTGGCAAAAAACAATCCATATACAATTACTGTAGCCAGAGGTCTTTGAACATCTGAGCCTATTCCGGTTGAGAGAGAAGCAGGTAATAAACCAAGTATTGCCACAGTTGCAATCATAATAATTGGACGAAACCGGTGGTGGGCCCCGGCAATAACTGCTTCTTTAAGATTTGTTCCTTCTTTTCGAAGGTCATTAATGTGTGCAATCATAATAACACCATTTTGAATGGATACTCCGAAAAGAGAAATAAAACCAACGGCTGAAGAAACATTCAATGTCATTCCGAACACATTGAGTGCCAACATCCCTCCAAATAGTGCCAGGGGTACAACACCCATCAACAAGGAAGCCTGTCGGAATTTCCCAAAGGCTCCAAACAGCAAAAGGAACATAATTGCCAGCGCAAGGGGAATAATCATTTTTAACCGGTCATATGCACGATTTTGATTTTCGAACTGCCCACTCCATTTAATGCTGTTTTTAGTGTGATCAAAGTTGACATTTTTCGTAATCTTTCCTTTGGCTTCATTTAGAAAAGTGGTCAGATCTATTCCCCTTAAATTGATCCTCAGAGTAATGTAACGCTTATTCATCTGCCGGGTGATGTAACTGGCTCCTGTACTGAGTTTTATATCAGCCACTTGCGAAAGAGGTATTTTTGCACCGGTTGCTGAAGTAAGCATCAGATTTCCAATCTTTTCCGGGGTGTCTCTGCATTCTTTTTTATATCGGCAAATGATATCATAAACTCTTTCTCCAATAAATATTTGTGAAATAGCTTTCCCGCCGATAGCTACCTCAATTAATTCCGATACATCTGAAACATTTAAACCATATTGTGCAATTTTATCTCTATCAGCACGAATTTGCAACTGGGGTTGTGGGGGTTCCTGGTCTATAGCCAGATCAACAGCTCCCGGGATGGTTTTGAGTTGCTCCAGAACACCTTCTGCAATTCGCCTGTTTTCTTTAAAATCCTCCCCATAAATTTTTACTGCCAGGTCACTGTGTGTTCCGGCGATCTGATCCATAACCATATCAATGATGGGTTGGGAAAAACCAACAACATACCCTGGCATTGTTTCCAGTTCATCAGCCATTTCGTTAATCAGGTCTTGTTTTGACTTTCCCCGGGGCCATTCATCATAGGGTTTTAAGCCAATCGAACATTCAATATGGGACTTTGAAAACGACTCGGCACCTTCATCATCCCGCCCGGTTTGTACCATCACATAGGTAACTTCATTATATTTTAACATCCGGTGACGCAGGGTATCGCTCATGGCCTTTGAGCGCTCCAAAGAGATTCCCGGAGGAAGCTGAACCTGTAACCAGATTGAACCCTCATCCAGTTCCGGAAGAAAATCTTTACCTACGGTAAACGTTAACACAATTGCAGTAATAAAAATGATTACCAGAGGGCCAAAAACTGATTTTGGTTTTTCAAGGATTCGTTTTGTGTGTCTGTAATAAATATTAGTTAGTTTTTCCAGCCATTTATTATGATAAGTTTTCTGAGGTTTACGATAGAGGGCAAAAGACAGTCCGGGTATCAGAAAAAGTGCAACAGCCAGTGCTCCTATCAGAGCATATCCAACCGTGAAAGCCATAGGAGTAAAAAGTTTCTTTTCTATCCGTTCAAAAGCAAAAAGAGGTAAATAAGCAGTTATAATAATAATTGATGAAAAGAAAATTGGCCGGGCAACTTCAGTTGCTCTTTTAACAATAGATTTTTCTTCCAGTTCAACGGAAGGATTATCTTCCCGTTTTTTTAATATTGTTTCCATCATTACAATTGCACCTTCAACAATAATCCCAAAGTCAATGGCCCCGAGTGATAAAAGATTTGCAGGGATGTCTGTCAGGTACATAAGCATGAATGCAATGAGCAAAGACAGAGGGATGGTTATGGCAACAAGCAATGCACCGCGCCAGCTTCCCAAAAAAATGATCAGAACTCCAATAACCAGAAAAATCCCAAGCAACAATGTATGTGAAACGGTATTCAGAGTGGTTTGCACCAGATCTGTCCGGTCCATAAACGGGTGGATAGAAACACCTTCCGGTAGAGTTTCACTATTTAATTCATCAATTGCCTCATGGATTCCTGCCAATACTTTTGATGGGTTCTGATAGCGTAATAACTGAACGATTCCCTCAACTCCGTCGGAATAATCTCTTTCATGATCTGTAAAACCCAATACCCCTTTTCTTTCAAGGTTTCCATATTTCATCTCACCCAGATCATTCAGGTAAACCGGAACACCATTTTCCGTTTTTACAACTATTTTACCCATATCCTCCAGGTTCTTAACCAGACCAATTCCACGGATCACATAACTCAGATCACCACGGTTAAGCATGCTTCCACCTGCATTGGAATTATTTCTCTCCACTTTATCAATAACATCCGAAAGTGAAATTTTATATTGCTGAATCTTCAATGGGTCTATTTCGACCTGAAACTGAGTGGTAATCCCCCCGAAATTGCTAACATCTGCAACTCCGGTTACTTGTTTAAGCCGGGGGATAATCACCCATTTATGTAATTCGGTGAGCTCACGTAAATCATGGTTTTTGCTTTCAAGAATATAACGAAAGATTTCTCCTGTTGGTGAGGTTAACGGATTTAAACCGGGTACTGCATCGAATGGCAGTTCAACTTCTGCAATTCGCTCCTGAACCCGCTGCCGGGCCCAGTAGTCGTCCACCCCATCTTCAAAAACCAGAATGATTGCAGAAAGGCCAAAGCTGTTTTTACTTCGCATGATATGAAGTCCGGGTAATCCATTCAAAGCCCGCTCCAGAGGGATTGTGATTTGCTGTTCAATTTCCTCTGCTGCAAGGCCCGGAACCTGGGTAACAACCTGTACGGTTACATCTGCAATGTCAGGATATGCTTCAATGGAAAGTTGTTTCCATGAATAATACCCGAAAAATGCAATGATAATGAATGCGGCCAATACAATCCAGCGATGTTGAATAGCTGTTAATATAAGTTTCTTCATGCTAAATCAATTGAAATCCAGTAAAAAATAACCACCTTCACTAACTATGCGATCTCCCGGTTTTAACCCGGATTTTATGAGCAGGCGTCCGCTCCCGGTTCCTGTAATTTCAACATCCCTTTTAATATATCGGTTTTTTCCGGCGTCCATAAAAACAAAGCTTTCTTCTTCCTTTTGAAAAACTGCAGTTGAAGGGATGAGAATATTTTCTTCAGGTTGTTCAATAAACCTTACGGAAACATACATTCCGGGTTTTAAGGAATGATCAGAATTATCACATTCTATATACACCTGAACTGAACGGGTTTCTTCATCAAGAATATCGCTGATATGGTATATTTCCCCCTGTATTATCTTGTTTGGTAAAGCAGTAGTTGTTATTTTAATATCTTCTGACATATGAATGGAACCGATATCCTTCTCTTTTATCTGGCCAACTATCCACACCTTACTTAACTCAGCAACAATTGCCACAGGACCGGCATCTTCTTTGATGTATTGACCAATTACAATATTGTTGGTAACGATATCCCCGGCTATGGGAGACCTTATTATTAAAGGCTGTCCCAGAACAAGACTATCAGGATTAACCTTAAAAACTCTTAAACTGGCAATGGCATCTTCAAAATCCCGTTTATGGAGTTCATAATTTACCTCTGCTTCTTCCAGGTCTTTTTGAATTCCAACCCCGTTATGATACAGATCCTGCTGCCGTTTTAGGTTTTTTTTAGCCAGTTGCATTTCCTGTTTTGCCTGATAATAAATTCTGCTGGCTTCATAAAAAGAAGGAGAGCTGATCTCAAAAACAGGTTCATCTACTTTAACATGCTGGCCAAGTTTTACAAATGATCGGGTAATACGTCCGGAAAACGGAGCGGCAATTTCCGCATAATGTGTCGGAATTGCTTTAACGATCCCAAAAGTGGAAATTTCAATCTGATAAAGTTCAGGGGTAAGCACCTTTGTTTTTAATTTATTACTCAGGTTTGATTTTTCTGAAACATAAATAGTATCACCCGATAAGGGTATTTGTTTTTGCTCCTGGTGATTTTCTGTTGCATTACAGGCTGCCAGAATAGCAACCATAGCTATAACTATAATATTTCTCATTTTTAAGTGATTGAGATATGAAAGTTATTAATGCCCTTTTGGACAAAACACTTATATAAAAAGTTAAATTGGGTTTGGTTAAATCAATGGATGATTACAAACTTTCCGGAGGAGCACGTAAAGAGTATCCGGTTTGTAAAACCGGAGAAAAAACAAAATGTTTTACAGGTAATAAATATTGATTTAATAAGATCAATATCAGGTTTAAAAATAACATCCCTGATATTATTGTAGATACAAAATGGGAAATCAGCTGAATAAAGTTCAGTTCACTATCGGAATGAGTGTGTTTTACGGGAATTCCATCCGCATTGGTATGTGTCCAGAAGGGATGAGAATGGAAGATGGTTTTATTATGGATTGTATGTGAATGATAGAAAAAAGTAATACTGGCATAATAGCCAATAAACAAGATGAGAAAGAAATATCTTAAAAATATTCTGGTTTTGGTTTTCAACTCATTTTAACTAAAAAATTCAAGCATGTAAATGTACGGTTTTTCATTCAAAATGTTTGTTACTCTCAGCCTTAAATTAATACTTGTATTCTTTTTCCTCAGGGGAAGATTGTATTTTTGTAGTAAAAGATGATTGTAATAATTAGATTAAAAAGGCCTGGTATTTTCGGTTTGTCAGGATTAATGCTTTACAATAAATCTTGCGACAGATGCTCTGTCTCTGCTTTCAGTTTTTACCAGATAGATGCCCTCATTGAAAGGATGGGTATCAATAATAGTCTGATCATCTCTAATATAGTCTTTATATACCAAAGTGCCATTATCCATATAAACAGAAATAGTAGAAGAGGGTGATCTGAATTCATTGGTATCTATATAAAGCTTTCCTTTTACAGGGTTTGGATATACGGATAAATGATCTCTCGTGGAAATACTGTTTATTTTTGAGGATAATTTCCCGATTCTTAAATAAATGTAATCCAGTCTGGAATAAAAAGAAACTCCTTTTATGGTAATTAAGCCATCCTCATCTGCCTGTACCGTTTCTTCATAGCTATTGTGTTCGGCATAATAAGTTCCTCCCTTTTCAACCTGGAATAACTGTAAATTTCTCGGAGTAACATCTACTGTTGTCGGATAGGTGATAAAATCTCCTTCTACATGAAGTTTGACGACCCAATAGTTCTCTGTTTCATTAACTTCTGACCAATAGATCCCCCTGTTCATCCATCCGGTAATGTCACCATTTGTTTTTTCCCCGTTCCCCGGATTTTTATTATTTGAAAAATTACTGAATGCAGGAAAACTTACATTCTTTTTGAATGGAGGAAGGGCCTCATACAAACTTACCAGATCAGCTGGAAGATCCACATGCATATCGTGATCTCCAT
>JANTGF010000045.1 GCA_024763075.1 Bacteroidales bacterium | reverse complement strand
TTTTTTTTACAAGCTTTACTGAGAAACCGATACCTTTTATTAAAGAAATTATTAATTTTAAATAGCTTTAAATTAAATAATTCAGAAACCCCGAAGCCATCTTCCTTTTTTGTGAGGCATTTCTTTGCGTCGGTATTTCAGTTCCTTTCCCTTTTACCCGGGGCTTCACCCCGGGCAAAATTGTTAAAGCCTTTGTTCCTCCGTCCTCGCCGTCGCAAAGCTATGGCGGAGCGCGGTAAAGCTCCGGCGATACGCAGACAGGATTAATATTTGCAAAATATCGGATATAGATTTCTAGTAATTGGTTTCTTTAATTTCAAAATAGGATTGCGGATGCAGACAGGCAGGGCAAACCTTCGGGGCTTTTTCCCCTTCATGGATATAACCGCAATTCCGGCATTTCCACATGATTTTCCCGTTTCTTTCAAAAACTTTACCGGCTTCAATATTGTCATACAATTTCCGGTATCTTTCTTCGTGTGCTTTTTCCACTTTTGCGATCATTCTCCATGCAGCGGCAATTTCTTTAAACCCTTCCTGTTCGGCAGTATCTGCAAATGCAGGATAAAGCTCTGTCCACTCTTCATTTTCACCCTCTGCAGAGGCTTTCAGATTCTCAAGTGTTGTCCCAATCTTTCCGGCCGGATAACTGGCAGTAATTTCAACCATTCCTCCTTCTAAAAATTTAAAGAATCTTTTTGCATGTTCTTTTTCATTCAGCGATGTTTCCATAAAAATGGCAGAAATTTGCTCCAGACCTTCCTTCTTAGCCTGCTTGGCAAAATAATCATAACGCATTCTGGCCTGAGATTCACCGGCAAATGATTTCAGTAAGTTTTGTTCTGTTTTTGTTCCTTTTAATGATTTCATAATATAATTCTTTAAGTTAAACTTCTACAAAATTTTCTTTTTCAGCACCACATACCGGACAGGACCAGTCATCCGGAAGATCTTCAAAAGCCGTTCCCGGGGGAATTCCACTGTCCGGATCTCCTACTTCAGGATCATAGATGTGGCCACAAATAAGGCATTTATATTTTGTGTATTTTACATCAGGTTTTTTAACTGAGTTTGTATTCCCCTGATAAGTTGGAGCATTTTTCGGGGCTCTCCCTTTCTTTACAGTATGGTAATAAGCATAAGTAAGCGGTTCTTCCTTTGTGACAAGCTCATTATTTAAGATCTTACCTATGAAAACTATATGTGACCCAACATCAAACTGCTGTACCAATTCACACTCAAACCATGCAATTGTATCTTCCAACACAATGGGGATGCCGGTTTCACCGGTCTTGTAATTAATTTTCTCAAACTTATTAATGTTTGTACCAGACTGAAAACCAAATAGTCCCATTGTTTCCGGTTTTGTTTCTTTTTGCAGAACTGAAACCGAAAATCCATTTGATTTTTGAATAACAGATGCCGTCAGATTATTCTTATTACATACTACCGCCAGCTGTGGTGGTTCTGCTGTAACCTGAAAAACAGTGTTCGCAATATAACCATTGTATTTTTTCTCATCGCCTGAGCTGACTACATACAAACCATAGGAAAGTTTAAAAAAAGCTTCAATATTCATGACACACTTATTTATTATCCGGTTACCAGACCCATAAGTAAATTACTCTTTACATCCCGGTAAAAATTATAACAGAATTAATATCCGCGTTAATTTTTAAAATTAGTGAAATCTTAGAATAGATTCAATTTAAATTATTGGATTAAGCTGCCCAAGCAAATAAGCAAGTCGGAATAAATATCTCAGGGTATTTAATTACTATTGTAGGGCCATGTGAAAACATAGGATGACATTTAAACTTTTATTTTCCTTTCTGGTTTTTACATTTCTAAATTATCTTTTAATATATGATTTAAATATATTTGCAGGTCTTCATGTTGAAGCAAAATAATAATTCATTCCTGATGAAGCATCTGGTTATTTTATTCGTAACATTTTTAGCTGCCGGTTGTTCGGTCACAAAAACAACAGATGATTCAGAACTTGTGATGTCGCTGGAAAAACTGCAATGTCTGGGAAGTTGCCCCACATATAAATTAAGTATTTACAATAACCGAACAGCTGTGTTTGAGGGGCACCAATTTACAAGTATGGAAGGAAAATTCACAACAAAACTAAGCAAAGAAAAATACCATGAGCTGATTAAACAATTTCAGGAAGCCGGTTTCTTTGAAATGGAAGATGTTTACACAGCCAACATAATGGATGGGCAAACTACTTATATTTATTTCAAATATGAAGGTCGCGAAAAGAAAATCCTGGATTATTTCAAGCCTCCAAAACCATTAAGAGAACTGGAAAAAATGATGGAAAACCTTGTACAAACGGAGAATTGGAGGAAAGCAAAATAACTTTCCTTTAACTATTCTACAGGAAATATCATCTTATTGCAGGATTTTTTAAACCGGAGAAGATAAAAACAATTTTTCTTAAACAGCCTTCCTTACCTTTGCATATTCTCTCTTATGCTTCCGGGATTCATTAACTGTTTCAAGAGGCATCCCTGTTCCGAAAGTTGCCGCAACCTGATATTCTTTGATCATTTCGGAAAACACAGCTTCTACGGATTGTATTTTTGTAGTTCGGTAGGCATTACTGCCGGCAAATACAAAACCATTTTTCAAATTCCCTTTACTGGCATTGATAAGAGCCAGAGAAATGCAATACGGTGCTTTTTTATAGTCACAGGTCTTTATGCATTTCCATGGACATTTTACCGGTGTTTTAATCCCTGCAGCCACATCCTCAAGAAACTTATTCCTGATTGCCCTTCCGGGTAAACCTACAGGGCTCTCTATAAGCATCAGGTCTTCTTTTTTGCTATTAACGTATGCTTCTTTAAATTCAGTTGATGCATCACACTCATCAGTTGGTACGAGCCGGGTTGCAATCTGGATACCACCGGCACCCAAAGACATGATTTTATGCATATCGGCACCTGAATAAATTCCACCACCTGCTATTACCGGAATGCTTTTTCCGAATTTTTGTTCAAAAGGCTTCATCACATTAACAACTTCAGGTACAAGTTTCTCAAGCGAAAAATCACTATCGCTTATCTGGGTCTTTTTAAAACCAAGATGGCCGCCTGCCAGAGGGCCTTCCACAACAACTGCATCAGGTATCACACCATAATGATCGGCCCAGTAACTGAAAACCAGTTTAGCTGCTCTTGCAGATGAGGCAATGGGAACAAATTTGGTTTTGTTCTTTCCTCTTTTATCTTCCAGAACAATCTCCGGCATTTTAAGAGGCAAGCCTGCCCCGGAGATGATCAGGTCAGCTCCTTCTTCAACTGCAACTTTCAAATGATCTTCATAATCTGAAAGAGCGACCATTATATTAACACCAATAATCCCTTTTGTTTTCTTTTTGGCTTTTCGTATTTCATTGCGTAGTGCCTGTTTGTTGGCTTCGTTGAAATTTTTTGAAAAATTGGGTATCAACATCCCTATTGATGCTGAAGATATAATGCCAATTCCGCCTTCATCGGCAACGGCAGATGCAAGGCCTGCTAATGAAACAGCTACTCCCATTCCACCCTGGATAATGGGTAATTTTGCTTTTAAATCGCCAATACGTAATGCTTTCATAATTCAAATCTTAATAAAAATGAACAGCAAAAATAAAGGCAAATAATACCCTAAAGAAAATTAAGGGATTAATGTCTTGCAAAAGGGTTAAATTACCATTTTAGGGATGAATAGCATACATACAGGGATAAAACACACCCGGGTTTCAGCAATTCGCTAAAAAAACTCACAAATTAAAGCTTGTAGAACAACTTTTTAAACTGAGGAATAAAGTTCCGGGATACGGTTACCGTATGCCTATCCCCCTCCAGATAGAGTGTATATCCCTGTGGTTTCCCTTCCACTTTTTTCACCTTATTGATATTCACAATAAATGCCCGGTGACATTTAAAAATAAACGGATAATCTTTAAAAGCTTCCTCTGCATACCTCAATGTACACCTTATCAATTGCGAGACAACAGTTTCTTTTTCTTTCCGGAAAACTTCAATATAATTATTAGCTGACCGGATAAATAATAAGGTATTCACATCAATGGACAGGTCGTCTTTTTCATAATCAGATTTCAGGTGAACTATTTTTGGTGTTGGATGTGCTTTTTCTTCAAGATACTTATTTAATTCCAGTGCAGATTGCAAATGGTTTCTTAACAATCTATTTCGGTTATAGGGTATAAGGATGCTAATAGGAATTGCGCTTATAATCAGAACTTTAAGCAAGATATAAATACTAAAGCCAAAAGATCCGATAAGGCGAAAATAAATAAAGTAACTGGTGACCAGTGTAAATAAAATCCAGATATTCCACAAAATTTCCCTGAAGACAGTCCAGTTTTTGAATAAATTATATTTTGAAAGAAATGCCGGAACAAGTAATAAATTAAGGCTCAAACCAATAAAGTTTACTATAATAATTCCACCAATAAGTAAAGCTTTATCCTTATTGTTCAAAGCATTTATGTCAAAAGGCTGAAAAAGGAATAATAAAACCAGAAGCACCAGGCTTATCAAGAAAATAAGCTTGGTATTCTGTGTTAAATCATCATTGAAAGGGTAAGACTTAAAAAGTTTTGCCATAATCTGTTTGCTTCCGGAAGAGATATAATTAATAAAAATTAATTAGGGTTTGTTAAAAAACACTTAAATTTCATATAATCAATTAGATAAAAGCACGTATTTCAATCCAGCTGCAAGGTTTATTATAGATCTTGACTAAAAACCATGCATTTTTTACTATTGTTAATCCGTAACATACCATCTACTTCATTACTACGGCTCAGCTTTGCCTTGCAGCTTCATATATGGCATGTTCTGGACTTTTTCAGCAAATCCTAATACTGCAAAACTAAGAAAATTTTAATTCTTCTATTCAAAATAATGAATGGTCAGGGGAACCGGGCTTTTAGTGCATCGTTATTTTATAAAAAAGTAGCAGGCTATTTATTTCTGGATAAAAGCAGATTTGCCAAATGGACCAAACCTTCTTTTTTTATTTCAGGAACATTTACTTTTTCAAGGCTTTTATTGGCATCCTTGTAATATTTAAGTGCCAGCTCGCGGGTCATGTCTTCAATTTTCATTTCATTAAAAATTTCCTTTGTGGCCAATATCTTTTTTTCAGGATTATCGGGTTTTTCCGAAAATAGTTTTTTAAGAGCTGCTCTTTGTTCCCCGTTTGCATTTTCCATCGCTTTGATCAGAAGATATGTTTTTTTATTGGCAACAATATCTCCTCCAATTTCTTTTCCGAATACCTCCTGGTCTCCAAAGGTATCCAGCAGATCATCCTGAATCTGAAAAGCCATCCCTATATCCCTGCCGAAAGCTGAAAGCAACTTGGCATCCTTTTCACCGGCTCCCCCGATTATTGCACCAATTTCCATACAACCAGCCAAAAGTACCGATGTTTTCATCTCAATCATTTTGAGATATTCTTCAACCGTGACCCTCTGTTTTGTTTCAAAGTTCATGTCATACTGTTGCCCTTCACAAACCTGACGGGCGGTTGTGTTAAAAACCCTGATGACTTCAGGAAGTTTTTCTCTACTACAACTTGTAATATATTCGTAGGCAAGAATAGCCATTACATCACCGGAAAGAATGGCAACATTCTGATCCCATTTTTTATGTACCGTTGGCAGATTCCTTCGAAGATCTGCTTCATCCATAATATCATCATGTAATAAGGTAAAATTATGGAAAATTTCAAGTCCGAGTGCCGGTTTAATAACTTCCCGGATGTTTTCAGTAAAAAGATTAGCAGACATCACTGTCATTACCGGCCGGATTCGTTTACCTCCCGAACTAAGAACATAATGGATGGGCTCATATAACTCCGCAGGTTCGTTATTGAACTTCAGATTTCTGACTGCTTCAGCAATAAGATCCTGTGTCTTTTCTAAAGAATACATCTATAAAATAATGGGTCTAAGACATAAGTGAAAAATAATTTCTGAATATAATTATTTTAGTGCTTCCGCACCACCAACGATATCCAGTATTTCCTTTGTTATGGCTGACTGCCGTGCTTTATTATAATGTAATGATAACTCCCTTATCAGATCCGATGCATTATCCGTAGCCTGGTGCATTGCAGTCATCCGTGCGCCATGTTCTGAAGTAAAAGAATCTATAATTATTTTAAACATCTTAATTTTCAAAGATTTTGGAATGAGCTCCTGAATCAGGTATCTGCTGTTCGGTTCAATGATATAATCAAGCATCGGTCCTGTCTCTTTCTGTTCTTCTTCAAAACTTAAAGGCAGGAAGGTTTCCGTTACCACATTCTGGATTGCAGCATTTTTAAACTGATTGTAAACCACCTCAATCCGGTCATATGTACCATCAGTAAACAGTTGCATAAAATGTTCAGCCAGCAGGGTTGTATTTTTAAAAGTCAGGTCATCAAAAATTTCAGTATTTATTCCCTCAGTATTTAAATGTAATGATTTCAGGGAGTCAGCACCTTTTTTACCTATGGCAAAAAAAGAAACTTTTTTATTCTGATTTTGTTTGCTGTATTTTTCCTCTACAAGCTTTAAGGTCTTTTTTAATACATTTACATTGAATGCTCCGCAAAGCCCTCTGTTTGATGTAACCAGTATGACCAGTATCTTTTCAGGTTCTCTGGGCCGAATCAATTCACTCTCGATATCTCCTTCAAGAGCCTTTTGAATGCTATGCAAAACCTGGTCCAGCTTATTGGCGTAAGGCCGTAAACGGGTAATCTTTTCCTGAGATTTACGCAATCTGGCTGCTGCAACCATTTTCATGGCTGAGGTAATCTTCTGTGTTGACTTTACAGAAGCGATACGTATTCTTATTTCTTTTAATCCTGCCATTCAATTATTCATTTCTTCACTGAAGAAAATTACTCACTTTTAAATTTCGAAGCCAGTTCCAGGGTGGTTTCCCTGAGCACTTTTTCAGCTTCTTCTGTTAATTTCCCTTCCTTCAGCGCTTGCAATATTTTTTTATGCTTAATCTCCATTAATTCCAGCAATTCTTTTTCAAACTCAGTAACTTTATTTACCGGTACATCCTTTAGAAGTCCTTTGGTTCCAGCATAGATGATCGCAATTTGTTTTTCAACAGGCATAGGAGAATACTGCCCCTGTTTCAGAATTTCCACGTTCTTGGCACCTTTATCCAGAATTGCCATAGTTGAGGCGTCAAGGTCGGAACCAAATTTTGTAAATGCTTCAAGTTCCCTATATTGTGCCTGATCCAGCTTCAATGTTCCGGCAACTTTTTTCATCGATTTTATCTGGGCATTCCCCCCAACCCTGGAAACAGAGATCCCAACATTCACAGCAGGTCTGATCCCGCTGTTAAACAGGTCAGACTCAAGAAATATCTGTCCGTCAGTAATGGAAATAACATTGGTTGGAATATAGGCAGAAACATCGCCAGCCTGTGTTTCAATAATGGGCAGGGCGGTTAAGGAACCTCCTCCTTTTATTTTCCCTTTTAATGACTCAGGAACATCGTTCATATTTTGGGCTACCTCATCGGAGTTGATTACTTTTGCAGCTCTTTCCAGCAATCTGGAGTGCAGATAAAAGACATCACCGGGATAGGCTTCCCTTCCAGGCGGGCGGCGCAACAACAATGATACTTCCCGGTAAGATACAGCCTGCTTCGAAAGGTCATCATAAATGATAAGGGCATGTCTTCCGGTATCTCTGAAATATTCTCCAATGGCACAGCCTGCAAAAGCAGAATAGTACTGCTGTGCTGCCGGGTCAGAAGCTGTGGATGAAACGATTACCGTATATTCCATGGCTCCTTTATCCTCAAGTGTTTTTGCAATATTTGCTACCGTTGAACCTTTTTGGCCAATGGCTACATAAATACAATACAAAGGATCGCCGTTTTCATAATTTTCCCTTTGGTTGATGATGGTATCTATGGCGATGGCCGTTTTTCCGGTTTGTCTGTCACCAATAATCAGTTCCCGCTGACCTCTCCCAATGGGGATCATGGCATCAATTGCTTTCAATCCGGTTTGTACAGGTTGGTTTACAGGCTGCCTGAAAATTACTCCGGGAGCTTTACGCTCAAACGGCATCTCAAATTTTTCTCCTGTAATTTCTCCTTTTCCATCCAATGGTTTTCCCAAAGGATTAATTACCCGCCCGAGCATTCCTTCACTTACATTTATGGAGGATATCAGCTTTGTCCGCTTTACCGTTTCACCTTCCCGAATTCCTTCTGAAGGACCCAACAGAACAATTCCTACATTATCTTCTTCCAGGTTTTGTACAATCCCTTCCACCCCTGTTTGAAATTCAACCAATTCCCCTGCCTGTACATTCGCCAATCCATAAACCCTTGCAATACCATCTCCTACCTGGAGAACAGTACCCACCTCTTCCAGTTCCACGTCAGCTGTGATTCCTTCCAGTTGTTTTTTCAGAATTTCGGAAACTTCCGAAGGTTTGATATTTGCCATATTAATTTTTCTTATTATTTATTTTATAATACCTGTAGTTTTCACTAATTCCTTTTTGATCTTAGTCAGCCTGGTTTTCACACTTGCATCAATCTGTTCATCTTCGATTTTAATAATAAAACCTCCGATTATTTCCGGATCAATGTTTTCTTCAAGTGAAACTTTTTGAATTGTTTTAATACCAATATGCTTAAAAACAGCTTCCTGCACTGCCTTATCCAATGGTGAAACAGTAGTCAGCCGGACCTCTGTAATTCCCATATAAGTTTTATATCTTTCATTAAACTTGCGTGCAATTCCTTCAACAAAGGGAAGACGGTTGTTTTTTACCAGCAAGTCCAGAAATTCCAGTGTCAGGGGATTCAATTTATCTGAAAATATTTTATGCAGAAGTGCTTTTTTTTCAGAAAGAGGAAGGATAGGATTCAAAAGGAAATCACGGAACTGAAAGATGCTTTGAGAGGCATTATAGAGCGCTTTCAAATCCGATGAAATCTCATCCAGCAACTCTTTTTCCAAAGTAATTTCAAAAAGGGCTTTTGCGTACCTGACTGATATTTTACTTAAATTCATAAACCTGTTACTCCGTTACTTCAAATCTGTGTTGCTAATTTAACTTCAAATCTTTAAGAGAGCTGCTGATAAGTGCCTGTTG
Organism: Bacteroidales bacterium; assembly: GCA_024763075.1. Lineage (GTDB taxonomy): Bacteria > Bacteroidota > Bacteroidia > Bacteroidales > VadinHA17 > JANTGF01. Next base: position 24,033 of record JANTGF010000045.1, on the reverse strand, counting down.
TTCTTTTTTGTCATCCAATTCCTTTTTCAGAATCTTTTCGGCAATATCAACAGAAAAAACAGCAACCAGTTTCTTAATTTCGGAGACTGCAGCATCTTTTTCGCTTTCAATTTTCAATTTTGCCGATTCAATCATTTTTTTTGATTCAATTCCTGCCTGAGCCTTGGCATCCTCAATCATTTGTGATTTTATTTCCCTTGCCTCCTGTAATAATTTATTTCTCTCGTCTTTCGCTTCTTTAATTATCACTTCATTGTCTGCCTTCAGCTTTTTCATTTCCTCTTTGGCTTCTTCTGCGGAGGCAAGTGCACCTTTTATTCTTTCTTCCCGTGACTTAATCGCATTTAATACAGGTTTCCAGGCATATTTTTTTAATACAAATAAAAGGACCAGAAAAGCTATGACCTGCCAAAAAATTAAACCTATTCCCGGTGTTACTAGATCCATGATAAAAAACTTTAAATTATAAAAATTCAAAGAGTTTGCAACCAACCGTTGCAAACTCTTTATTTGTTATTTGATTAAAGAAACAACTACTGCGAACAGAGCTACTCCTTCAATCATGGCAGCGGTAATAATCATTACGGTCTGAATCATGGAATATGCTTCGGGTTGCCTTGCAATGGCTTCCGTAGCTCTTCCACCAATCATACCAATCCCGATCCCTGCACCAATAACTGCAAGTCCCGCTCCAATTCCTGCTAATGTACCTGTCATAATAATATAAATTTAAAGTGAAACAAAAAATTAATGTTCTTCTGCAATTGCCTGTCCGATAAATACGGCAGACAAAATAGTAAATATATATGCCTGTAAGAATCCTACCAGTATTTCAATTGTGTACATAAACAACACGAAAAAGATGGATCCCGGAGCAACATAAATAGATTTAAAAATAAAGATCAGTCCAATAAAGGTTAATAAGCTCATATGACCAGCTACAATATTTGCAAACAAACGAATCATCAGGGCAAATGGCTTGGTAAAAAGACTGATGATTTCTACCGGAATCATCACCGGAGCAAGCCAAAACGGCACTCCCGGAGTAGCTACGATATGTTTCCAGTATTGTTTTTTACCGCTAATCTGAGTAACTATAAAAGTAAAAACAGCCAGTACAAGAGTTACGGATATATTTCCCGTTACATTCGCTCCAAAAGGAAAAACAGGTATCAATCCGAGAATATTATTTATCCATATAAAAAAGAAAGCCGACAGCAGATAGGGAAGATACTTTTCATAATGGTCCTTTCCAAGGATCAGTTTTGCAATATCATCCCGTACAAAAAGAACAACAGGTTCCAGCACAGCCTGAAGGCCTTTTGGCTCTGAAACACCTGATTTTCTATAGCTTTTTGCCAAAGAGAGAAAGAGCCATAATACTATAATTACCGATACAAACATCCCAAATACTGTTTTGGTTATCGAAAAATCAAGAGGTATCAGGATATTTTCCTCACCTTCACTTTCTGTAATTTCCACAATTTTGCCAGCATATTCACCTTCTTCTTCCAGCTTAAACCCCTTGTAGGTGTGGCCGTGTGCAAGTTTTGATGACATAAAAATACTCAACCCTGAGTTATTGCTGTATAAAATAACAGGCAGGGGTACATTAAGATGTTTTTCTTCACCATGTGAAGTATAAGTGGCGATGTGCCATTCATGAGAGTCCTTGACGTGATCTAAAATAAAACTTCTGGCATCAAACTCTTCATTCGAACTATCTTCTGAATGTTCTTTTTCAGAAGCCAGTGCAAAATTTACGGAAGTAAAAAGAAAAAGCAGAATCCATCCGGTATTTACAACGAATTTTCTAAAATTGATCATATATTTTTCGATCTTACTTTTAACTCTTTCAATATAAAAAACAAAATAATAAAAGAAAAAGCTAAATATAAAATAAAAAAAATAATTAAATACCCCTTTGATAAATTTTTTGTAATAAAATAATAGAAAAGGATAAATATAAAATAAAAAAAGAATTTCAGGATGATCGCCAGGAGTGTATTTACGATAGCTTTTTCTGGTTTCTTAGAAAAACCTTTAAAAAAAAGAAATGAAACCAGCAGATTTACAAACAAAAAATAGCTAAGTGTAAGATAAAATGAATTCAGGTTGAGTTCAGGCAATAACTGTGGTAATGTAAGCCAGCCGCCAATAAAAAAGAATACAGTTAAAAAAAGAAGTGATGCCACAGTATTAATAAAATTTGAACTGCGCATCACTTTTTAATAAAATCTTTTAACACAACATACAATGCAATAATAACGCTTAAGAGGCTCAAGGTAGTTGTAAAAAAGGGAAACTCCCAATTTACTTTTTCATCCAGTTTAATTCCACCATAAACACCGGCAAAAATAATGATCCCCATTTGGAAAGCCATTCCGGAGAAATGGGCATATTTATAGAGAGGCGGCTTTTGCGTCGGTAGTTTCCGGGGTATTTTTGTTGAGTTTGAGTCCTTTTCCTCCTTCATTTTTGATTGCATTTTCGGTCATTATGCAACTACCTGTAAATGCTGAGCCAGGTTCAATGGCAAGTCTGCCGGTTTTAATATCGCCAATTACTTTTGCTGAAGATTTAAGGGTTAATAATTCTCCCACATTAACTTTTCCCTCAATGGTTCCTTCAATATCAGAACTGGTACAAAAAATTTCACCTTTTATCCTTCCGGATTCACCAATTACAACCTTTCCTTTGGTATTCAGATTCCCATTTAAAAATCCATCAATCCGGATGTCTCCGTTTGATTTAATATTTCCTTTAATTTCAGTACCGGCACCAATCAGGTTGATCACATTTCCATTAAATTCATTACTTTTTGCCATAATCCGCTGTGTGTTTATTTCAGTTAATTCTTATTGATAATATTGAAATCAGAAGATAATTTAAGCCACAGGAGCTAAAAATATAAACGATTGTCCGGTTTTATATACGGAACAGGACAATTCAATGTTACAAAAAATCAACCGGATTTCAATAAATCTGATTAATAAAAACACTTATCAAAATCAGGCTTTCCCGTCATAGCCCCACTTCATATATAAAGAACCCCATGTGAATCCACCTCCGAATGCTGCCAGAATAACATTATCCCCTTTTTTCAACTGATCTTCCCATTCCCACAAACACATTGGTATAGTGGCTGTTGTGGTGTTCCCGTATCTTTGAATATTAATCATTACCTTTTCTTTCGGAAGCCCCATCCTTCTGGCTGTAGCTTCAATGATCCGCATATTGGCCTGGTGGGGTACAAGCCATGCAAGATTTTCTGAAGTAAGCTGATGTTTTTCCATCATTTCGACTGAAACATCAGCCATTTTAGTTACTGCAAACTTAAACACGGCCTGACCTTCCTGATAAATGAAATGTTCCCTAGCGTCAACCGTCTCATGAGTTGCTGGCTTTAACGAGCCTCCTGCTTTCATGTGAAGATGATGACGACCACTACCGTCTACTCCAAAAATATGGTCAATGATGCCTAAATCTTCTTCTGTGGGTTCCAGGAGTACAGCAGCGGCAGCATCACCAAATAAAGGACAGGTAGTCCGGTCCGTATAATCAGTAATGGCAGACATCTTATCCGCACCCACTACGATTACTTTTTTATAACGGCCACTTTCCACAAATTGTGCAGCAGTTTGCAGGGTATATAAAAACCCTGAACATGCCGCATTAATATCAAAACCAAATCCATTTTTAATACCAACCATATCGGCAATGATATTAGCATTGGCCGGGAACATCATATCAGGGGTAGCACCCGTTCCAATTATCAGATCTATTTCATCAGGAGATGTATTGGTTTTTTCCAACAGGCCTTTTACCGCCCTGGCTCCCATATAAGCAGATCCTTTCCCTTTCCCTTTCAATATTCTTCTTTCCCTGATCCCTATCCGCTGCATAATCCATTCATCCGAAGTGTCAACCATGGTTGATAATTCATCATTGGTAAGCCGGTATTCCGGCACCCATCCCTGAACACCGGTAATTACTGCATTTATTTTAGACATGTATTTATTTTATCTCTTTTATTATTTCACTTACCAGGTCTGCTCTTACCATATCCCTGGTGTGGAATACCATATTCATAATAGCCTTGGGTGTTGAAATACCATGACCTATCACAACAATCCCTGAAGCTCCCAGAATGGTACTTCCTCCAAAATTTTCGAAATTAAACTTTTCGAAAAATTCATCTTTTATATTTCTTTTCCTGAGAAGTTTATAAAAGCCCTCTCCTTCTTTAAGAACAATATTACCTACAAAACCATCACAAACAACAACATCAGCAACCTTACTTGTAAATAAATCATTTGCTTCCTGGTTTCCAACAAAATTAAAATGTTCGGAACCGCTCATTAATTCATAAGCTGAACGGCTAGCCAGGTTTCCCTTTGATTCTTCTTCACCTATGTTCAGAAGTGCAACTCTGGGATTTTCTTTCTTTAAAACTTTTTTAACATACACTGAACCCATAATACCATACTGATACAGAACATCAGGTTTTGAATCAGGATTCAGTCCAACATCCAGAATAAGAGTAGGGACTTCGGTTTCGTTTGGAATAAATGCACCAATAGCAGGCCTGATCACTCCGGGAATGGTTTTTATCACATAATGTATTCCCACAAGCATTGCTCCGGTATTTCCGGCACTTGCAAACCCGTCAATTCTTCCTGTTCTTAGAAGCTTAAAACCGACTGAGATACTGGAATCCGTTTTTTTCGCAAAAGCCTTGGCCGGATGGTCATGCATTTCAAGTACCTCAGAAGAATGGATAATGGTAAATAAAGCAGGGTCCACTTTTTCACGTTTCAGTATCTCCAGGACTTTGGCTTCATCTCCAATTAATACCAGTTCAGTTGTAGATAAAAGTTTTTTCTGTGCAAGTATCGCACCAAGAACGGCTGCTTCAGGAGCAAAATCTCCGCCCATTACGTCTAATCCTATTTTCATGATAAATCAGGATTGATTTTAAACTATACAGCTACTTCTTTTTCAATAGCTAATTTTCCTCTGTAATGACCGCATTCGGGACAAACCCGGTGATATTGAACACTTGCACCACAATTCGGGCAGGTAGTTATTGTTGCAGCTGTTGCTTTATAATGTGTTCTGCGTTTGTTTCTTCTTTGCTTTGAAATTTTTCTTTTTGGATGTGCCATAATTATTTAATTTAATTTTTTCTAATTTAATAAGCCTTTTAGTTTTCTCCATCTGGGGTCATCTGATTTCCCGGATGGATGATCTGTAATCAATTCGTTCAGTTTATTCAGCATGTCATGATTACATGCGCTTTCTCCGTTGGGAAGATCTTTGTGTACCATTTTGTAAGGAAGACTGAGATGAATAAATTCATAAATATATTGAGCTATATTTATGGTATGCTCATTATTAGCCATGATTATAACATCCTCCGCCAGCTCTTTGTGAACTTCTCCGAATTTTACAAAAAGCTTCCCCTCATAAGTAAGCGGTTGCATAAATAAGTCCAGACACCTGTCGCAGGGAACCTCAACTTCCCCCTGAATTTTAAAATCTAAAACCAGTAATCGCTGACTTTTTTCAAGGGAAACCTCAACTATTAAAGACCCATTGTTTATAACCGATGTCTCATAATTCTCAAAGAACTCTTTTGAAATCTGAAACTCAAAAGAATGTTTCCCTTCTTTTAACCCTGCAAAGGGTATTTCGTATTTTCTCAGACTATCCACAACTCTCCCAAAAAAAATGCCGTGCAAAAGTAGAAATTTTAATTTGAATAAAAAAAAGAAAATGTAAGAAGTAATGTGCTGTTATTCATAGATTAACCACGAATACTATTTCCAGAAAAGAAAAAAGGAACTTTCTTAAATAAATAAATATTTTACTTTTACATCTAATTATTGTGGCCTGAATTATTCTAAAACCTGAATTATTATAAAAAGAGCTGAGAACAAATGATTGAAGTCATTGGAAAGGGAATTGCCCTCGGGTTTATTTTAAGCATTCTGGTAGGGCCTTCTTTTTTTATACTTATCGATACCAGCATTTCAAGAGGTTTTAAGAAAGCTTTTGTGATGGACCTTGGGATTTTATTGTCTGATGCTTTACTGCTGACCATTTTATTTTTTGGAGCAGCAAATCAACTACACAAATACATTGATAGTCCCTATTTGCACCTGGCGGGCGGTTTAATTTTTATAGGATTCGGCCTGAGTAGTTTTATAGCATCCTGGTCCAATATCCAGCTTAGTACAGGTTTTAAAACCCAGTTTTCCCGTGGCTTCCTTGTAAACACATTGAATCCCTCAGTTATAGTTTTCTGGTTGACATCCTTAACACTGGTAACATCTGATTATAAATCGGATAAGATTAATATTTTGATTTTCTTTGCGAGTACACTGGCAACAACATTTTCAACAGATATTATTAAAATTCTGACGGCCACTAAAATTAAAAAGCATATTAATAATACTTACATTACCTGGTTTAAGATAATTACAGGAACCATTATGCTGGGATTTGGTGTTTATCTTCTTTATAAGTTTTTTATTCCGGAAATCCAGGCTTAAACCCAAACTAAAAGAACTTAACAGAATACCGGAAAATCCTTAGACACAGAAACGTTAAGGTCAGGTTTCATAGAGAATTTGGTTCATTTTAAGACACTTTACAACATCTGCTCCCTGAACCTGTCGAAGGGAACAGATTGATTATTATTTTTCAATTTCTTTTGGGAAAATATAGTTCTCGCCTACTTTTATTCGAACCACTTTCTCATTGCTGTCCAGTTCAAAAATAACCAGTTCCCCGTTCCCGTTAGGTCCGCTCATCCTGAAGGTATTTTTCCCTTCAGGTGTAAGTACTTTGATTTCACTATCGGGAGTATCTTCCGGTGGATAGCTGTAACTGTTCATCACCAGCTGATTATTATAGATCATTACTTCCGTATCATACCAGGAAGCATCGGTATAAATCCCCAGATATTTCTCCCAGGAAGGATCAGCTTTTGCCGTTTTTATTTCCGGTGCTATGGCATTTTTGATTACCGGGGTCAATAGCTCCAGTATTTTACGAGCGAATAAGGCAGGAGAAACATCATCGGCATTGGTCAGTACAATCACTCCGGTTTTTTCTTTAGGAATGAAAGCTATTTGCGAGCGGTTTCCGGCCACCCAGCCACCATGACCCACTACAGTGTAACTATCCTGCTTCCAAACCCTGAACCCCAGGCCATAACCACTGGTCCAACCGGGATTCAGCCATTGAATCCGTTGCATATCCTCCATTGTATGGCTGTCGAGGATCTGACTTCCTCCTTTTCTCCCTTTCCTGAATTGAAGGGATATGAATTTTGCCAGGTCTTCAACATTGGAACTTATATTTGCAGCAGGGGCAATTCCTTTGGCATCGGTAAAGGGCATGACCCGTCTCGATCCGTCAGGAAAACGGTGGCTGTAAGGAGTAGCCAGGTTTTCTTTGTCTTTTTCTGTAGGAAAGACACTGGAACTGTTCATGCCCAGTGGTTTCAAAATATTTTCCGTAACATATTTTTCATAGGGAACCCCGGATGCTGCGGCAACAACCTCCCCCAGCAGGGCAATTCCAAGGTTTGAGTATTTATATTGTGTCCCCGGAGGGTAGATCATCTCCTGCTCCGATAATGCGGCAAGGATTTCTTTCATTGTAGGAAATTTCCGGTCGGTCCAGTAGGGAAATGCCGCATTACGAGGTAAGCCTGAAGTATGGGTAATAAGATGAAACACGGTGATTTCCCTTGCATCCGGAAATGGATTTTTTATGCTGAATCCGGGAATGAATTTCTTAATTGGGTCATCCAGCCTGAGTTTTCCTTCGTCTCTTAGTTGCATAATAGCAGTTGCGGTAAAAGTTTTGGAAATGGAAGCAATCCGGTAAAGGGTCTGAGGCGTGGCCGGTGTATTTTTCTCCAGATTACTGTAGCCAAAACCCTTTGCATAGATCAATTCCTGATCGTAAATGATTCCAACTGTAATCCCGGGGATATTTTTATATTCCATTTGGGCCCTGATCCAGGACTCAAGTACTTTAATATCGGAATTTACCTTCTCATTTTTCAGGAGCATAGAAGACTGACTGAACGCAGAAAAGGAAAAGGTTATAAATAGAAAAATAAAATAAATCTGATACATCATTTTTTTTTGATTAAGGTATATTAAACTTTACAAATATCAAAAAAGGGGTAGTTTCTTCTTCAATTTCAGAAAAAATTTCTTTGTACTTTCCTGTGGGTTGAAAATCCCCTATTTCCATTTCAAGGGGAGTAATAATTGTAACAAGGTAATTATTCCAGCTTGTCAGGGGTTTCTCTTTCCAGTCTATCTCATTATCGGTAAAGGATGAAACATTAAGGGGATTTTTTCCTGCTTTGCTGTAAATAAAAGTAAAATCCTCAGATTTATACTTGTAATACACATATAGGATCTGATCTGTTTCAAAAACATCAACTGTATAAATAAATCTGTCCATTGCATCAAAAAATCGTTCCCTGTTATCATAAGAAGTATTAAGAATTTCCTCATCTATCCAATATTTTCCAAAATCCAGTTTGTAAACAGGATCTAATTTATAATGATCCTGTTGTTTAATTATTCTGTAAATGGTTTGTCCGTACATAGGCAAACAGGAAAGGGTATCCCGGTAATAATACAGATACCTGTATGAGTGCCCCAGTTTCAATGCAGGTGAATCATATCCCAGGGCTTCCTGTATGATCTTTCTTTCATTCAAATCATAAATCTTTAATTGCTTATGACTGGTGTTCTGTTTATACCGACCAGATGTTGCAGCAAATGTATGATCATCCATCATTTCAAAAATCTGAGTGGATATTTTATCAGGCACTTTCTCTGTTTTCAAAAATGCTCCATTTGAATTATCATAAAACATAATTCTTCCAACGGGAACAGAAAGCACCAATAATTTTTCGGTTACGGAAATATCATAGATATATTCATATTCCCCGGGACCTTTCCCTTGTTTATTGAGCATATATTCCAGATTCCCATCTATATCAAAACAAAAAACTCTGGATTTGTTCCCATAGTCAGAAATATCCAGGATGAAAATACGGTTATTTTTGAATACAATTTTATTTATCCCGGCAAAGAAAAAGGCCTCTGGGAGATTCAGCTTCATAAATTTTACCTCTTCAACAATATCTTCAAGGCTCTGATTTGTTGCTTTTCCCGGGTCAATGTTTACAATTTTTATTTCTTCGGGATCTTCTGTCTCTCTGTTAGCTTCCGGGTTTTGGCATCCTGTCAGTCCTGCAATCAATATCCCCCAGACAATGATTTTTGAGCTCAAAGATTTAGAAAAGATGCTGATCATTTTATGATTTGAAAGTTTCAATAATAAAGAAACGATAAGGAAAATCAGTGCAATTCGGCACAAAGTATATTCCTGAATTCAATTGTCATCTCTTTATTGGGATGAACCTGTAACCCAATGGGCCCTTTTTCAATGGCGGTATCAGAGTCATAATTCAGTACGTTTTCCCCATTCAACCATACGGTGTAAACCGAACCATTAGCCCTAATTTTCAGGCTGTTCCAGTCTTTTGTTTTCAGTAATTCTTTTATCCCTTTAGCTTCAACCGGATAATCGGATTTACTTCCGATATAAGGGGAGCAGGTCATATCCCGTTTATACTTTCCGGAAATCCCAAGCTGTATTTGTTCATTAACAGAACGCAAAAAAACTCCGGAATCCACAATACCTTCACCATATTTAAAATCAAGTTGGATGATGAAATTTTTGTAATCCTTTTTTGTCCATAAAATGGAGCCTTTTAATTCTCCATCATTGCTGCCTTTCAGTACACCGTTATGAACTGTCCACCACTGATTGTTTTCAGGCACTTCCCATCCGCTAAGGTCGATACCGTTAAATAGTTTTTGCCAATTTCGATCACTGTTTTGTGCATTTACAGTTAGTGCAACACAAAATAACATGATTAAAGAAATTTTTAGTTTCATAGTTTCGGGGTTTAAAAATTTAATATTCATTTTTAATGTTATTATTCCCAAATATGGATGTTTCATTTTTATAAATTAACGTTATGAATTACCACTTACTTTTTCAGAAAATGTTCCTTAAATGTAGGGTTTTGTCCTGCCATTTTCAAAAAAATATCCAGTGGAACTACTTCAAAATCCGGTCCTAGTTTGTCCAGGATATTCTTTACCCGCACCATATCACTGGTTTGCCGGACGTGCATCAGCAGGAAATAAGGCAGCCGGACGTTAATATTTGCCAGCTCTTTTAAATCATTTGCAGCTGCTGCTTCAGATGGTTCAGGGGCAAGGTAGTAGTCATAGGAAATCAGAGGTCGTTTATTTTTAACGGCAAAAGTAAAGGCAGGGGCATATCCGTTTAAAAAGCCAATGGCATCCGGCATATATTTAAAATAGGCATCCACAACATCTTCTGTTAACTCTGTATTTCCTTCAACTGTAGCACCTTCGGAATAGTCCATAATGGCAAATACATTTAAATCCAGTTGTTTCATCATAGTATCTGCCATTTTTATCAGAGGCGGAAGTAATTCGGGAGGAACGGCTTTCGGGTACATGTATCCCGGTCCGGAGAGATTTCCTACAAAAAAGTCATTCGGTGTTCTTCCCTTATAAAAATATTCCAGCATGGCCGGTGCCAGCCAGGTAAAGTTCATGCCTACTTTCCATGTGTAGGGTATTTCACCTCTTCCGGGTTTCAGCCAAGCACCCAGACCTATCCCGTCCGTTTGAACCACAGCAATGTAAACTTTTTTGTCTGCTTTGTATTTTTTACCGGGAACGGCTTTATGATTGTTTTTAAACTGATATCCGGGTGTCACGGGAACCTGATTGCTGAAACTGATGTTGGGCAGGGTTTGTAATCCCTCAACGCGCAATCCATAATGGGAGGTAAGCGTAACATGATCACGTTCCTTATCTTTTTTATAAGAATGCCACCCCATCACCATGGAATGCGGGTTCATCTGACTTAATAGCTTATTCGAAAGTGCATATTCCTCTTTATCTGAGGGTAAGGTAGAAAGATCATTGAAAAATGCTTTTTTATAAATTCCCCAGTCTGCTATCCCCGGCTCCACAACATTACCATGTGGCCCTCCCAGCCAGATGATAAAATCTCTGGAGCAGCGATCCCAGTATTGATCATACGCCCACTGATAAATCTGTGCATCAGATTGTCCGGTGAACTTTCCACGAAAATCTTCCACTGGTTTGAGTCCTGCTTTTTTCACCATGGGAATCAACTCTTCACTTACCACCACTGCCTGTTCCAGACCGGCAACCGTATAGGCAACAATCAGGGAAGTTCTGACTGATTTATCCCACACAACATATCCTTTTGCATTTTGTTTTAGTCTTGCTAATGCCTGCTCCGGTGATTTTAATTCGGTAAATGTGTAATAGCGTTGATCCCTGTAAAATTCAAATACCGATTTTGTATAAGTAAAAGGATAATTCTCCGGATAAATGAAATATAATTTTGGCCCGGCAAGGTTGGCAATCCCCTGTAAGCTGATTAAAAATGCTTTTTCCGGAAGGTTTCCTTCAATTGTCCATCCATTATTAAATTTCATATAATAGGCATTCCGTGTATTTGCTCTTTTTAATACATATTTAAGGGGAATATTCTCACGGGTGGAACGGGATATTGAATATTCCAGTAATTCCTTGGTTTTGGAAAGCTGATACATATGTGTATCAATAATAGGTGCAAATCCCTGCGAACCATGAATTTGATACTTTTCAATCACTCTTAATACATTATTTTCCCCCTCCCATTCAGCTTTCACTTTTTTTGATGTTCCCACCGGCATGGATAGTCCCATAAATACATTTGTGGGGAAAACCCGGTTTGTGACCGGGATCGTTTTTCCCTTGCCATTTACCTGGATCATAAGTGTATCAGTGTAGCTTCTTCCTCTTCCCCATTGCTGAATTATGGTAAGTTTATCTCCTTTTTGTTGAATTTCAACATTCAGGGATTTATAAAGTCCAATACTTGAGCTTTTATCAGGAAGTAGAGTCCATTTGCCTAATATGTTTTGTTCAGTCTGGCCAAATCCGGTAGCAATTGAGGATAAGACAAACAGAAATAACAGGATTCCGGGGAATGTTGGTTTTTTCATGAAAGTTTAACAGTTATAATGGTAGAACTGTAAAGGTAATAAAAATAGAACTACTTACCATGCGAAAGATTCGCGCAGTATCGGAAGTGGCAGTTATTGCAAATCTGCGCCGGCGTTAGAAAAGTTTTATGCAAGATAAGACAAAATCTGTACACAGATGATCACCAGAATAAGTGCCACCGGATACACGGTTGCATAGGCAAGGTGGGCGGTATTTGTATCGGTCATGGAATCTATGGCCGCAAGTCCCGGTGTACTTGTCATTCCACCGGTCAATCCACCCAAAAAAGTAAAAATATCCAGTTTTAGAAAAAATCTGGCGGCTATTGCTGAAACGATCATAGGAACAAGGGTAATCACACCCCCTACAAGAAAAAGCTTCATGCCGTACTGATGAAAAGTTTCTGCAAGATGAGCACCGGCATGTGTACCCACGGTTGATAAAAACAGTAATAAGCCCAGTTGTCGTAATAATTGATTGGCCGTACCAGACATGGTCCAGATAATGGGACCTGTTTTACCAAGATTGCTAAGAATCAGACCCATAATAAGAACACCTCCCGTTAATCCGGGGGTAAAAACAAAAGAGTCCGAAAAAACAATCCGGATTTTTCCCACCAGTACACCAAGAACGATTCCCGTAGCAATCGGGAAAAAATCAGTATCCGAAAGTCTTTTGTCTTCATTCCCACAAAGGTGCACCACATCTTTCATGTGGTCTTTATCACAGGCAATCATCAGTTTGTCTCCAAAATGGATTTGAGTTTCCGGACTGGGCATTATGTTGATCCCGCTCCGGCGTATCCGCGTAAGGGTAGCTCCATAAGAAGACATAAGGTTTAGCTGGGAAATGGTTTTATTTACAATTTTTTTATTTGTCACCAGAATGGACTGGATCACGAATTTCCTGCTCAGGGGTATTTCCTGACCGGTTTCGGGCCCGATCAATAAACGTACTTTTTCCAGCGCCTCTTTTGTTCCTACCGCGCGAACCACATTACCTTCATTTAATATGGTATCAGGAGATGGAGTAAAGGCAGTCTCTTGTTGCAATACACGTGAAATACTGGCTCCGGTCATTGCCCTGATCTGAAGTTCTTTGATGCTTTTTCCCAGAATATTTTTATTCTCCACAACAAATTGCTTGTGGATGATCTCCGGGAATTCATCCAACAGTTCATTTTTAATTCTATTTTCCTCTTCTCTCAGGTTGGTGCGTGTAAACTTCGGAAACAAACGTACAAACAAAATAACTCCAAGCACACCAAAAGGATAGGCAATGCCATAACCAATTGAAGCTAATGGAGAGTGGGTGCTGTCAATTGCAACTGCAAGGCCGGGAGTGCTGGTAAGTGCACCCGTTAACAATCCTATTCCGATAACCGGCTCGATGTTGAAAAGTTTGGATAACAGAATTGTAACCAATAAGGCTGAAACCATTAGAACGATGGCCATGGAAAGAAGGGACAATCCTTTTTTCCGGAAGGATTGAATAAAACCCGGACCTGCCTGGATGGCAATCGTAAATATAAACAAAACCAGCCCCATAGATTGAAACTCAATGGGAATCAAAATTCCGTAGTGACCAAAAAACAAAGCGATGAAAATAACCGCTGAAGCATCCAGGGAAATTCCTTTAATTTTAATTTTCCCCAAAAGAAAACCCAGGGAGATGATCAAAAATAATGAAAAGTAACTGTTTGAAAACAGATCCATATTTATAGATATTTAAAAATTTAAACTAAAAAAAAGATTAAATTTTCAGGAAAACATAAAACTCATACTGTTTAATAATTCCCCAATCTTACACCGCTTCTTTGGCATGAATTTTGAATTAATTTTGTTTGTTCCTATTTAAGGGCGCAAAGTTAATAAAATAACAGCAGGATTTAGCTAAAACTATTTTACGTTGTTTACGTATTAGTATTAACGGACTTTTTTAGGAAATTAGTTTAATTTTCACAGTATCAGTGTTTTGATACCTTTGCAAAAAATTTAGCGTAAAACTTTGAGAAGACAATATGGGAAAAACATCTACTTTAATACTTATTTTATTTATTTCATTTAACGGACTGCTCCAAAAATTTGCCTGGGGTATCGACAGTTATAATGACTATCCGGGATTTTACGTATCTGATACAATTCAGAGAAAAACGACAGACCAAAATAAGTTAACAGAATTTCTTTCAGAAATAAAATTATACCCGAATCCGGTTAAAACCCAGCTGAAGGTTTCCTTTCTCTCCAAAGAAACAAAACCGGCGGTTTTAAGAATCAGGGATTTACTTGGAAAGGTTGTAAAAGATAGAAAAACCGAACTGATTCCGGGGAGTAATAACATGGAATTTGCTGTTGATCAGTTAAATCCGGGGGTTTACTTTTTTGAGATCAGCATTACCGGGGAAAAGAAAATTGTAAAGCGATTTATCAAAAAAGATTAGTAGTGTTATGTCAAATATATTCTGGCATAACAATTTATCATTTCGAAGGAAGTATGACTGAGAAATCTTTTTTTAAAGCAGATTTCTCACCATCGTACCTCAGGTTCGAAATGACAGCTTAAATATGACTTGACAATAGTTATTTTCTGGTTTCCGGTTTTACTAAGATGCAGGAGGATAACTGAACATCGGTAAGCATGCCGTTGCATTTCCCTTTTATAATAATTTTTTCACCTGTTTTGAGTGATTTGACAGCCTCCTTTTCCAATGTGGAATAAGCACTGTCCAGGGAACAATTTATACCCATTAAATCATCCAGAAGGAACAGGCTCGTTGAACCGTTATTGTTTGTCTGTTTTCCTGCCAGCATTCCGGAGACTTCCAGAATTTTATTTACATATTTTTTATTTGCCGCTGCTTCATTCTGCGCAAATTCCTCATAAAGAACAGAGGCCTCCAGAACGTAGTCGGGTGATGCATGAGTTAGGTCTTTAACCGGTTTGGTGTATAGATAAATGGCTACAAAGATGACGGGAATTCCAATCAACAGAATAATGATCAATATTTTTCGCATTTTTTTACTTTTTATATGGATCGTATAGCAGATTACAACTTATTTCAATACTTTTTGCAATTTTATCTTTGACAACCGCCGGAATTACTATTCCATAATCAGCAATATCAATGTTGAACTTTGCCTTACCCGAGATTTGATCTTTTTCAAGTTTTTGCAATTCTCCTTCCAATTCAATATTCTTTGTTTTGTCCCGGATGGTAAGCATCCCTTGAATTTTTACCTGGTAGGTTCCCGGTTTGTCAAGGTCAATTTCTGAAATATCTACTATATTTCCCTTGAATTTTGCTTTCGGGAATTTATCTGATTCCATGTAGTTTTCATTAAAATGTTCCTGCATCAGGGCTTTTTTGAAAGTGAAAGAGCGGATCAGGACAGCAAAGACCATATCTCCGGTTTTAATATCCAGAATACTCGTTACCTGGTTGTTTTCAGCCCTGATGTCTTCAAGAGGGGCATGTGAATAAAATGAAATAGTGCCTGATTTGGTAAAATACCGTTCCTGTGCCGGTAATATTAAATTGAAAAAAGTGAAGATGATGATGAGTGAAATGATTGTTTTCATGACTTATGCTTATTTAAATGAAAAGACGCGTGAAATATTAAAACCCAGATGAATATCTCCATCCAGCCATTTACCTGTTGTTTCAGTGATAAAACCTTTTTCAATCATGGGTTGGGAATTTGTAATAACAATCTGGAAAACATGCCCACCTGTCTCGATATCAAAACCAACAGAAAATGAATTGTAGTATTGAATTGCTTCAGGATCAGGGTTATCTTCTCTAAAAGTATAAAAATATTCCATGTTAAGAGAGGTCCTTTTGGTTAATTTAAACCGGCCTGATAATCCAAGAGCAAAAACATCATTTTGATCAAAGCGAGTTTGTACAAGGTTTTTATGTACCAGGGTGGGTGTGAGCTGCAGCGAAAACCTTTCCGATATTTTCCTGGCAATCATTGCCTGAAAAACATATGACAAACGATTTGAAAAGTAATTTTCTCTTTCCGGATCTTCCCATTTTAAAGTGTTTACAGCCATAAAAGAAACCAGTGAAAGTGAGACTGGCATCACCTTTACTCCTTTAGATTGTCTTAGTGCACTGAATTTAATAAAACCATCTACTGTTTTTTCATAAGTACTCCTGCCAATCCCTATCATCAGCCAATTGTTAATTCCATAATCAAAACCCAAACGCATACTGGCCTGGTCAAGGCCGAAAAATTCATAAATTCCCGAATTTATAGTTCCAAACCGGTGGGAAATTCTGAAATCCAGCTGCTTCTTCTGCATCCTTTCAATTGACATTCCGTTTATTACCCGGGTTGATTTAAAGGTTGCAGATGTATAAATGATATCTTCTCCCATTTCATCTTCAAGTAAATCATCCAGGTCCAGTTGTGCAAAAACTGTTCCGTTAGAAAAAATCCCTAAAAATAGGAAGAGTAAAAACCAGTAGCTCCGTTTTTCCCTTAAATAACCTGAAGAGATACAATTGTAGCTTACCATAATGTTAGAAGTTTTACCAAAATAGCCTGATACTTAATTCATTTCAAATTCCCGGAGTTTTAATTTTCCGGAGCACCGTCCTCAATCCACTTTTTAATTTTACTAATTTCCGTTTCCGGAAGTTTTGCCTTTTCAAAAGGCATACGTGTATAGAAAGGAGCCCATGATATGGCACCATAAAGACTCCCGTCCAAAGCACGACTTTTTACGTCATTATATTTTTCTAAAAAAATTCCGCTTCCGGATATTGAAGCGTTGGATTTATCATGACATTCATAGCAATTGGCCTGCAATATAGGTTGAACTATCCCTGAATAAGTCACCGCAACGGTATCTTCAGGTGAGGTGACCTTTACTTCAGGGTAAAGATCTTCCACATTATCATAATAGCAGCCGGCAAGGGAAAGCAGACTAAAAACTACTCCTATGTTTATTAACTTTCGGATCATCTTGTTTAATTTTCTTTAAACCCTTCCCCTATCCAGGTATCTATTTTCTGGATTTCACAATCCGGCAAATTAAAATCAGGAGGCATTTTTATGCCATATAAATTTTTGATGACCCCCTGCAGTTTCCCGTTTGCAGCAATAGCAGCAATATCCTGATAATTAATTAATTTTATATCTCCGGTGGGTTTATCTCCACTATGGCATCCACGACAATTATTTTGAATGATGGGAAGAATAAACTCAGTAAAAGATGCCTGTTCAGGCTTACATTTTATCTCTCCGCAATTTTCATTTTTACCACCATTAAGAATCCAGTTGTAGATATTTGCTGTTTGAGTGGAAGTTAACGAAGGTTTGGGCAGGGGCGGCATATGTTCATCTTCATTCAAAGGGGCGGTCATTACCTTATAAATTTTTGTTTGACCTGGATTACCCGGAACAAAATTTCTTGCGATGATGCTTGAATAATCAGTTAAAACATAATCTCCCTGGGCTGTTTCCTTATCGTGGCAACCAGCTATTCCGCAACTGCTTTTAAATACCGGCAGGATATCACGTTCAAAACAAATTCCGGTAATCCCGTCCGGTTGATAATCCGTATCACAGGCATTTCCGGTTCCATCTCCGTCTTCATCTTCCTGTCCCGGATTATAAAGATCCGGACAATTATCCAGAATATCAAGGAAACCATCTTTGTCTCCGTCATCACAAAGATCACCTATTCCGTCTCCGTCCACATCAGACTGATCCGGGTTTGGAGTATTTATGCAATTATCATTAAAATTCAGAATACCATCCTGGTCATCATCTCCAAAGTCCTCAGAGGAGATCGGGCAGGTGTCATTTACAGCACCCTGGTCTATCCAAACACGTATCAGGTTTCTATCATTTTGTAAAAGAGCCTGATGAGGAGGCATGAGGCCATTCCCTTTTTTGGTTAATACAGTATAACTAATGCTTTTCTCTGCATAAAAAGGAACCACAGATTTCAGAACAGAATTATAATCAGTTAATACATAGCCTCCCTTTGCCGCGTCAGCATCATGGCATCCGCTTGTATTACATGAATTTTCAAATAAGGGAAGAATATCCCTTTCAAAACAAACCGTTTCCAGGGATGAAAAGTCCCCGGGCTCATGTTTACAAGAACCCAGGGTAAAACCTAAAAATATACCAAAAAATAAACAAAATCTCAATTGGCCCATTAAATTAAATCAGATTTGGGAATTCTTCCAACTTTTCAGTCAGGCACATTATCAAATAAAACAATTTTTTCTTAAAAATAAAATTCTTTGGCTAAATCTCCTTAAACCTGGATTATTCAGGTTAATTCGAAGCAGCCAGATTTTTAAAAGTTTCAAACTTATCAATATCGTCCTGAGGTAATTTAGTTCCACCCTTGGGCATTAGATTTCCCTGTTTACCATCCACTCTTAAATACATATCTTCAGCCCTGTTGTAAGCATTCGCAAATACATCATATTTACGGGTTCCGGAAGAATGTGCGCCTGCATGGCAGGAAACGCATGTGTTCGTAATTAATGACTTCAGGTTGGTATTAAAATAAGCTTCAGCAACCGCTTTACTGTCAGGAGCCATGTTTGTTAATTTATTTACCACCGGCCAAACTCCGGGAGCAGGGAAGCTCACTCCTTTAGTCTTTCCCCGGGTTTCAGAGTCCTGTCCGAAATAATACAAAGGCCAGCCCTTATAAGTAAGTTGTTTTTTACCAAAAACATCAATTATACCAAAATCAGACGCATTTAGCTGGGAAGGAACGGATTTTACTTCATTTACCTCGTAAACCGGCCAAACATCATTGTTACTAAAATCAGGAGCAGTAAAATTGTTATTGTCTTTGGTGTCTTTTTTAAATGCATAAAGTGTCCTTCCTTTATCGTCCACAAAAAACTGAATGATCTCCTCCCCTTCAGTATAATCTCCTTTATACTTTTTGCCATCATGCCCAATCAACTGACCATCTGCAAACATTATTGTATAATTTTCTTTGGCTACAAACCATATATCTTTTACGCCTTCACCATTTACATCTCCTGCTTTTGTATCATTTATAAAATAATACAAAGGCCAGCCTTTGTAGGTAATCTGGCTTTTTCCATCCCCCCTGACAATTGCCTTAAAATCATCTTTATTCAGCTGGCTATCAATTTCCAGATTGTCAGAATAAAACACCGGCCAGCTGTCAAGGCAGCCATCTTCACATAAAGATTCTCCGGAGACGTCCTTCGTAAAGAAATACAAGGTCATACCATTATGGTCCACAAGTATTTTACCCAAACTTGTATTATCAGAAATAAAAACACCCGGGTTCTTATCCGGACCATTATCTTCTTTTTTACAGGCACTCAGCCAAACTGTTCCAATTAATAACAGTATAATAAAACTTCTGCTTTTCATATTATAAATATTTAATTAAATTTTGTTATGCTGCAAAAGTAATTTGCAGTCTGCTATTTTTAAAAAGAAGTTCACCCAGGCTATTTAAAATTAGTCTAAATTAACCAATATAAAGACTAAAGCATCTTTTTATATACTGAAACGGGATAAATCCAGCCTGAAACGACCAAAATTGTGTATATTTGTGACTCTTATGATTAGAGAAGGTACAAATCCATGGATAAATGAGTATTAAAAATGAGAAAGTTTTTTATTTTAACTTTTGTTGGAATATCATTGATCATTTTTGCTTCCGGATTTCTGGGTTTTAAATATGTATTTAATCTGGCTTCCGACGAGCTTATTGAAAACCGGATCATTGCTGCAAGGCATGAAGCCGAACTTGTTGCATATATTCTATCACAGAAACTCGCTAAAGGCATTCCTCCCGAAAAAGTCAAGGATGACTTCCAGGAAAGTATTGAATACATGAATATGGAGAATGGTTTTGTATGCATGTTTAATACGGAAGGGATTGAAATTTGTCATCCTTTACCTGAAAAAATCGGACAGGTAATTGACAGTACCAATTCAATTGTCAGAACTTTTTCAAATGATTTACTGGAGCTTAATTTCAGGGATATTCTGGAGTCCGGGATTCCAAAAGGAGGTATTCGCACATTCTTAAATAAGGATTTCAGGGAAATTATTTATGTTGCACCTGTTAAAGGAGAAAACTGGATGGTTGCTTCCCATGTTAACCTTTTGCAAATTACCAAAAACATTGATTCATTCAAAGATCAACTCATACTTATATTTGTTCTGATGGGGCTGGTCATAGATCTTCTTATATTTTTATTTGTACGGTATATCAATCTGAAAACTGCTCATGAAACAACAGGGACCATAAAACCGGGTACTATTATGCCTCCGGAAAGGAATGAGTCCACACCAGTTGCAGAACCATCTGAAAAGCAAATTCTGAAAAATCAGCCGGAACGAATACTGGCATACAAAGGACAAAAACTGATTCCGGTGAACTATATTGATATTGCATATATCTATACTGAATATAAGATTAGTTATATAACCTGTCTTTCAGGTGAAGTTTTAAACTGTAACTTAACTTTGGAAGAAATTTTCAATCAATTAGACAAACACAGGTTTTACAGAGCTAACCGGCAGTATATTATTTCCATTGCCTCTGTTTCAAAAGTTACAAAATACGGAAATACAAATTTAAAAGTTGAAATTAACCCTCCTTCTTCAACCGAAATAATTATTAGCAAAGCCAAAGCTGCAAATTTTAAAAGATGGCTGGGTAAAGGTTGAAACACTTGTTTTCAGTAATAATCCTGAAAAATTTTATAATCACAGAAGTATAAAACGGATACCTTTCAGTGATTAATCGTTATATGAAAATAGTAATCCTATCACAGAAATTCAGATTTGTCAGGGTAAAGACACAAGAGTAAAAATAAATGACCCACTTTTGTTTCAATAAAACCAGGCAAACACATTTAGAATTTTATGATGAAGAAGATGATAAGCAATATTCCCAATACTGATAAAAAAAGATTTGTAATTATTGGTGGGGGGTTTGCCGGTTTTGAGCTTGCCCGTAAGCTTTCCAAATGCCCTTTTCAGGTTGTTTTAATTGATAAAAACAATTATCATCAGTTTCAGCCACTTCTCTACCAGGTGGCTACTGCGGGGCTCGAGCCCAGTGCCATCGCTTTTCCTTTCAGAAAAATCAGCGTGACCCGTAAATACCTTCATTTCAGAATTGCGAAGGTGAAGAAAATACATTTGGATCAAAGAGAAGTTGAAACTTCCATTGGTTTTCTGAAATATGATTTTCTGGCCATAAGCACGGGTGTGACAACCAATTATTATGGAATTAAAGGGATTATGAAACATGCACTGCCGATGAAATCAATTCCGGATGCCCTGTATATCAGAAATACCATTCTGAAAAACTACGAAAAAGCCCTGAATATTGAGGATCCTGACCTGGCTGCCAAATATATGAATGTTATAATTGTAGGTGGCGGGCCTACGGGAGTTGAGCTGGCAGGTGCCCTTGCAGAGATGAAAAAATATATTTTACCCCGGGATTATCCGGAACTTGATTTTAGTAAAATGCAAATCCATTTATTGCAGGCGGGTGAATCCTTGTTGAACGGAATGGCTGACAGATCATCAGAAACTTCTCTTGTATATTTAAAGAAACTGGGCGTGAATGTTAAATTAAATGCACGGGTCACAGATTTTGACGGAGAAGAAGTATGGCTTGAAAACAAAGAAGTTCTGAGTACCAAAACCCTGATCTGGGCGGCAGGGATCCAGGCTGGAAAAATAGATGGACTTCCCGAAAATATTTACGGCAAGGGAACCCGTATAATCGTGGACAGAATGAATAAGGTAATGGGAATGAAAGATGTTTATGCCATAGGTGATAACAGTATTGTGGAAGGGGACCCGGATTATCCGCACGGACATCCGCAGGTAGCTCAAACGGCCATTCAGCAAGCCCGGACACTTGCACGGAATATGGATCGTAAAGTGTATTCCCGGCCTCAAAGACCTTTTACCTATAAAAACAAGGGTTCAATGGCAACAATCGGGAGAAAACTTGCCGTCGCCGATCTCGCTTTTTTCCACCTCAAAGGTGTAACAGCATGGGTTTTGTGGTTGTTTGTTCACCTTATGTCCATTCTGGGAACCAAAAACAGATTTTCCGTTTTTATGAATTGGACCTGGAAATATTTTAATTATGACCTTTCCCTTCGCTTGCTAATCAATCACCGGAGTACTCCCGGAGAATAAGGGTTTAATCATTTTTTTGTTGTTCTAAGACTCCCAACAGGTAGTGGGAATGAGTTATAAAAGTAAAAAGCAAGTCATTTTTTTCATTTCAAAAAATAGTAATACTTTTGGGAAACCAAAAAATACACTATGGAAAACCAAAACAATCAACCGGTAAAGACAGGAGACTGGATATTAACCTTATTAATAACAGCCATTCCTATAGTTGGATTTATTATGCTATTTGTCTGGGCTTTTGGGAGCGGAACGAACCCGAGTAAGGCGAACTGGGCAAAAGCCACATTATTGTGGTTTGCAATAGTTATTGTTTTGTACATCATCTTTGCTATTTCATTTGGTGCAGCATTTCTTTTTAATTCTTTTCAGTAATATCTGTTTTATTCTAAATCCGGGTTAAGATTGTAAACTGAATCTTATCAGATTTATGACTTCAAACTATTCATACCATGACTAATTCATCTTCTTCCTTAACTCCGGAGGGGCGTTTATTATCTCTGGATTTCTTCCGCGGATTTACCATGTTCCTTCTGATCGGGGAGTTTACAGGTCTGTTCTCAAATCTTACCGATCCGGCTCTGGGAGGCACTTTCATTCATTCCCTGGGAGAGCAGTTTCATCATGTAAAATGGCAGGGGCTTCACTTTTGGGATCTGGTACAGCCATTTTTTATGTTTATTGTAGGTGTGGCTATGCCTTTCTCTTTTGCAAAACGAACGGCACGTGGCGATAGTTATAATTTATTATTCAGGCATGCCCTACAACGATCGTTTTTATTATTACTGCTTGGCTGGGCCCTTTACTGCATAGGTCCGGGAAAAATAACTTTCAGATTTCAGAATGTACTGGCACAGTTATCGGTTACCTATATAATTGCTTTTCTTTTAATTCGGAAAAAGGTTTCAGTACAATTGATTGTTTCTTTTGGATTATTAATTCTTGCAGAAGTAATTTACCGTTCATTTCCTGTTGAAGGTTTTAACCATCCTTTTATCCCCAATGAAAATTTTGGTACCTGGCTGGATCTGCAATATGGCGGAGAAAACCTCGGTGGTCACTGGGTTTCGTTTAATGCTATTCCAACTACGGCACATACCATTTGGGGTGTTTTGGCCGGAAAACTGCTAATGAGTGATAAACCGGCAGCCAAAAAGCTTAAAACTCTGATCATAGCCGGTCTGGCCGGGGTGATTATTGGCTATGCTTTAAACCCGGTTACACCAATAATAAAACGGATTGCCACCAGTTCTTTCGTGATCGTTAGTGGAGGATGGTCTTTATTGGTACTGGCTTTTTCTTATTGGCTGATTGACATTAAAAAATCCAGAAACTGGGTAATTTTCTTTGCAGTTGTGGGAATGAACCCACTGTTTATTTATCTCTTTGCCCATTTAAACGGAAGTGATTTTATCCGGCATATTATCTATCCTTTTGGGATGGCTTTATTTGGCCGGACAGGTGAATTGCCTGCCTCCATTATCATGAATTCAATTATCTGGTTTTTATTATGGTATATATGTTACTGGATGTATAAGCAAAAGATCTTCATTAAGATTTAATCGGTGTTTTGGTTGCCAAAAAATTTAGTCATCCATCAGATATGTGTGATAGAATAAAGCTGTGCATGCAATACATCGAACAATATAAGTGCATGGCTAATAATGCCA
>JANTGF010000044.1 GCA_024763075.1 Bacteroidales bacterium | reverse complement strand
TAAAATTTTTAGTTACTCGGTTACAAATTATCTAAAAATTTAAGAACAGATGTAACCACTCCGTTCTCTCATGAACTTGTTTTAATCATTTTCGTGTATGAACTTTTGATTAAAAAAGTTCATGTTCGTTTCAATTTCTCGATACTCAAGAAAAAAACCTTATGTAGGGTTTGCTGAAAAAGTCCAGAACATGCCATATACAAAGCTGCAAGGCAAAGCTGTATAGATATACTGCGAGCCGTAGCAATGAAGTAGATGGTATGTTATGGGCTAACAATAATAAAAAATGCAAGGCTTTTAGTAAAAACCTATAATAAACCTTGCATTTGGAATGAAATACGCACTTTTATATAATTGATTATATAGAATTTAAGTGTTTTTCAGCAAACCCTATGTATATTCCTCAGGGAAGCACCTTTCTAAGTTTCTCAATTAAAAAATCAATCTGGTCTTTTGTATGAGTGGAGAAAACAACTATCCGCAGT
Source organism: Bacteroidales bacterium (assembly GCA_024763075.1). GTDB lineage: Bacteria > Bacteroidota > Bacteroidia > Bacteroidales > VadinHA17 > JANTGF01. Next base: position 32,851 of record JANTGF010000044.1, on the reverse strand, counting down.
ACTCCGTTATTTCCGGAACCCCTGTAATCGGCATACTGAATATAAATACCTTCATCCATAAGCTCCAGATGGATTTTTTTCATGGAAGAAGAATTGCCGGCTACAAAACTTACCACAGGCAAACAATTTTCGTCGGATGATATGCCCAAAGATTTCATTCCCTTTTTCAGATAACCCGCATTTTCCCATAGCTTTTCTCTCATTTCCGGATGATTCTTCACCAGCTCCAGTCCTTTTATACCGGCAGCAACAGCTGCATTCATAGGCGAACTGGAGCCGGTCACCACACTTCCTGTTTTTATTTTCTCTATAAACTCAAAGCTCGCCGGAACTACCCCGCCATAAGCTCCGAAAGCCTTTGACAAAGTTGCTCCCATAAACAAACGCTCCGACTCCAGACCCAGGTATTCGTATGTTCCCCTGCCCTTCTCACCGATAATTCCGACTCCGTGTGCATCATCAATCCATAAAACACCATTGTATTTCTCAGCAATTTCCAGATAGTCTTTTAATGGCGCAGGTTTTGCCCAAATCGGAAATAGACCGTCGCTGGCGATCAATGGTCTTTCACCTTTCCTTAAGGATTTCTCAAACTTTAATTTCAGGTCGGCAACATTCCTGTTTTTAAACTTCACAACAGGCTTTCCTGTGAGTACCGCCCCCTCGTAATTGCAATAATGGGAATCTTCATCAATAAAAACAAGATCAAACAAATCCAGCTCTTTTAAAGCAGCCATTCCTGCAATATTGCTCAGATAACCCGATGGCAGATAAACAGCATCTTCCGTTCCAAAATATTCTGCAGCTTTTTTTTCAATTTCAAGAATTAAGGGATTTGTTCCGGTAATGGACCTGGAAGTGGAACTCCCTGTTCCATACTTCATAGTGGCCTTTGCTGCCGCTTCCAGCAATTCTTTATTTGTATTCAGCTGGAAATATCCGGTACCGGCAAAATACAGGTATTTTTTCCCATTGATCATAGTTTCTGTGCCCGCTGCACTTTCCATGATGTATTTGAATTTATAAGCCATTTGTATCTATTGTATGCTTATCCTTAAAATCTGAGTTCTTTGTTTCACCTGCCCCGAATTCATCTATTATAAATCAACCTTATAAGTTTTTAAGATAAATTTATCTACCAGGAGTACTAAATGACTACACTTTCCATTTTCCCTAGTACAATCTCATCAAAATCCGCACCAATCCCCGGGGCATCACAAAGTTCCCATTTTCCGCTTCCTTTGTATTCAATACCACCAATCACCGGATCTTCAGCCAGCATTAGTGAAGAATCCATATCAAAATGGACAATTGCTTTCCGGGCAACTACCAGATGCATCAAAGCTGTAAGGGCATACCGTGATTCAGACATGCAACCCACCTGGCATTTGATGCCGCTTGCCTCGGCAATAGCTATGATTTTCAAGGCATTATTAATTCCACCGGACTTTGAGAATTTAATATTGAAATAATCGCAGGCACCCATACTTGCCAGCCGGAAAGCATCATGATGATCAAATAAAGATTCATCAGCCATAATGGAAACGGGGCTGTTCTCCCTGACTTTCACGAGTTCTTTATTATTCCAGTGCGGTATGGGTTCTTCACAATGTTCAATATTATATTTATCCAGTGCTTTAAGCGTTTTAATGGCTGTTACCGGATCCCAGCCCTGATTTGCATCAATCCGCATGGGATAGTCAGTACCAACGGCGTCCCTGATGGCTTTAATCCTGGCCACATCTGCCTCCATCGTTGTTCCCAGCTTCACTTTTATTGCAGGGAACCCGGCATTTTTAAACGCCAGCGCATCTTTTGCCATTTTCTGAGGATCCCCGATGCTTATGGTCATATCGGTGTAAACCTCACGCTTATTATTCCCTCCCAGCAGTTTGTATAAGGGTAAACCCGCTTTTTTTGCCAGTAAATCGTAAAGTGCCATATCAAACGCACTTTTCATGGTATAATTCCCTTGTACCGCCCTGTCAATTTCAGCCAAACGGTCTTCTATGGCAAAAGGGTCCTTGTTTTTAATTAACTTCCCGATATGCTTCGCCAGCTCAAAAACCGTTTCCTGTGTTTCCCCTACAATGAATACAAAAGGAGCACATTCACCAATTCCGGTCAGACCTGAACTGGTATGCAATTTTACCACCACATTTGTGGCAGACGGAATTACGCCCAGTGATATTACAAAAGGCTCTTTGTAGGGAATATTGAGTTTAATTACCTCAACTTTTGTGATTACTTCTTTAGCCATATTTCATTTTTTATACTGGCTAAAATACTAAATTTATGTTTCATGCCCTAAGAATTCCAACTCCGGATTGCAGATTACCCGAAAAATCCTTTTCTTGTTTATGTAGTAATTACCTTTTTCTTATTCACAATCCAGTACATTCCGGGAATCAAAAGCAGGGACAGAAACATGGAAAGACTCATTCCTCCAATCATGGCAACAGCAAGAGGCTGAAGCATTTCAGAACCTTCCCCAATGGCAAAGGCAAGCGGAAGAAAACCGAAAATAGTGGATAACATGGTCATTAAGATGGGGCGCATCCGTACCCTGCCTGCCATAAGGAGCGCTTCAGCAACATCCGGTTGTTCTTTCAGAAATTTTTCTGTATAATCGATCAGCAAAATGCCATTGTTTACCACCACCCCCACGATCATGATCATACCCATAAAAGCAGAGATATCCAGAGGGATTTTCGTGATCCACAAAGCGATAAAAACCCCGCTTACGGAAAGTACGGTACCCAGCAAAATAACACCTGCCGTACGGAAAGACTTGAATTCAAACAATAAAATGGCAAAAACCAGTAAGATACCAAAAGCCAGAATGAGCAGCAGTTCACTGAAGGCTCTTTGCTGACTCTCATACTGTCCTCCAATCTCCACCGTTACCCCCGGGGGTAATGGAATACGACCAATCATGGCTTTCACATCGGAAATAATACTACTGAGGGCCCTTCCTGAGATCTGGGCTTTGATATTTACCACCTGACTCAGATTTTCATGATCGATATCCGTTTTTCCGGGGATCTTTTTAATACTTGCAACTTCCTCAAGATGCAAAATCCGGTCAATGGATGGCAGGTAAACCGGCATCTTTCTGATTTTCTCCAGATGATCAAAATCCTGCTTTGGATAGCGCACCCTTACCGGAATGATTTTAATTCCTTCCATCAGGTTTGTCACCTCATCTCCCCACAGTGCCATACGTACCGCCCTGCTCACTTCACTTACCGTTAATCCAAACCGGCTGGCAGCTTCCTGATCCACCCGGATGGTCAGTTCCGGCTCGCCGGGAGCAAATCCTTTATAAACATCCACCGCACCGGGAATTTGTTCCAGGGAGTCTGCAATTTGCAAGGCAACATGCTGAATCACCGGAAGTTTTTCACCAAAGACTTTAATTACAACCGGCGCAATTTCACCACTCAGGTCATTCAGCCGGTCGGGTAACACCTGAAACAATTCAGGTTCCAGCCTGGGTTCATTTGCTTCATCAAACTCCCGCAGCTGATCCATAATCTCAAAGGACGAGCGTTTGTGTCCCTTTTTCAAACTGATCACAAAGTCACCATCATTCGCATGGGTCCTCGGATGAGCAAGGCTACGTCCTGTCCTCAATGAATACACCTCAACCTCCGGGATGGTCATGATATATTCTGCAACACTCCTGACCATACTTTTGGTTCCTTCAATGGAACTCCCGGGTGGTGCAAGGTAATCATGAACAATGGTACCTTCATCCCATTCCGGAAGGAAACCACTGGGTATTTTCTCATAGAAATAGATGGTAACGCCTGCAAACGCCATAACCAGAACAACCGTAATGACCGGCCAGCGGATCAATCCTTTCAATGCATGTTGCTGAACAGTAATAATTTTTGGCATTACCTTGCCGGGCGATTTCTTTTTTGTTGAAATAAACACCACCGCCAGTGAGGGTGTAAGAAAGACCGCCAGTAACATAGAAACGACAATGGCAATGGAAAGTGTGGAAGCCAGTGCCTTGAAAAAGATCCCGGGAACACCAGAAAGAAAGATCAAAGGTATAAAAACCACAAGCGTGGTAAGGGTTGCCCCCATCAATGGAGGAATGATCTCTCCGGTGGCTTTTACCACTGCATCTTTTTTAGAATAACCTGACTCCAGATATCTTTCAATATTTTCAATTACCACAATTGCATTATCCACCAGTATCCCAATGGCAGCAGCCAGACCTCCCAGGCTCATGATATTGAGGTTCATCCCGGAAAACTTAATGAAAATAAAAGAGATCAGTAATGCCACAGGTAATATACTTGCCGTTACCAAAGTGATGCGCAAACGACGTAAAAACAACAGAAGAATAAGCATGGTGAGCAAAGCACCTATCAAAATCGCATCACGCACACTCTTTAAAGAACTCTGAATGAAATTGGTCATGTCATACCATTTGCTTACCTCCACATCTCCCGGAAAGCCTGCTTCAAGTTCCTCCCATCGCTTTTTCACCTCATTCATAATGGATACGGCATTGGTTCCGGGTTGCTTGATCACCGTTACCAGAACCGCAGGTTTCAGATTACTCTCACAGGCGATAAAAGTTTCTTTTATTGCCGGTTCAATATCTGCAATTTCAGAGAGATGAATGGACGTGGCACCATCCCGTGCGACAATGGTTTTACCAATATCATCAATACTCAGAAAACGGTTATCTGCGATGTTCAGATACAACTTATGTTCTTCATTCAGGCGTCCGACATACTGAAGGGTGTTGGATTGCTTCAGAGCATCTTCAATTTGCTGATAATCAATATGCAGAGCAGCCAGTTTTTGAGGATTCAGGTTTACCCAGTATTCGCGTTGATGGCCTCCCATCACCTCAATGTTATACACTCCCTGAATGCTTGCCAGCTGGGGCCGGATGGTATATATGGCCAGGTCTCGGAGTTGTTCCAGGTTCAGTTTGTCGGATGTAAGGCTATAACCTGCAACCGGATAGGTACTTGTGGTAAAGCGCCTGACTTCCAGCTGTACACCCGGCGGCAGGGCATGCTGAATGCCACTTACCTGTGCCTGTACCAGCTGATAGGCCCTGAACATATCCGTATCCCATTGAAAATCGATATTAACGTCTGCAGAGCCTCTGCTGATGGATGATCTTACCAGCCTAACCCCTTCCACCATCATAACAGCCTCCTCTATCGGTTTCACCACCTCCATTTCCATTTCTTTCAAAGGTGCAAGGCCATAATCAACCATTACTGCAATACGGGGAAAAGTTGCATCGGGGAAAACACCCCTGGGAATTTTATAAATCATATAAAATCCAATGGCAGAGGCAAGCAGGGCAGTGAATATCATTGCCCGTCTGTTCTCAACGGCAAAAGAAGACAGGCCTTTCATTGTACAATTACCTCCATTCCGTCAATGAGTGAATACGCCTTTTTGGTAGCAACCTTCTCTCCCTCTTCCAAACCCGACAATACTTCTACCCAATCATCCTGTATTATTCCGGTTTTCAGGTATTTTTTCTCCACCGTATTATCATCCTTCAGGACAAACGCACTGTAAACGCCTTCTTCCCCTAACAGAGCTGTCCGGGGTATTACAAGCACATTTGTATGCCTTATTCCGGGAAAATACAAACGGGTCAGAATCCCGGGTCTGAACTCTCCTTTATGATTTTCAAGCTTTAACCGGATTGGAACCGTTTGTTTGGCCTGATCTACCTGGCCACCAAAGGCATCTATCTTTAAACGCACAGGAACATGAGGGTAGTTCACAAAAACAACATTTATAAATTTAATTCTTTGAATATCTGCGAGATATTGTAAAGGTAAATCTCCGTGAATATCCAGTGTCTTCAGCTGGCCAATATGAACAATGGGTTCTCCTTTCTGCACCACATCACCCGTATGTTTGAACACCTCAAGAATAGTTCCCTCAATAGGGCTGTACATATTAATTTCATTGATCTCGCTGGACAACAACTTCTTCTGGCTTTCATCCATCTGATCCATCACCTGTAACAGTGCTTCTCTCATGGGAGGAATGATCACTCCCAGTCTTTCCCCTTTTTTCACCCGGTCTCCCATTAGCAGGGTAAACCCATCCAGCCGGCCATCGAACTGAGATGCCAGCAAGGCTTCCTGCCTGAGTTTCACTTCTCCGTATATCCAGACAGTATCCACCATATCCCTTCTGCTGACTTCCGCGGTAGTGATCTCTAACCGGGGTATTTCCCTGGACGGGGGTGTTTTATCACCGGATTTTTGCACGCAGGCACTGAACATAAGAACAATAAGCACCACATATAAAGTTATTCGCATCATAAGGCAATCAGTTTGAAGTATCGGTATATGTTCCCATCTCTTTAATTTTTTGAACCTGATTGGTAACCAGATAATACTCGATCAGATTTAATATATATTCCAGACGTGTTTCTTCAATTGTGATCATCGTTGTTGTATTCCGTTGCTGTGTAACCAGATACTCCAGGTTAGTGATCAGTCCGGCCTTATAATTTATATCCGCCAGGCTCTGTGCTTCCTTCAGGGTTTCAAGCCGGTCTTCCTGTAATCCAAGCATATTATTTAATTCTTCCAATCGGATCATGGTCTTTTCAAGATGGATCAGTAGTTCCCTGTTCAGATCCAGAAGTTCCATATTCAGAGATTTTTCAAGGGCTTCCGACTCTTCTTTTTGGTAATTAATGCTCCCCCACTGGTAAATAGGAAAAGCAATGCCGGTCTGAATTGTCCAGTAATTTCCGTCAGAAGTAGGATCACCATCCACAAAATACCCGCCACCCGCAAAAACATGAGGCCATCTTTGTGCGCTGATCAATTCAGTCTGTAACTGCCGGGTCTGCACTTTTGATAACAGAACCTGATATAATGGGTTTTCTGTAACCAACTGATTGTCAAGCTCACTGATATTGACCTGCCGGATCAGATCTTTTGTATTAATCGTTTCAAGTTGAAAAGTATCCAGCATGGTCATGCCGGTAAGTTTGGTAATTTCCTGAATGGAGTTCCGGATATCCACTATAACTCTTACTTTTTCTTCTTTGGCAACCGAAAGTTCCGATTCCGTCTGGAGAATATCCAGCCGGGTACGAACACCTGCCTGCCATAAAGAGGTGGCTACAATACGATGTGTTTCCAGGAGACGAATACGCTCGTTCAGTAATTCCCTCTCCTTCTCTTTTTGCAAAACATTCATAAAAAGGGATGTCACCCGGCTTATGCCATCAAGCCGTTCCTGTTCCTGCATGAGCTGCGCTGTAACTACTTCCTGCCTGGCAACCTGATCGGTTTTCTTTATAAAATCACCCAGTGACCAGTCACCATGAACCAGCGTCCATTGCTGACCAAAGCCATATGGTTTTAAAGAACGACCTTCGATTCCAATATCTCCTGTCAGAAAAGGTAATGAGCGGGTATGGCTTACATCCAGGTTTTTTAAGGCAGCTTCTGTATTAAATGTTTCAGCCTGTAACCGAAAACTGTATTTTTGTACACTATCAATACACCGGGCAAGAGTGACCACATAAGCTTCCTGGGAAAAACCCGAAAGAGACAGGAATAATCCAATAATTAAGATCCAGGTTTTAAACACCTTGTTGTAGCTTAAATTAAAATGATCAGCCGGAGTTACTCCCCTGCATTAAAATTCACCATTTAAAGATATATAAAAATGCTTTCCTATTTCATTTTTGCCAGCAATTTATGACAAATTATCAGAATAAAGAGTCCCGGGATAAATAATCTAAAGTTCCCCGGCATTATTTGCTTACTGTATTTTCCACAAAAGCTTTCAGCTATTTCTCATTTAAGATCTCTGTATCTTATCAATCTCAGATTTATTTTATCACAATCACCTTCAGGATCTTTTAACAGAAAGATATCTGCTTTTGCATTTTCAAAAAAACATCCTGGTGAAATTTTTACAGATACAGGTACACCCAACGAAATTCCCCCTAGATTTCCAAGGCCGTCGTTTGCCCATTCACTGCTCCAGTCCGTATCATCATACCCAAACAATTGTACATTTGCCGAGTCAGATATACAGATCAATTCATCTTTTCCGTCTTTATCAAAATCGCCTGCAAAATACTGATCCTCCGTATGAATTAACCATTCCGCAATCTTTCCCGTATCCTTGCTTTCCCATTTATTCTGCCAACCGGTACCATCAAAAGAAAACAAATGTGCACTTAATAATGAGGCTGAAACCGCAAACAGTTCATCTCCTCCGGTACCGTCAAAATCACCCGCAACAATTGCACCCCCCAAATTTGCGAACAGGTTTCCGGTTTTATCTTTTCGCTTCAAATTCCAGGTCTTCATCCATTCTCCAGCCTTAAATGAAAGCAATTCCATTTTTCCCGTTTTTGATGAAATAAAAAGAAGATCATCCTTGCCGTCTTTATTAAAATCACCGGTAATATACCTGTCATCCCTGTGCAAATGCCATTGTTTTATCCTTCCGTTTCTATTATTATTCCACTGAAAAGTCCAGTCTTTGCCATCAAACGAATACATATGAGATATTTTATATGAGTCAGATATGATCATCAGTTCTTCCTTTGCATCCCCAACAAAATCGCCAATAACATACCGGTCACCGGAATCCAGGCTCCACATGCCTATATTTTTCTGCCCTCTGTTTGACCATTTCAATGCCCAGTTGCCCTTCTGAAAAGAATACATTTCGGCCCATTTACCATCTTCAAAGAAGATAAGTAACTCATTCTTTTTATCTCCGTCAATAAAATCTCCCTTGATAATCCTGTCATTTTTTTTCAGGAAAGCATGGTTTATTTTCCCTGAATTTTCATCGTTCCATTCAGAAATAAATTCCGGTTTTTTATACCGGTAAACCCTCACAAAATCAACAAGCAATTCCGTTGGGAAGGAGGTGTTCTCTCCGGGTAGTTCCCAGGGGAAAATGGCCACATTTAAAATGATCCTCACCGGATCCACTATTCCGGGATTCGGAGACCTCCTGATTTCCCGGTTATCAAAATACCAATAGATGTTTGTGGGTGTCCATTTGAGTCCATATGTATGAAAATCATTCGAATAATCATGAATATCTATCTCCTCAGGGAAAGAAGGTGCTTTGAAATTCGGAGCGTTATAATCAAGGTGCAGGTTGGTTCCCTGAACTTTTGGCCTTTTTCCATCCATCTCAAAAATATCAATCTCCGCAGAATTGTGCCTGTGCTGCACCCCTTCTCCCCTGAAAGTCCAGAAAGCCGGCCAGATACCCTGTCCTTCAGGTATTTTTATCCGCGCTTCCATAAATCCGTACTGCACATTGTATTCCTTTTTCGTTTCTACCCACCCTGATGTATATGCATATTTTGATTTATTGCATCCTGCAGGACTTATTTTATTACATTCATAATTTTCCCTAAAGGTTTTCAGTACAAGAAAGTTATTCCCTGAAGTATTTCGAATAAAAACATTTTCAGGGCGATTTGTATATACCTGAGGTTCACCGTAGTGATCAAATTCATGTGCAATCTTCCATTTCTGCGAAACTTCATTGTCAAACTGATCTTCAAATACCACATACCAATCTTCAGGCTGATAAAAGGGGGTCTGGCATACACCGGTATAAACAATTCCGGTTAAAAAGAGACAAGCGATTATATTTTTTCCTTTTGTTTTTTGTTTCATTTTGTCCCATTTTTTAAGGACATAAAAATAAGCAAAACTTTACAGATCAAAGATAAATTTTGCGAAGCAAAAATCAGACTGTATATTTGAGTAAAATAATTTGTCTGACACAGGGAAAAAGGAAAGAAAAATACATCATGGACAGAAACCGCTTACATGAAATGGCAGCCAACCCCGATAACATCCCCGGGATATACAATTATTGCGACCGGTGGTGTGAACGTTGTACTTTCACATCACGTTGTTTACAGTTTCAGATGGAACAAGAGGAACAGATATCTGATGACCCTGAAGATACTGACCTGGAGAACTCAGATTTCTGGAAAAAAATTGAAGATTCATTTTCAATAGCCCTTGAGATGATTCAGGATTTGGCAGAGGAAGAGGGTATTGATCTGAATGATATTGATATTGATAAAGAAATTGAAGGACAGAAAAAGCGGGATGAAATCGCGCATAACCATCCCTGTTCCAAAGCGGCTCTGGAATATTCGGAATTAATGAACAATTGGTTTGATTCTGCAACAGACCTGATCCAGTCCGGAGAATCAGATTTACAATTCATTGAGAAGATCAGTTTTTCCGGCCGGTTTCCAAAAAAAACAGTGAATGAAATAAAAGACAACATTGAAGTGCTGAGGTGGTACCAGCATTTCCTTTACCCTAAAATAATGCGGGCCATTACAGGGAAAATGGAGGAGGTTCCGGAAATCCTTGAGGATATGCCCAAAGACTTCGAGGGTTCTGCTAAAATTGCTTTGATAGCTATTGACAGGACCATGGCTGCATGGGCCGGTTTAATGCAGCATTTCCCGGGAATGGAAGACGAAACGCTAAAAATACTGGTATTCTTAGGTAAACTCCGGAGGTCGCTTGAACATACAATTCCGGGAGCCAGGAGTTTTATCCGGCCAGGATTTGATGAATAAGGCTAATAAAAATTACTGATAAATATCAATAGACTGACACTTTTTTGCAATAAATGCATCAACAGGCTGACACTTTCGTTAATTTTTTGTACGAAAACCCAAAAAGCGATAATTTACAGAAAAAAGAGCTGATTTTCTATCACCAATAATTCCGGCTTCTGTACGGAACTGCCATCTTTTATTTAACTGATATTATATACCAATTACCCCGTTCCAAAGTTGCTTTGTTTGCTTATCCATTCCATATCTGATTACCATCTCCCCGTCTGCATTCTCAAGACGATCCACTATTGGTGTAAGCACCTTGTCTGCAACTTTTTTTTGTGGTAGAGTAGCTTCATTATCGTACCAGTTCCAGTAGTCACTAACAATTTCATCCCTTCGCTCCCATGTTTCTGGTGGCAGGGCATCAATCATTTTTATTGCACCACTTGTTTCAGTAGCCATAGCCAGGCGCATGCCACCTACCCATAAGCCAATGTTACTTTCGGTATGTTTTTTAAAAATAAAAGTATGGCCCAAACGTAAACCCAATACATTAACCCTGGTGGCCTTATCCAGCAATTCTGGTTTATTCCATGTAAAATTGGCATCAACCGACAACCACACTGGCCCGATTCCGGCTGCTCCCATAATACCAAAGCCCATCGTCCGGATTCCCTGATCTACCACTGATTTAAGATCTACAGGTTCCGTTAGGAATACTTCTGTATGGGAGTTTCCTAAACCAAACAATCCATATACATTTAGAAATGGGAAAATCCAGATATCAGGCCTTACATTAACCGAATAGGAAGTGTTTGTATTGTCACCGAATCCAATAAAATCAACAGGGGTCAATGGGATATCCTGGTTGTCAGTCTTTATTCCAAGTTGCATATTATCAATCAGTATCCCCTGGTCCATCCAGATCCCATTTGTCATTATACCAATAGGATAAGGAATATCAAAGCCCTTAGAGTATGCCCCCTGCCCCCAAATTGGAAAAGTATAGTTGTATTCAATATTTTTCAGGCTATCGGTATATACCTGGTGGACAGACCTAACTTTCTTTGAGGCATATTGTGCCTGACTTTTTTGAGCAATCAAAAATAAAAATAAGACCAAAAGGATTGAGATTCTATTGAAAACTTTCATTATGATTTAAATATATGTATTTTACTTTTTATTATTTTTTGCTTCTTGGCGTGCTTTCTTTTTTGCTGCCTTTTTTGCGGCTTTTTCTGCGGCTTTTTGCTTAGCGCCTTCCCCTGCCCCAATGGGAATATTTAATTTTAGGAATATTGAACTGTTTTTGGTCCCCGCCCTGTCTTTATATACATCCACAAAGCCATAATAATATTTAGCTCCCAATGTCCAACCAGATCCTTTAAAGAGGGTATATCCCATTCCAATCATAATACCAGCATCCAGCTTTTTTATCTTTTCTTTATTATACTCTTTAATAATAGCATCCCTGCCCTCAATATCCGATTCGAATTCCACCCATGATTTGGACATCAGGCCAAATTGAGGCCCGGCTTCCACATACATATGGTTTTTAAACTTATACTTTGCAAGTGCAGGTACTAAAAAATAATTCATCTTTTGGCTATAATCCCCCTGTGCCCGCAAATTAGGATCTTCAAAGTCTTTATAAATAGTAGCCCCAAGAAAGTCCAGATCCTTGTCCGTGAGTTTATCAACGCCCATATTGGATTTTACTAAAACACCTGTATAAAGGAACCATTGGTTTTTCAGGCGGATATCAAAATAAAACCCAAGATTCCATTTACGGGAATAATTATTTGTCTCCAAACCTGATATGTTTGTCCAGTTGATTCCTCCTTCGAGGCCAAACTCCAGGTTTGGAGAATTCAATTTATCACCCAGTAATAAAGATATAAGCACCTGCGAATGTGATTGGATACCTATGAATAAAGTGAAAAATACAAGTAAGATTTTCTTCATTTTAACTGCTTATTTTCGAATTGGTAAATATAAGTCATTATTAAATGAAAATTCAACTGGTAAGTGTAATTTTTGCTTAAAAGACACTAAGAATTATTTCATCCACGAACTTCCAACAACTACATAAAACGCCCAATCCTCAGGTCCCCTGGCAACATCAATGCCCATTTTTAAGCCAAGTAACCGGGCAATCAGGTAGCGGAACCCTGCTCCTGTATTCCATGCTGATGAACCTTAAGACATACTATCCAATGATTTAAATGCCCTGCCATAACCACCAAAGCCCACTATACTCCATCTTCCAGTAAGCATAATTTCCTGCTCCGTCTCAACCAATGCCGCCAATTCTCCCTGATAGCGCATAACCGGCACCCCTCTTAAGTTTAAAAATGGCGTCATGTAAAAAGGAGGGTCCCCTGTTGCCAACTGAGATTCCATTCTAAAGCCAGCTATCCACTTTTTTCTGATAATAGGTTGGTAAAAATGCGAAAACAAAGTGAACCGGCCAAAATTTCGGTCACTCCCCATTACTTCCAGATACTGATCATAGCTTAGATTTACCCTTAAACCTTTTGTGGGAGAAAGTATATTATTATAATTCTCATATTCAGATATCAATCCAATGCCACTATTTACCATGTCAAGGTCGAATGGATTGATTCCCGGAATATCACTATCTTCAAAAAATGTTATCGTGGATTTCCCCAATTGATACTTTCCTCCCAACATAAGCCTACTATCACCCAGCCTGAACATTGCCTGTTGCAACAAAAAGTAAGTGCTAATTGAAAATTTTGCAGGATTTTCTGAACCATAGAACGTTAGATTTATATCGCCATAACCAAAAATTCCACGATATCGAATATGGTCCTTTTTCCAAAAACCAAAATACCCACCCCCGGCAAACCAGGTACCATTTGCTGTAAGTCCTCCGGCAAGCCCTACAATATCCGGCATTTGAAATTTCAGATCATTACTTTTCTTCTTTGGAATGAAATACATTCCTGCTGCTGCAGCCCCATAACCTACTGCCGGTTCAGTAATTGGAGATATAACCGGCAAAAAGCCGTGAAGATCATAGAGGTAATGACTAAGGTCAAAAGCATTGTCCAGTGTGTCTATCAGCGGTTTCTCTTTTTTCTGGGCAGAACAATCCAATGTTATGCTTAGAAGTAGTAAAATTTGTATCGCGACAATTAAAATAAATTTATTGTTCATCAAAGTTTAATTCCGGTTTTATCATTTAAAGAAACGATTCAATCATTCAATCATTCAATCATTTTACCGTATAACCTTTGCCTTCAATACAAACTGAAAAAGCTTTTATAAAAGTATTCTTTAGTTCATCTTCGGCAGCCGCTGCATTCGCCTGAGACTGTTGGTTTTGCTGAGCCTGTGCCTGCCTGCCTTTTCTCATACCGCGCATCCCTCCGGCTGTTGCGCCAATAGCTGCACCCTCGCCTGCATCGCCTGTAATGGCTCCAATAGCTGCTCCCGCTGCCGCACCCCGGGCCGCACCTCTAACAGCCCCCCCGGTTGGCCCGGACTGAACTTCTGCCTCTATTTTGGGGAGATTTAAGGGATCAATTCCCGATTGTTCCATTGCCCATTTATAACATTCAAATTCATCCTTTTTTTGCTGTTGGTGGCTTTGCCCTTTGGTTGGATAAAGAAATAACCCGAGCGACTGAGAAATTTGATTATAGGTCATTTTTGATGTGTCAGGTAATGCCTGTGTTTCCGGCACCTGTGCTTTTACCTCGCTAATTCCTGCAATCATAAGGATTGCAACTACTAATTTAATCTGATTCATTTTATTTTAATTTATAATCTTAATCGTTTATAAATCGTTCTTTATAAAAACATATCCCAATTGCCTTAAAACATCTGCTTCATTATAAAAAGTAAAGCTTTTAACAATCCTGTCTTTTTCGATCTTATAAGCTGTTTTGGCCCAGATTACCACTTTTTCACCGTTTTTGTAGGTGATATTTAATTCTGCCCAGCTTGAAACCCATTCTCCTTTATTGGATCCTTGTTTTATAAACACCGGTGCATGCTGTTCTCTCGTATATTCAATTCCTTCATACAGATTCTCCACATTATATTTCCAGCTTGCAACAGCTTGTTCCTTATTAATCGAATCAGTGTATGAAGGCCCAAGCCCCACGTACTGATCGTCTAATAAGGATGTCATTGTGTTAAAGTCCATATTTTCAACTGCCTCAATATATTTTTCAACCACAGCGATGTTTTTTTCAGAATTATTATTTTCTGTAGAACAACTAACCAGAAACGGTAAAACTAAAAGTGTAATAATATAATTTTTCATTTTTTTAATTCTTATGTTCAACTAATTCAAAGTCACCAGGTACCCAAGTTCTGGCAAACCATGGTTGAAGAGAGCTATATAATCTTAACAGTACAGTACAGTACATTATATCCTTTGTTTGGCATGGTTTGCACCCAATTCTTTTCTTGACCCTTTGGTGGTTTAGGGCCAAAATAAATGGGAACGGTACCATCTTTTTCTTTTTTGATTCCTTTCAGATTGCTATCAACCCCACCTGTTTTTTGTTTCGGTTTCTAAAATAGAACGCATTTGATTATCATACACCATAAACGACCAAAATGCCTTGGCAGGAATTGGATCAGACAACGTTTCCTTGTGATTTTTTCGTCATTTTAAAGTCAATTCCAGAATAGGGAGGTCGTTTTACAGAATTGAGAAATCATCAAAATCTTTCCGACTACCTTCCATCAGTCTTCTCTTATTATGTAAAAACTGATTTACTACAATTCGATTTATCCATGTACTGAATGAACCCCATGTGATCCCTTTTATTTTACAAGTTCTAGCTTACCAGCCTGCCATGTTTTATCAAAGAAAGCTTTACTTGGCGAATAACATCTTAGAAGCTGAAACCATCCTTCATTGGCATTCGTTTGTACCCAGTTCCCTTCAAAAACACCTTCAGGTTTTGTTGGTCCGTAATAGATAGTAGTTGAGCCATCCTTGTTTTCTTGTGCTGCAGGCGTTGGGAACGACTGACTTCCTGCTCTAGGGAATTTTTGATCCGTTTGAATAATGGAACGTGTTTGCATATTGTAAACGGTTACAGACCAGAATCTTTCTGCCGGAATATCTTTCGGGAAAGTTACTTTATATGTTTTACCTCCATCCAAAGGATTACCGTTTTCATCAACATTATTCATAAGATATTGAGAACCGATACCGGTTAATCGCATGCACATGGCAGGTGTAGTGCCAGTAGCAAAATAGAAAAACGATGCCCGGGCGGCAATACGTTTTGCAGCTGTATATTCATAAGGTATAACTTCGCCTTTTACTCCAATTTCTGGCGGAGGTGTAGTAAAAGTATATCCACCTTCGAACAAAGGATTCCACCAACCAGAATTACCTCCATAATAATCAAAGCCTTTGCTAGGCAACGCCCCAACTGCTGATGTTCGAGCATAAGCATTGGCCACTTCAACGGCTTTATTAAGAATGCCGATTGTTCTTTCGTCTGGATTAAAAGGCTTTCCTTTTTCGATACCAATTGCAGCGGCTAAACCTCCAATTTCAGGATTCATAGAAATAGCAGGTTCCTCTTGAATCATTTCATTCAACATTACAAAATGTTGATAATTTGATGGAGGGAGGGTGTTGATGGTAATTCCCGTTCCATCAATCTTTTTTGCTTTTTTATATTTTGAAAGAGATCCTAATTTGGCATCGCCATTTAAATAATCACCAATAGATGTTCCTTGGCCACCTGGGGAATATGGATATACTGCTAAAACCTCAGCATCATTTATAGCTTTTTCTGGAGAATTATTCTCTAAAAATGATCGGCCTGCTAACCAAACATGATTTGCTTTTGATCGCCGAACATAAAAGCCGCCATCTGGAAGTTGTCCATCATACCAATCTGGTACAAGTAAGTAGCGACCACCTTCGCCTCTGTCAGAACCAGGAAGACCAAAGTCTGTTACCCAATTAAACCACATATCATCAATAACTCCAAGAGCATCAACGGGAGTTTCTACAATTACAGGTCCGTTTGAGAGGTCAATGAAGCTCATGTAATAATATGTATCCATATTGGCAGTTAAAAATAGTTGATTTCCATCCATCATGTTTGGAAAGACTAAAAACTCATTATCTTTCACACCTACTTCTAAGAATCCTTTCCTCATAGCCCATAAGGATACTCCATGAATCGAATTAAGGTAGGCTTCTACCGCGTGAACATAAAGAATCTCGTCTTCCAATTTTTTAGCAGTGGCACTTGTTGGATATCCATTTGGCATTTCAAGCTTGCCAATTTTAGAGTTTACTTTTTCAACAGTAGGTATATCTTTGGGAAGAGGTGCATACTTCCGTTCTTGTGCTTTAGTAGCTATTGTTGCTACTGCAAGAGCTACTAATAAAATTAGTTTTTTCATTTTATCATTATCTTTATTAATCATTAACTTATCATCGATTACAACATTTAATTCGGAATGCTGATTGTTACTTTGTTAACAAAACCGGTAAACTCAGAATCTTCAATATCTTTAAATACAAGATCAGCTACTTGGGTTGCTTCATCTTTGCCCACATCTGCTGTTTCATCTGCAGAAAATACAGCAGGTTGAGTCTTTTCTATTCTACCTTGAGCAACTTGTTCTCCGTCAACATAGATGGTAGCCGTACCACCTTTTCCAGTTCCCCCTCCATCATAATCAAACACCATTTTAATCTCTGCAGTTGGATTAGTAATTTTTTTAGATGATGCTACTGTAAATCTTTTTAGACCAAAGTAGTTATATGTGTAGGCAGGCTTCCCATTGTCCATATACAAAGCCCATCCACCAAATTTTCCACCTTGACAAAGAATAATTCCTTTGTCATTACCTTTTAAATTCACATTTGCCGTTATAGTATTAGAAGTGTTTTTAACATTCAAAAATGTGTTTTCTAATATTCCATCCATACCGTCCGCCAGGGTTAGTGTCTTGCGGTCTCCCATTAAGTCCGGACGACCTGCAAGTTTAGCATTAAAGCGTTCGTACAATCTATCGTCTAATGGATAGACATTATTTGCAATCGCTTCTTTTTCAAAAAGATCTTGCATTTCTTTTACTTTTTCCGGCATTTGGCCAGCTAAATTATTTGTTAAACTGAAGTCCTCCTTAACGTTATAAAGCTCCCATTTCTCATCTTGAAAAGCATTTCGAGGTTTACCTACCCAAGGAACCATATGTACTACACGTGCCAGCCATCCTTCATGGTAGATTGCTCGGTTGCCAAACATCTCAAAATATTGAACTTTGTGGCGACCTTCTGCAGCTTTATCTTTTGCTGCGTATAGCATACTTACACCATCCAAAGGGATTTGCTTAACACCATTAATCATTTTTGGTTCAGGTAAACCGGTTGCTTCTAAAATAGTTGGCGCTACATCATTAACATGACTAAATTGACTTCTAATTTCTCCTTTTGCACTAATCCCTTTTGGCCAATGCATTACCATAGCGTTGCGAGTTCCTCCAAAATCGGCTGCCATTTGTTTGGTCCATTTAAAAGGAGCATCTGTAGCTACTGCCCAGGCAGCACTCATATGCGGAAAAGAATTAGGACCTCCCCATTCGTCTTTTTTTGAAAGCATGTTGTCAATGGTTTCTTCATCAAATATGCCATTAAGGTGAATCAACTCATTAAATGTGCCTTCAAGTCCGCCCTCAGCACTTGAGCCATTATCACCCATAATGTATATAAACAGGGTATTATCTAAAGCGCCCACTTCTTCAATGGCATCTACCATTCTGCCAACTTCATTATCGGTATGTTCCATAAAACCTGCAAAGGTTTCCATTTGCAAGGCAAATAATTTCTTTTCATTATCGCTTAGGCTTTCCCAGTCTTTAATATCACTAGGCATTGGAGCCAATTTTGTGTTTTCTGGAATAATGCCCATTTCTTTTTGACGAGCAAAAGTTTCTTCACGTAGTTTTTGCCAACCCGCATCAAACTTTCCTTTATATTTCTTTATCCATTCTTTTGGGGCATGATGAGGTGCATGTACAGCACCAGGAGCATAATACACCATAAAAGGTTTATCTGGTGTCATCGCTTTTTGAAACTTGATCCATTTAATGGCTTCATTGGTCATGTCTGTTGTGAAGTGATAATCAGGATCATCTTTTTTCTCCACTTTAGTAACACCATCAAAAATTACCGGATCCCATTGGTTGGTTTCTCCGCCAATAAACCCATAAAATTTATCAAAACCAGAATGGGTTGGCCAGCGGAAATAGGGTCCGGAAACAGAAACTTCCCAAGTAGCAGTTTCGTGCCATTTACCAAAAGCAGCGGTACTATACCCATTTTGGCGAAGCGTTTCTGCTACGTATTTTGCATTGTCAGGTCTTATTCCTTGGTTACCTTGAAAACCGGTAGCTACTTCCATAACAGAACCAACATTCATTTTATGATGGTTCCTTCCTGAAAGCAATGATGCTCTTGTTGGTGAGCACAAAGCTGTTGTATGGAATTGATTAAACCGTAAACCATTATCAGCTAAGCGGTCAAAGGTTGGTGTTTGAATGGCTCCACCAAAAGTGCTGGTAGCTCCAAACCCTATATCATCAATCATTACTACAACAATATTGGGCGCTCCATCGGGAGCTTTAACCTCAAAAATATCTGGTTTTTCAACATTTCTGGCATCCATTTCAGTCACTGCTGCAAGCTGTGGAGGATGAATAGGTAAAATTGTACGATCCATTTTGTAATCTCCTACTGAATTACTATCAGATTGATTTTGAGGAGCGTTGCAGCTCATCATAATACCTAGTGAAAGATATGAAAAAAGAATTTTTAATTTCATAATTTTTGAATTTTGATTAATAATTTATTTCTCTCTTTTCGAGAAAATTAAACGGATTTCTTGTAAATCAGTACCTTTCATTATATTTCCAATTCCGTGAATAAAAATTTCCGATTTCGTACTCAGTGTACGGATAGCTCCCGAAAGGACACCAAGTTCTTTCGAACTAAAAACCTTAGTTAATTGTTCTGCAGAACTAAAAGTTGCAATAATTGAAAAGGATTTGTCCCTGTTTATTGACAAAGACGAACATTGTTTTGCCAGGTCATTTTCAATAAATTCAAGTGTTTGTGAAAACTCTAAAAACTTTTCACTCCCGGGTTGTACAAAAATTTCAAGTTTGATCATATAATTATTAAAAAAAGCTACTGATATATGTCCGTATTGAAATTGTATAAACAAATACAATGCCATCTCTTAACGGCACCTATATATACCTTATAAACAAATAGTTATTTAATAACATTAGAAATAATTATATTGTGAATTCAAATAAATTTCATTATATATAATGGCTTACATGATATATAATGGGATTCACAAGACATTCATATCGAGGCAGGCTTACATTTTAAAACCTTCCTTACGGCGACGCAGGAAGGAAAAATTGAAGGTTCTCCAGGGAGAAAGTGTTGCGCTTTGGAAACCACTCCTCGCCTGGCCACCTATCCTCTGGTCAGGCGGGTGTCCGGGATGACAACCACATCAACAGGCTTAGATACTCGGACGTTTGATACCTAATTTTCGCATACGTGAGCGAAGTGTTTCAGGATGCATATCTAAAATACGGGCGGCTCCCTCATGACCTTCCACGCGCCAATAGGTTTTTTCAAGCACCCGGATAATGTATTGCCGTTCATATTCGGCTAAAGGAAGGAGTTTCTCCTTTTCTTCAAAGTTTGGGTTGAGAAGTGGTTCAATTTTCAAAGTTGTTCCCCCTGAAATAATCACCGCTCTTTCGATGACATTTTCAAGTTCCCTGATGTTACCCGGCCATGAATAAGCCATCAGTTGATTCATTGTTTTTTTGGATACCCTGTTAATTTTCCTGGCAAGTTTTCGATTAAACCGTTCTAAAAAATGATCCACCAACAAAGGGATATCCGATATACGATCACGTAAGGGTGCAATCGTAATAGGAAAAACATTTAAACGGTAATACAAATCTTTCCTGAATAGTTTCTTATTGATATGATCCTCCAGATTACGATTGGTGGCAGCAATGACCCTGACATCAACTTTCATTGTTTTTGAGCTGCCGATTCGCTCAAATTCACCTTCCTGTAAAACCCGCAAAAGTTTTGACTGGAGCTCGATGGGTATTTCCCCTATTTCGTCAAGAAAAATAGTACCTCCGTGTGCCAGTTCAAACCTTCCGGTCTGCCTTTGGATGGCTCCGGTAAAGGCACCTTTCTCATGTCCAAACAATTCACTTTCTATCAGACCTGAGGGTAAGGAAGCACAATTTACTTTGACAAAAGGCTTATCACTTCTGTTACTTCGACTGTGAATAGCCATCGCAAACAACTCCTTCCCCGTCCCTGTTTCTCCTTCCAGCAATACGGTAGTATCCAACGCAGCTACCTGCTTAATCCTGAACAGAGAGTGCATTAATGCTTCACTTTCCCCAATGATATCATCAAAATCATGCTGACTCTTAATTTCTTCACGCAAATAAATATTTTCCGATTGTAACTGGTCCTTCAGGCTTTTTAATTCTGCAATTACATTTTTTAATACTTTCTCAGTGTTTTTTAATTTTCTAATGTTAATAGCCATGCCCACAAAATACTCCTGATTGTCCACAATTGCCAGACTGCCTGAACCAATATACGGCAATTTTTTCCCTGATTTTGTTAACAGATTATACTCTACCGTTTGTTCTGTTCTTTCCTCAAAGATCCGGTGCATGGCTTCAATTGTTTTTCTCCGGTCTGACTCGTAAATAAAATCAGCTATATATTTATGATACAATTCCTCTTTTGTAAAACCCAAAACCTTCTCAATATTTTTGTTCCACATGACCATCCTTCCCTCCTTATCAAAAACATAGGCAAGTTCCGGCATACCCTGTAGAACAGTTCTGCCAGTGAAAGACTCTATTGATGGTTTGTTTTTTAATTTACTCATACTAAAAGCAGTGAAAAAAATTAACAAGTTTTCTGATCCGGCTACAAGCCTGAATCAGCCGGAACCACAACCGGAGCTTTTTCGGCAGGGGGGATATTTTGTTCTTCCTGAAGCTTACTTACATAAAAATAAATAAACACCAAAAGTAACACTACAAGCAGATAAAATATATAGGTTCCGTAACGCAGGATCATCTGACTTTTACTGCGTTCCGATTTACTATTCAGGTGATCCTGACGAAATATCCCTGCAAATATCATTTTCGTAAATATTTTCTGTTCAATTTTTTTCTAATCTGTTCCGGCCTGCAACAGCCAGGTTAAGTGTCTGTCCATAAAGTCCGCTATCTGCGTTACTCTTGTCTGAAAAACCAGTCATTTACAAAAGTAAACTCCTGATTTTTAAGACTTCGAAAGTCTTAATAGCGAACATTCTGAACTAAACACTGCCTTAATGGACGGACTCTTATACCTTATCGCAACACATCTTATTCTGCATCAGCCACACAGCGAAAACCCACCGTAGCATTTCTGTCAAACCCCGGTGAAAGAAGCAATAACATTTGCGTCCGGTTTAAAGGCTGCGGCCCCCCCTTCACATACCAGCCACTGGATTTCGGATTAAAATAACTCCCGCCACGGATAATAACATAGCGATATGTACCTGCCGTATAAACATCACTGGTAAACTGCCAGATGTTCCCAACCATATCCATCAGATGAAACGGGCTTGCCCCTTTTGGAAATGCATCCACCGGTGTTGGCTGGCCAAAAGAATTATTACATCGTGTACCATGAAAGTTATTTCCCCATGGCCATTTTCTTTCGTCGCTACCCTGTGCTGCATATTGCCATTCGATTTCCGTAGGCAGTCTTTTTCCGGCCCAGGCTGCATAAGCCTGTGCATCCTCCAGACTGATGTTTACCACCGGATAATTATCCTGGCCTTCAGGATACATCCCTTTTTCCCAGTGCTTCAGGAAATTCTCCGGATGTTGTGGTTTATATTTTGACATCTGAAGAAAAGTAAGATACTCCTTATTTGTTACCGGGAACTCATCCATATAGAACTTCTGAATATGTACTTTTTTTCCTTTTGAGAAATCAGGATAAGGTATAAACTGATCGGGGTTAGATACCCTAAAAAAGAAATCTCCCTCCGGAACTACGATCATTCCTTCCGGAGGTTTCATGTGGCGTTCTGTTCTTGCAAACACATTCTCTTTAATGGGCAGACCGGATTCAATATTTACAATCTTTTCATCCAGTAATTCCTTACCATCAAACAGCTGAACAATAAATTTTCCTTCATTTCTGTTAAAAACTTCCAGCAGGTTTAAATTCGCTGAATCGTTCTTAAATTCGGTAAACTTTTCCTGATATGAGACATCCCTGTTCCAAATCCGGATAAGATTACCTGAACCGGCCACGACCATCAGAGAATCCCCCGTTCTTTTAACCTTTAGCATTTCCGGCAAAAGGGCTATACAATCAATATTTCCCGATGCATTGGTTCCCTGCAGGTCTGAATTATAGGCATCCACTTTAACCGGGATATAGTTTTTCCCTTCAATGACTTCCGGAATTAACTCCTCATGATTCCACAAACTCACAAAATGCTTTCCCTTAACAGGAAAAACCTCAAATAAAGGACCCTGTACTCCTGCCGGATCCTGACTCAAAACAGTATAAAGTACTTTTGAACCGTTTCCCCAACGGTTTGCCCATATCTTATCCTTTCGGGTAGAAATAAGGGGTGTCCATTTATCGAACAAGAATACGGAAGAATTTTCCCTGAGAATACGGGTAGTTTTACCAAGATAAATCATCTGATCCGTTAGCCAGTCGGGTTTACCCGGATTGAACCGGTTGATCTCCGTTCCGTAGCCATTAAAAAATGAAACTGCCAAATCCCGGTGAAAATTCCCTTTATTAAGCGTTACAACCCTGAAGATGGCAAAATCGGGTTTGATCAGCTTATTCAGGTTAAGTACCGGTGAAATTTCAATTGCATTGTGGACTCTTCCTGCAACAATGCCAGGCATATCCTTTGGAACTGCCATTCCCTCTGAATACATGATCACACCTTTTCGTACACTATCCACAGCTTCCTGCAACTGTTTACTGGAACTTCCCCGTGTATCCAGTACAACACCATCTGCCTGAATCGCTTCAACCAGATGTGCCATTTGCTGTAAATGATCTCCGGAGCCCGTACTTTTATCCCATGGGTTATAGGAAATAAAAAACTTTGTGCCCATGCTATTGGCATACTTTGCCAGCTCCTTTAGTTTTGGCAAACCATAAGGAAGGTCTTCATAAAGTTCCCACTGGCTTCTCTGGTCAACTCCCAAACGAGGCCAGGTAGGCCAGATACCATAAACATCGTACCCTCCAAAAAGTTTTTTCCCATCTTCAAGAAAATCGTAAAAATTAAATTTTTCGGTTTTGGAATCATAAAAGTCCTTGTCCCATGCAAATTGCAGCGTGATAATATATTTATCCCGAATCCATTTCAGATCTTCTCTTTCATATAATGATTTGTCAAAGGTATCCAGATCATACAAATAATTCTGATGGAACATTTTTTTTACTCCATTCTGCCAAATTCCCATATAAATATCTGCGTAAAAGGTGTATTCAACCGTACCATTTGGAGGAAGAATGGTTTTGTATCTTGTAAACCGGGCATTATCCTTGCCGGTTCTCCTGCTTATTGCACACACCGCATAATTATCATCCAGGTTTCTTGCACCATAACCCATTTCCCATGCATTATCCGGTAAGATCAGGCTAACCGGTGACTGATCCGGTAAAAAAAGTTTTGCCCGTGTGAGTGAAGGAGGTCCCTCAGAGCCAATATAAACATGATCTGCCGTGGCTCCGAACGGAACCATATTCTCAATCACCAGTGTATCAGAAGAACGATTGAGTAATTTCAAAACTCCCTTCCATCCCTTATTTCCGTTTTTATATGAATTCAGAATTCCCGTAATACCATTGGGAAACATTAACCTGATTTGATTATTCTCAAACATCACCTTTGCCTGATTCGAAAGAATAGTTGAACCATTCACATCCATACTAAATAAACTGGCGGGGGGAATCATAACCAGTTCACTGCTTCCTTCCAGCTTCAGAGAGGCAACTTCCAGCCCGTCACTCATTTTAAAGCCAAAAGTATTTAGCGTCTGTGCCCGGGAAATTCCAGGGTAAAAAAGAAAATAGCAACTTAATATCAACAGAGTTTTCCGGGGTCGGCTCATAAAATGTAATCAGTAATTATTGTACAGAAAATTTATAAAGAGTTGTTTGCTTATAAGTTTCTCCGGGTTTTAAAATTGAAGAGGGGAAATCCGGTTGATTCGGAGAGTCCGGGAAATGTTGTGCTTCAAAGCAAAACCCATAATTCTTTTTATATACTACGCCATTCATTCCCGTTAAAGTTCCATCCAGGAAATTTCCCGTATAAAATTGTACGCCAGGTTCAGTGGTCCAGACCTCCATGGTTCTTCCGCTTTGGGGTTCTACCACTTTGGCAGCAAGACTAAGCTCATTGCTATCCTTATTCAGTACATAGCAGTGATCGTAACCTCCATCTACCTGGCTGTACCTGCTGCCGATGCTTTGCATTTTGCTAAAATCCATCGGAGTACCGGAACTGGCCCTGAGTTCCCCAGTTGGGATAAGTGATTCATTCACTACCACGTACCGGTTGGCATTTATTTCCACCTCATGATTCATTACATTTTCTTCACCTCCTGTCAGGTTAAAATAACTATGTGATGTAAGGTTTACAGGTGTTGGTTTATCTGTAGTTGCACTGTATTCAATTTTTAGCTCGTTCATATCTGAAAGAGTGTAGGTCACATGAACATCCAGGTTCCCCGGATATCCCTCTTCCATGTCCTTGCTCAGGTAATGCAGTTTCAGTCCGGCCTCATTGTCTTTTTGAAATGGTTCAGCCTCCCACACCTTTTTATCGAAGCCAACAAGACCGCCATGCAAATGATTTTCTCCGTTATTTACTGCTAGCGTATATTCATGTCCGTCCAACACAAATTTCCCTTTTGCAATACGGTTACCATAACGGCCAACCAATGCTCCAAAATAAGGATGTCCATCCAGATATGACTGAAGATTATCAAATCCCAGCACCACATCTTCTGATTTACCATTCTTACCGGGAGTATAAACAGCGGTAATTATTCCACCGTAATTCGTAATACTCACACTCATGCCCTTATTATTCTGCAGGGTAAATAAATACACTTCTTTACCATCCACATTTCCAAATACTTTTGATTCAACTTTCATCTTACCCTTAGATTTTGTCTGGTTATTATTTTGTTTACCGGAACCACAGGAAAAAACCACTACTGCTACAATCAGGCTTATAAAAGCCGGGGATACAAATCTGAATTTCATTTTCTCTTTTATTATTTTGAATATTCACCTGATACCAATCAGAAAATACCATAATAATCAGGCATTTGTTCATTATGATATAAGACCTTAAAATTATAAAAATAAAAGGAGTTCCGGAAGTATAGTTTTCAACATATTAACACAGATGAAACTTCCAGGTATTTTCAATATGCACAGGCCATGAAGAAATACCTATAGCTCAATAGCATTTAACACTATTCTTCAGGGGAAACAAGCATTCCCCTGTCATTAACTTTGTTTCTTCCGGCTATGCATTCCGGGAAGCTGGCTTCGACATACTCAGCCAGCAAACAATTTATGCTCCAGAATTATCACTCCATTTTCAAATCAAACAACTTTCAAATTTTCAAATTATCCCACCCCTCATCCTTTTCTCAGCGTAAAACCAAAGGTGGAACCCAGTCCCGGTGTACTCCTGACATTTATATTCTGTTGATGAGCTTCGATAATATGTTTCACAATTGACAATCCCAGTCCGGTACCTCCCCTTTCTTTAGAACGGGCCTTATCAACCATAAAAAACCTTTCAAACAACCTGGGCAAATACTCTTTATCAATTCCAATACCATTATCTGAGATCTCAACCAGGATATTTTTATCCATATCATAATACCCAATCAGGGTTTCCCCTCCTGTTTTCCCATATTTAATAGAATTTGTGATCAGATTTATTAAAACCTCCCTGATTTTCTCTCTGTCTGCAATTACAAAAATATCACGAATAATTCCTTGCTTCAAACCCAGCGTGATGCCAGATTTTTCAGCCATAACTCTTAAATCATCCAAAACGTCCATTACCAGGTCATTTAAAATGAATCGCTTCATATCCAGCTTGAAAACATTGCTTTCCAATAGTGAGATCATCTCAAGATCACTGAGGATTTTTGCCAGCCGGTCCACATTACTACCTGCGCGTTTCAGGTATTTCATATTTATATTTTCATCCTTCAATCCACCGGAAATCAGACTTTCAATATACCCCTGAATATTAAAAACGGGGGTTTTCAACTCATGAGAAACATTACCAAGAAATTCTCTTCTGAATTCCCCAAGTTTTTTCAGATCTTCAATTTCCTTACTTTTAACGGCGGTCCAGTCATATACTTCCTTCTCCACATCACCAATGATATCCGCATTAAGATTTTCCCTGCCAATTTTTTGTACCCCTGTACCTTTCATATTTGAAATGGTTTTATAAATAACTTTAATCCTGCGATAAATAAACCGTTCCAACGCAAGGGATATTATATACCAGGCAGGTATTGCCACAATCAATGGAATAAAAAATATCAGAGATACTGGAAAATCTCTTACAAGAAGAACTTTTGCCAATATCAAAACACAAATGAGAATAAAAGAATTGGCAAGTACTGTAAACCATACAACCTGTCCAGGTGTAGGATATTTTAAGAATCTGGAAAATATCATACCCCAAAGCTAATAAATAATAAAAAGACAAAAAGAATCAGTTAATAGTTATTTTTTTAATATTTTTGAATGGACCATCGGATATACTTTTCATCATGATCCGAACAAATTATAAATAATGAGTTAAATTGCAGCAGATTCTCCGGCAATGGAACAATCATTTTTGGTAATTAACTCAAAGTGATTTATACGGGTGAACCTGGTTTTACTCATAATCTATATTCCTTGACTTCAATGCGCTTAACACGGACCCTGAAATTTTTTCTCAGGTTTTATTATTGCTTTTTTTAATGCACCAAACACCTCTATTATTATGCAACGAATCCTCATTATTTTATTTGCTTCCCTCCTCTTCAGTTGTAACTCAATGCAACCGGAAATTACACGCAACGGGAATGAATTAGTAATAAAAACAAAAGCGGGTGTAGTTAAACTGATCGTATGGTCAGATGCCGTTATCCAGGTTATTCATGCCTCCGATGTAAAATACCCTGCCCGGGAAAGCCTGATGGTACTGAAGAATTCAAAACAGGATACTTACTGGAGTTTTGAACAAACAGACAGAACTGTTTCGCTGACCACCCGGGATATTACCCTTAAATATGATATCAGCACAACCAACATTTCTTTTTACGATAAATCCGGAGGTTTGAAGCTGACGGAGAATGGAAATGCGTTTGAAAAAACAGATATGGATGAAGAAAAAGCATTTCATGTCAGACAAAATTTTCTTCTCTTTCGGGATGAAGCAATTTACGGACTGGGTCAGCATCAGGATGGGATCATGAATTACCGGGGACATCAGGTTACACTGGTTCAGGAAAACAAAATTGCCGCTGTGCCGGTACTGGTTTCTTCAAATAATTACGGGATCTTATGGGAAAATTATTCCAAAACAAAATTTAAGGATGATGAGTCAGGCATGTTCCTGTGGTCTGAAGTTGGTGATGCCATTGACTATTATTTTATAAATGGAGAAAATACGGATGAAGTAATTTCAGGTTATCGAAAGTTAACCGGGGAAGTTCCCATGTTTGGAAAATGGGCTTATGGTTTCTGGCAAAGCAAAGAGCGTTACAAAACCCAGGAGGATATCATTGGTACCGTAAAGGAATTCCGGAAAAGAAAAGTACCACTTGATGTAATTGTACAGGACTGGCAGTATTGGGGAAATCTGGGATGGAACGCCATGGACTTTGACCGGGATATTTTTCCTGATCCAAAGGAAATGCTTAAAGAAATTCATGCAATGAATGTTCATTATGCCATTTCTGTATGGCCACGATTTGATACCATAACCGGCGTTTATAAAGATATGTATGCAAACGGATTTATCTGTAATCTGAAAAACGGGGAAAAAGGCTCAATTTACGATGCTTACAATCCCGCTGCCCGTAAGCTTTACTGGAAATGGTTGAATAAAAATCTTTTTTCCATCGGCGTAGACAGCTGGTGGATGGATGCCACTGAGCCTGAATTTACCGGAGACACTCCGGATGAAATTGCAGAAAATGCTAAAAAACTGAATGACCATGCAGCCGGCAGCTGGGCAAGATACCTGAACTCCTATGCATTGATGACCACAAAAGGTGTTTATGAAAGCCAGCGGAAAACCACTGATCAAAAACGGGTATGCATTCTAACCCGTTCTGCATATGCCGGTCAACAGAGGTATGGAAGCATTACCTGGTCGGGGGATATTATTGCTACCTGGGATGTGTTACGAAAACAAATATCGGCCGGGATAAACTTTTGTTATACAGGTATTCCTTACTGGACAACGGATATCGGAGCATTTATACCAAACAATGCACTGGGCTGTAAAGATGATGCCTACCGTGAGCTATACACACGCTGGTATCAGTTCGGGGTATTTTGTCCCATCTTTCGTTCACATGGAACCGGAACTCCCCGGGAAGTATGGAATTTTGGAGAAAAAGGATCCTGGTCATACGATACTCAGGTGAAATTTGACAAACTCCGGTATCGTTTGATGCCCTATATTTATTCAATGGCATGGCAGATTACAGACAATAATTATACCCTGATGCGTGGTTTGTCCTTTGATTTCAACAATGATCCTCAAGTACATATAATTGATAACGAATATATGTTCGGGCCGGCTTTTCTTGTAACACCTGTCACAGAAAAAATGTACTTTGAACACACTTTTATCGGAAATGTGATTCCTGCAGCAAATCTCTTTTCTGCTGATGGTGAAAAAGGAGGGCTGACTACGGAATTTTATAACGGACAGAATTTTGACACTTTGGTTACAAAAAGATTGGAATCAAAACCGGATTTTGATTGGAATGACGGAAAATCCAGGCCAAAAGAAATCCATCAGCATTACTACAGCATTCGGTTTACAGGAGAAATTCTGGCTGAAGAAAACGGGGAATATACCTTTGTTACCACATCAAATGACGGCATAAGGGTTTGGGTGAACAATCAACTGATCATTGATAACTGGACAGATCACGGGGTAACAGTAAATATGGGAAAAATCAGATTGCAAGCAGGGAAAAAGTACCCTGTTAAAATGGAGTATTATCAAACACTCGGAGGGGCCATTACCAAACTTGCATGGATAAAACCTGATGAATCGAAAGCTCAGAATGAGCAGAAGATTCCGCCTGCAAAATCCGTTTCTGTTTATCTGCCGGAATCTTTGGGGTGGTACAATTTCTGGACAGGTGAATTTTTTAAAGGCGGACAGAACACCAACACTCCTGCTCCCATTGATATAATGCCGCTCTTTGTAAAAGCGGGATCCATTGTTCCTTTGGGACCGGATCTTCAATATGCTGAAGAGAAAAAAGCAGACCCTCTTGAGGTCCGGATATACCCGGGCGCTGATGCCGAATTTACACTTTATGAAGACGAAAATGACAATTATAACTATGAGAAAGGTGCCTATGCCACCATTTTAATGAAATGGAATGACAAAGCCAGGAAACTAACCATCGGAAAACGCGAGGGAGAATTCCCGGGAATGTTGAAACAGCGGACTATTCATATTGTACTGGTGGACAAAAACCATGGAACCGGTATAGAACCTGAATTGAAACCGGATAAAACTGTGGTTTATTCGGGTAAGGAACTTGCTGTAAGGTTTTAGCTATCCGAAACTTATAAACACATAAAATGAATAATTTTGTTGTAATTTTCGATATGGACGGGGTTATTGTTAACAGTGAACCCATCCATCAGGAGTGTGAGCGGGAGATGTTCCGTAAACTGAACATCTCACTTACACAGAAAGAACATGACCGGTTTATGGGTATATCAGGGTCTGAAATGTGGAAACAAATAATTGATAAATTTGAACTGGATGAAAATGCTGAGAACCTTGTCAGAATTCAAAATAACTGTTTTATACAAAAACTGGAAAATTCTAACCCTTTTCCAATTATAAATGGTATAACAGATCTGATAGACCTTCTTTCTGAGAATAAAGTATTGCTCTTGCTGGCTTCTTCAAGCTCTCAAAAAGTTGTGAATAAAGTCCTTTCACTGAGTTGCCTTAAAAAATACTTCAGGCATATTGTAAATGGCTCCGGAGGAATAAAGTCAAAACCGGAGCCCGATATATTCCTGAAAGCAGCCGGGAAAGGAAAAGTCAGCCCAAATAATTGTATTGTAATTGAAGATTCTGAAAACGGAATTATTGCTGCAAAACGTGCAAAAATGAAAGTTATCGGATTGCTGAATGGGACCAACACCAGAGAAAATGTAAGTAAGGCAGACCTTGTTGTGAATGATCTTGCTGAAATCACCATAGAGACTCTTTTAAAACTAAGGAAGTCTCTCTAATTGCAATTCAGAAGAACGGGACTTTCACCTTTTGTTAATTCTGTTGATTCAAACATTTAATACGATGAACCGGTTAATCAATAATAACTTTCTATTTATAAAAAAGCACATCTTCTGAAACCTCCTGAAGCCCAACGCCCGGTCCTTCCCAGGTTACAATCAGACTTTTGGCCAGGCCCTGCTGGAAATATGCTACCCTGATTGGATGCCATCCTTTTTTAAGCCCAATCTTAGAATCCAGTCGCTGTGCCCTGTGACCTCCATCGTTATCAATAATTTCTTTACCATTTATAAACAGAATGGCCCCGTCATTTGCCTCAAGATAAAAGGTGTAAACCCCGGTTTCCGGAACTTTGATATATCCTTCAAGCTGGTATCCGAAAGGCCTGTCATCTTTTATCGCATCCACATTAAAAGTTTTCAGCACACCGGTATCCAGTACAGGTGCAGTTTCCTGATGCCGCGCATTTAAAACACCTTTCCCTTCCCTGTAAATAAACTTTATACCGGGTTTAAGTCCGGAAACATTCACTGCTTCAAGCATATCAATTTTCATGAATTGTATGGTTATGGGATATCCAGGAGCAACCCCATCAACATAAGACCGGGTTCTTAAAACGGAAGTTTTTGTTATCCTTACCGGTTTTGTATAGGATACAGACTTTTCCGTGGGTTCTGCTCCATCCAGTGTGTAATAGATCCTGGCTCCGGGTTCATCACCGGAAAGAGTTACCTTCCTGCTTT
This sequence comes from Bacteroidales bacterium, assembly GCA_024763075.1. Lineage (GTDB taxonomy): Bacteria > Bacteroidota > Bacteroidia > Bacteroidales > VadinHA17 > JANTGF01. The sequence continues at coordinate 842 of JANTGF010000044.1, read as the reverse complement.
TCAGAAACAATATATCTTTAAACTGAATGTTGGGTGCTTTGGCATATTTGAATTTTTCTTTCGCAGAGTACGGACGATTTTCTTTTTTTATTCCCCAATCGGTGTTTGGCCGGTTTCCCATTTCAAAAACAATTTCACCACCTTTCATTATATCCTCATGGTTTAGATACGTTTTCGGCCAGGGGGCATCATTCAGGCTGGCAGATTGTATATAAACATTTTCTTCGCTGTTGTTCCGGGCGATGATCTCAAATTTTCTGCCATTTTCAAGATTTATCGTAACCTTATCAAAAACAGGACTGCCAATTACGTAGTAATCCATTCCCGGAGTTACGGCATAAATCCCCATGGCACTCATCACATACCAGGCCGACATTTGTCCACAATCTTCGTTTCCGTCAATTCCGTCCTGCTTATCCGTGTAAAGAGTGGAGAGTATTTTTCGCACCATTTTTTGTGTTTTCCATGGAGTACCGGCATAGTTATACAAATATGCAATATGATGGCTTGGTTCATTGCCATGTGCATACTGGCCGATCAACCCGGTAACATCCCGAACATTGATCTTTGAAAGATCGGTTTCAGTAGCAAAACAGGCATCCAGCCAGTCTTCAAAAGCTTTATCCCCTCCCATCAGCTCCATCAGTCCGTCAATATCCTGTGGCACAAAAGGGGTGTACTGATATGCATTTGCTTCAGTGTAATGTCCGCTTGTTTCCATCGGATCAAAATCAGTAACAAACTGAAAATTACTTTTTCGTCCGATCATAAAATTCACCTTTTTTGAAAACAGGTTTTTATAAAAGTCACCGCGCTGGCTGAAATACAACAAATCCTCATCG
>JANTGF010000043.1 GCA_024763075.1 Bacteroidales bacterium | reverse complement strand
AAAAAGCCGCCGCTGCGGGAAAAATTGCTAAAAATAAATTCATTTCACTAAAAGAAAATAACTCATCCACAGTAGCGGATTCAAACAGATTTTCTTTTTTAACGCTTCATTCATTGATTTTTTTAACGCATTTTTCCCAAGGCGGAAATAATTCAACTTATTTACTTATTGTGAAAAAGTGATTTGATTCTGAATTTATTTCTCTTCTACAATAAATAATATTTTAGCTTTTAAAAACTAAAGTCAACTCCTACAGCAAATATTTTAGTATCTTTTCCGTAAGACTGCGTAAAAATTACAGGATCTCCTGCTGGTACAGATTCATCCTGGTATATCGTCCAGGAGTAACCTGCATTTAATCTTACTTTTTCAGTGATATTCCAGGCACCTCCAAATCCGATGGTGGATGAATTAAGGGAATAACTCAGATCACTCTGATAATCCTTGTTTACCCCCATATTGGCATAATTATAAGCAGCACTTATAATGAATTTCCCAAAATTATATCCGGCAGAAAAGTTTACATTATAGGAATTGTTATCTATTAACTCTTCCCTGCCATCCCAATTCACTTTCTTATCCCAGTAATACTCAAAACCTGCGGAAAGCTGTAATCCTTTTAATAAACGGAAATTTACACCTCCTGATAACATGGAAGGCATATCTGCATTAGTTTTCCCACCATCAGGGAACATGGTAACCGGGTTTCCTACAGAATCATAGCCCATCAGAAAGTCTTTTGTGGTTTGGTTGGTAAGTTCGAGCTTCGTCTGAAATTCATATTTCACAGCAAGATCAATATTTTCACCCAGAGATACATGTGCACCAACGATAGGGGTAACTCCCGAACCCGTTTGCTTTACTTCAACCTCCTGATCAGTAACAAGAGTGGCGGTTGCGGCAGATTCTTCTGATTTGCCTTTAGTGACGATTCCGGCAACTAAAAATGTGCCGGCAGCCGTTCCGTTGTTCATACCATCCTCATAAAGACCCATAGCTGTTAAAAGAGCGATATAATCAGGGTTATCCAATGGGGCAGTAGGATCTATGGTTTGATCAACAATACCGGCATACAGATCTTGATATGCAGCAGTAGATCCATCAGAAAGCTGCCCGTAAATTGTTGCAGCAGTATTAAAAAACTCATCGGCACGGACCATGCTACCATCATTAATCGGAGGAGCATAGGGGTTAACCATCAGATCATTCAGATGACCTGCATAGGTATTCACAGCACTTACGTATCGGGCACCGGCAAAGATGGAGAACATGTCATTGATCTCATAGGTCAACCCTGCCTGAATACCCCAGTAAATGGAGGTTCCTTCAAAATAGATATCTGAAGAATACTCACTGGTAGGAATTCCCTGCTGGTTCAATGATGATAATAGTGTTACACCCGACATCAATTCAAAGGAAGGCAATCCGTTATTAAAAGTAGCGCCACCGCCACCCCCTATTGGATTGAATCCCAGAGAAATTGTGAATTTCCCTGTTTTAAATGCACCATAAATACTAGGAAACAGAGGAGCTTTCACATCACCCACATATTCAGGCCCGTACCTCAAATACGAAAAATCATTGGTAATGGTCTGTGTCTGGAAAATAGACTGGTTATTAATGGAGAAGTGGAAACCCTGATCCAGTTTTCCAAGTCCGGCAGGATTAAAATATACTGCATCAATATCCGTTGTGGCATACCTGGAAAAATACCTTGCCCAGGCTGCACTCTGATTGGTATTTGTTACAATACCACCGGCAAAAACTACACCTGAAAGCAAAAAGCTTCCAAGTAAAATGCTTGTTAATTTTTTCATAATAAAATAAATTATTGGTTTATCAAGACTGCAAATTAAAGGGAATCTTCGCAATTTCAAAATAATTTTACCTATTTCAAATGATTCTAATCTAATTTTTGTGATCTCTCAGGCTGATTATCGGGAATAGCGGGCTGTTGAATTATTCTGCTTCTATCAAAAAATATATTCTGTTTTAAATTTATTTGCATCTATTTTCAACTATTTTTGTAAAAACCCATGTTTAAGAGCCCCCATCCATGTACCGGAAACACTTTAAATATTTCCCTGTAAAAATAAAAGGATTTCTGGCAGGTGTACTTTTTCTAAACTTACTATTTTCTCCACTGATTGCTTTTTCCAAAACAACCGGAGACTGGGAAAAGGTAATTGACAAAAACGGAATAGTTGTTTTCACCCGGAAAATTGATAGTTCCCTCATAAAAGAACAAAAAACCATCAGTACGTTTCATACAAGCATGGATGAAATGATATCATTGATAAAAAATATTAAGAACCGCAAAAAATGGTTTAAAAGATTAGACAGCGTTGAAGTTCTTAAAGAATTTAACCCGAACCATTATATTTTCCGTATGGTCATAAATATGCCCTACCCCTTAACGGATAAAGAAATCATTCAGGAATTACAGGTTATTCCGGATTATTTGAATGAAATGGTCACCATTAAATTTAACTGCCTGCCGGACTATCTGCCACCAGATGATGACTACCTAAGAATACGCCAGAGTTACGGGCATTACGAGCTACGGGAAAACCCCGATGGAACAATTCATTTGTTTTTGATTTCACTCAGTGATCCGGGCAAGAGAGTGCCCGCCGGATTATACAATCTTTTTGTTGCACAGGCTCCCTACCGCTTAGTCCTGAATTTTCATAAAGAAATTGACCTGTTGAATGCTCAGAAAAACTCCGGCCTTAATAAGTAACAAATGTTTCGCACGTAAAGGTAGTTGCATGATATTAAATAAGTTATAAAATCCATAACTTTTTTATATCCATGAAAATTAATTACTTAATTTTGAATTTTTTTCTTTGTGATACCTTTGTGCATTCCTTAGTGTTCCTTGGTGGTAATATAGAATATCCAATTTTTACCACCAGGGTCCCAAAGGATATCACAAAGGGCTCACTAAGGCCAATAGACTTAATATCAATGTATTATGCCAAACTACTTTACCTGCGAAACAATAATAAGTAAAAATCATACCCTACGGAAGATAGCTTTTGTTTACCTATAAAGGAGTTCCCCGGTAATTTCACAGATTAAATATAACCTGATACCAGCTGGCTTAGTCCAGTTTCTTAATTTCATCAAACAAATTCCTGAAACACTCCGACGAACCTTTTCTTCTGGGAGCTTCTTCCTTATTGTTATAAAAAACTTCCAGAAAGTCATCGGCTCCACCCCATATTGTCTGCATCATACCCTGGAAACGGTTTGCCATTATTTCGGGTGAATTCTCTCTAAAACTAAGAAAGTGGTGCAATTGGGTAAGCGCTACCTCACTTGTCTGGTAAGGACAGGTAATCACATTGAAACCTTTCATGGCAAACAAAACCGATGAGGGAACCGCAATTTTATAATGCCAGTCACAAATGACTACTTCCTTTGGGATCAGGTCGATGGCCCTGGCTGTATTGTTCATACTGGCCTGCCACATTCCCAGTCCGGTAGTTTTCCCGTCTATCAGCCTGTCACCCCATATCCATAATTCTTTACCCTGATTTGAAAGGTGACAATACAGTTTATTCACTTCTCCGGCAAAAAGTTCTGCTTTGTCACGCCCGGAGCAGCGGGGGCACTGGTCCTCACCTAAATAAAAAACTTCATCCATTCCGGCATGAAAAGCATCTGCCTCAAACACTTCAATCAGTTCATCCACACAATCGTAAACCACCTTATGCACACCGGGATGCAGCGGACAAAAACTTTTGGCATACAGTTCCTGTTCATTCGGCCACTGCCTCTCTTTCAGCAGTTTAACGTCAGGAGTTTCATCAAATTCAGGATACACTGTCAACAACATGTTTGCCTTTGTCATAGATGACTGATGACCAAGTATCTGCAACTGAGGTATTAGCTTAATATTATTTTCTTTGCAGAGTTTTACTAATTTTTTCACCTGTTTCTTTGTCAGAGCCAGGGTATCCCTTAACTCCGGATGTTTTTCAAATTCATAACGATACCCAACCAATAAAAGAAGAGTATTTACTTTTCTGGGCACCAGATCTTCTTCCACAAATTTTAAAAACTGATCAAAATAATCCGGAGTTGGAGCAGAAATACAAAATCCCCTCACGGGCATAATGTCATCGATTGATTTTTCCTGAGCGAGTAAAGATTGCTGACTGAAAACAATGAAGAAAACAAAGGGAAAACAAAGCTTAAATAGTTTCATGATAATCTGGTTTAGATGAATAATTCAAAAGTAAAGATTTAATAGTTCTGTTTATGCAATGTTCATGTTTAATTAAAAGAAGGGATTCCATCCGGGAACTATTGGAAACCCTTTAATAACTTAACTTGTTTAAATATATGGAAAAATGTGGATTCCACAAAATTTACCAAAGGGCATATAAATGCAACTTAATTGATTTATAACTTATTAGTCCTTAAAATATTAAAGTCAGTATTTATTCTTTCTTTGATCATTTATCCGGTTTAAAAGTCAGTTCAAACAAAAAAAGAAGGGACCATAAGTCTTATGAAAAAAATTTATCCTTTATTTACTCAATTTTTTATAACTTTGCATCCCGGAATCCGGTATATATGGTTACGGACAAGCACAGTTTAAGCTGCGCCAAAAACCCGGTACAGGAATGAGGAGATAGTGTTCTTTTAAAATATTTGGTCGGTTGGCCGTCCGCCTTCGTTCCTGAGTACCGGAACTCCGGTGGATGAGAAGTGGGCACAGGCAGGCAGGGGTCCCGATTTATCCGGGCAAAACCGCGTACGGCGGTTCGAACCGAGACCTGAAAGGGCGAGCTAACGAAGCGGACGAAGGAAGCGAGTAATCCGCCACCGGGGATAGATTAATTTCGTTCTTTAAAATATTTCAGTGCACATACTGGTCGGTTGGCCGTCCGCCTTCGTTCCTGAGTACCGGAACTCCGGTGGATGAGAAGTGGGTACAGGCAGGCTGGGGTCCCGATTTATCCGGGCTAAGCTGCGTACGCGGTTCGAACCGATCGACCAAAGGGAGAGAGCTCACGAAGCAGACGGAGGAAGCGAGTAATCCGCCACCGGGGGTAGGTTAATTTTGTTCTTTAAAATATTTCAGTGCACATACTGGTCGGTTGGCCGAGTGGCTAGGCAGCGGTCTGCAAAACCGCGTACGGCGGTTCGAATCCGCCACCGACCTCATAAAAATCCTCTGTATTTTACAGGGGATTTTTTAATATGAACCTACTGAAAAACACTTAAATTTCATATAATCAATTGGATAAAAGCACCTTCTTCATTTCAAATGCAAGGTATATTATAGGTTTTCAATTCCATTCAACATTTAGTTTTTCCAATTCTGCATTCAATTCAGCGAGTGAATCCGGGTCTATTATTTGCGTATTAATTTTAAATTCCTTCCTGTCTGTTTTCAGGATATAAAATCCGGCAAACTTTTTAATCTGTTTTATTTCTGTCAGATTCATTTTTTTCCCAAACAGATTATTTTCTTTAATAATGCCGTTTTGGATTGTCAGATATTGGTTAAAATAGTCAACTGAAAAAACGAATATATAAATAACAGAAATTCCTGTCTAAAAATAAGTAGTCAATTTTCCAGAATCACAAAATACAAAGCAACTAATCCCAATAATCAACCAGAATATTGTTATTATCAGGTAGAATTTCAATCTTTTCTTCTTATACCTTAATTTCATTTTTTTTACTGTTATATGGTAACTTTAAAAGCTAAAGTTATAAAAAATATTTTGATATTGCTTTTCAATTGGTTGTATTTCATCAAAGTTTAATAGGGTAATATATTCTCATAACTTAATGCAAATCCTCTACGATCAATAATATTTGCGGTTAACAATTTCTTTATCTCTCAATATTTTTCTTTGCCTCTCTCCAGCCCTTAGCCAGTTGATTGGATAATTCTTTTACCAAAGCTGCATTTTCTTCCCGAACGACAATGTTTTGCTATTTATCTTCTTTTCCTGTATAAGTTATTGATGGTTTTGCGTAATAATTATCCCTCTTCCAAAAACGTAAAAGAAAATCAATGTCATTTAAGTACATCTTTCCAATATCATCATTAAAAAATGGCAAATCATTTTTACAATTGTCAATACAAAATAAAGCCAGTTCTGTTGACATTTCTTCTGAAAGTAACAACAGCAAAACATTATCCCTGCTATCTTCTACATTAAAATAAGGATTATCAGGTAATGGAAAAGCACTATTCACAGCCAAGGCAATCTCTGCCCCACCTTTAGGATTAAAGAACACCAGACCTGTTTCTGATACTTCAGAAAAATCTATATCTTTCTTCTCTGTGCCAAAAAAGCCATCCTTTCGTGCTCTTTCCTTTGCTTCCTCTTTTTCTTTTGCAGATAAGTTTAAAGAGTTGTTAAAAAACTCCGAATAAACTCTCACAAAGTCATTTATTTTTTCTGATGGCATAAATGCTATTTGTGAACCATTATTAAAATCTTTAAATGCTTGAAATTGCAATTTAAGCATTTCATCGGTTCCTTTTTTTTGATGGTCTAAAAAATTAACTGCCATTCTGCTTTGTAAGGAATTTTTTTCATTCAAAATTATGTCCGCATTAAAATCCTGTTTAAAAAACACACCCGAAAACCACCATTCATCCTTCCATTTTGCAATTCCCATAAACAAAATTGAATCCACTTCTTTTAGAGCATCTGAATGGTCAAAGGATTTTTTTGTCAGATTGAATTTTTTACCTGATGCTATATGCTCAATAAATAAATTGTAATCATCCTGCCCTTTATACAAAAACAGACCTACTATCCTTTGTGATATGTTTAATAAATCCTTGTAAAGGGGATGATTATTCCCTAAAATTTCGGCAGTCCATTCCTTGCCCTTTAAACTGAGTAGTCTGGTATGGGTTTTATGCAGTGTACTATCCCTGTTCTCACTTAAGAAAAACATTATATTGTCTTCATCCCCGCGATCTTCTATAATTTCCAGCTCCTTCTCTTTAAGTTTTAATGAAGAGTCAGGATGAAAAAGATAAGTTTTAAACAGAACAGTATCTATCAGGGTGCGGGCAATATAAAAATCTTCTTCATTTTTGTCTAATTGATAAAACGATTTCAAGTACTCATTCTCCGGTGCATAATCCCAGGCCTGATCAAATACATCCATTACTTTTTCAGCTGTTTCAACGATAAAATCGGTAAAAGGTGGAATAAATTTTTCTTCCTGCACCGTATTCATAAAATGCCAAATTAAAAAACTTATGTCCTGAGGGTTTATTTCATCTTCGTAATATTCATCCAAATTGTAAAACGGAAGCTGTTTTTCATACAATCTTTTGTGCATTTTAACAAAAGAATTCCAAATATTCGTTTCTGATATTATATCTTCGAGATAGGAGGTTAAGAAACACGCTAAATAGTCAATATCGTATTTGGACAAATACACTTGCATTACAAACGAATGTTCACAGGTTACAATAGCATCCTTAACATCATTGCAGATTTTTACGTAATAACTATCGGTTGCTGTTTGTTTTTCGTAAGGTTTAAGTTCTAACCAATCTTTTATATAAATTCTGTTTTTCATTTGATTTTCAATATTTTTGCTTTGTCCTGCCAGCTTGTAAAAAACAGCGCTGGTTTTCTTAATCAATGAATTTCTGAAATTTTCTCCAATGTTTTCCCAATTCACGCCAGACATCATTAAATTCCGGTAATTCTGTCATTTGATTTGTCAGGTGATCTTTCCAATGCTTTGCAAAAATCTTTTCCTTTTGTTCAATCACCTTGATCAATTCGTTTGGGTCATATCCCTTATGTTTTGCCTTGTCCTGGAAAGCGAAAATATGATCTTCAATATCCTGCCCTTCTACTTCAAATAAGTACCAGAGGTCGTAAATATCTCTGGGAGCAGTTCGCTGCATAGAGGACCGCATCTTTTCCGCGATCACTTCTCCAACTGAATAGCAGAATATGCTATATTTCTCTTCAAGGTCAGTATATGTATTAATGATCTGTTTTTCCTCCGGTGCATAGTAGATCAACTCATCCTGGCTGATATCAACTTTAATATCTTTATTGGCTCCAACTCCGCCCAATGGACCGGTGTAGGCGAGATAGAAATTGAAGTTTCCGGTTACATGCTGTGTTTCACTCTGAATAGAAAGTGAAATCCTGGATTCCTCATACACCCATTTGATTAATTCGGTGAAAGCAGCTTTAATGGCTTCAATATCAAAGTCTTTTGCCCCACCTTCGCTAAAACTATGATTGGTATGTGAAAATGTAAAATCAAGGTCTTCTGAAAATCGGTAGTCAGGGAAGTATCCCTTTTTCAACACCGTGCCCCCTTTGAAAATAAGATTCTCTTTTAGAAACGGATTATTTGCTATACCATATGTCACCCAGGAAATGACATAGTCCTTTTCAATTTGCGTGTCCCGGACACCTTCTTTTGCGGCAACGGATTGGATTTCTCCCGGTTGTATCACTTGTTTATGTTTTTATCGAGTCAAGAACTGTTTTAAAGTCAATATTATCAATGATGCCCCACTTTGAGTTGCAATTTCCATGCTTGTCAAGTGACGGATCTAATGGAGCATAAGATGATGAGATCTTTCCAGCAATAAAATTCTGTAGTTCCGGAAATAGTTCAAAAGTTCCAATAATAAAACCAAGTCGTTTATATACAACCTGGGAATGGAATTTTTTCAGGTACTCTTTAAGCCTTGTTGGTTGGATCTTTTCCCTGGATTTGTACAGCGCCTTGGTTATTTCCGTGATTCCTCCGGCATAGGCAGGTTTATACAGACAGTCTAGAAATGTCTTTTCAAGATCGCTGCAGTTTACTTTATGGAAATCATCAATCCAGTGCTTTTTGTAGCCAAAAAACCGGTTTTTGCTTAAAGTGATAAATTCAAACCGGACGTTTTTAACCTGTTGTGTTTTAGGTTTTACTCTTTCCCAGGTTGCCAACTGCTCGGTCATAGATGGCTGCGTGATTAAACCATGTATTTCAAGGGCGCTGTAAAAGCCTACGTAATATTCCTTTGGTTGCGCTATTGCTTCCGCTGTCAAATGCCAATTGGGAAAATATTGATAAGGTTGCTGTTCGTACGGAATACGATGATACAAACCGCCTTTAATACGCATGATAAGCCCCCTTTTCGTCATGTCGCTTAGCAATTTTCTTACTGTTGCATAATCCTTATCTGAAAGAATTTCAGCCGCCTCTTTTAGCGTAAAAAAATTCTTTTTCCGGGTCATCAATGCATCCAGGAATTCAGATGATCTGTAAGAAATATTCTTTTTCATGCCTTTATGGTGAGTTTTAAACTCACAAATCAGACACAAATATAAGAATTTTAATAGAATTTACTTTTTAAAAATGAAAGGATTTTGGCAGCGTTCACATCTGCAATTGAAATTCACTTTTTAAGGAGGGCAGTATGCTCCGGATAGTGAAGCAGATTTCAAACTCAGGGGGTCAGCTTAGTCCGGATTATCCATGCTTTCATCACGAAACAGATAACTTATTTTAACCCTTGAATTTTTCATGATTATGGTACTTTAGAAATTTTACATCTGGTAAAAATCTTGTCGGTAATATTAAATTCTGGCTATGGATTTTCTTGAAATATTCATTATATGGCCCCTCTCTAGAATTAAGAAGCTCACTGCAAACCAGAACCTTATAGTTTGTAGTAATAGTTATGTAGCCGTACTCAAAAGCTTTATCGTGTAAAGCATTTATCAAGATGCCATTTCGTGGATTTAATCGGTTATTGTGATCAATTGACCAAGGAACAATATGACTTGCAATCAAAAATTCTGTATTAGAAATTCCAGTAATACAACATTTGTTATTGTATGAAGCCAACAAAGTGGATCGAAAAAATGATTGGTTTACTCTGGTTTTTACTATTCGCTCTTTTTCTTTTCCCTCTTTAATTTCCTGCTCTTCCTTTGATATTTCCTGTTGACGTCGTTTATAAAGGAGCATTTCACTCTTAAAAGCCATGTTCTCCCAATTATTATAGAATTCTTCCCAAACCTCTTTGTCTAACTTACTTGTATTTTGAGCTCCTTTTATTCCTCTTGCTTATAAACTTGGACCAAGGCTTGCAAAAATTACAAGTTTCCAAGCCAAAGCCGATGGCGTTCTTTCTAATATTTTTGCAAGTTGCTCAAATTTTCTTTTAGACTCTATCTCTCAGTATTACAACAGGTTACGGCATAAACTATATTTTTTGTTGGGCGTAGGTGCTTATTTCTTGATGCTATTTAGGAATTCATCAGGTGTCATTACGGGTATTTGAGATTTCTTAAAATCTTTTCCGTTTCTGGTAATTATTATATCACATTCAGTTCTCAATGCACTATAATATTGTAATGAATCTTCAAAGTCTGAAAAGTCCGAGTTTAAACCTTTTTCAATTATTAATTTGTCTATCTCACATATTTCAGATATTACTTTAAACTTTCTTAATTTATCTTTTGTTTTTTCCAGTCCTTCGTATTTTGTCAGGAAATAAGTTATAGTCGCATAAGATAATGCTGATGCGATGATCGTAACTTCTCTTTTGTCTGCTAAAGTCGCAATTTTTGCGGCTGAGATATAAAATGGATCACGTTCACCCAGAAAGTCTAGCATTACGTTTGTATCCCAAAATAATTTCATGTCTATTTATGCTTATCAATTAAATGATTTAATATCTCAGACTTATAGTCAAGGTCTGCAGGGATATTAACACCAGTCGACATGCTTTTTACAAAAGGTGAAATTTCTATATCTGATTCATTGTCATTTTTATCACGATTAATCAATGATCTTAAGTAAGATTCTATAATTCTTGATAAACTCCTTTTATGTGAAGAGGCATATTTTTTTGCTTGCTCAATCACAAATTTGTCAAGTTTCAAAGTTAATTTCGTGTCCATGATTATTTATAATTATACGTGCAAATATACAAATAAAGTCCGTACTAATAAAATGTATATGATTTTTCTTCACTTACGCTCAGTGGTTATATATAGTCATATTTGTTTTATCTCCATTTAAGTTATATAGTTATAATATATAGATATTTAAGTAATTATCATCTATTACCTAAACTAAAATACTATTTCTATTTGCAAGAGAACTTTGAAATAAATATATAACAATTTGTAAGCTTATGATAATTTGCTGGAATCTGAAAAAATTACAATGAGCATTTCTGTTTCTGACATGGAAAAACCGTCTTTCGTTCCGGCGCTGCTCTGCACAATAGCTTTATGCAGGACCTGCCAGTGCGCCGGTTTTCTCCGGTCTCCCTTATCCCCGGGGTTTCGCCCCGGGTTAAAATATTAATCCCCTTCAGGGATTTTTTTCTATTTATTATTTTACACTAACCGAACCTCCCTTCGTCCTGCATGTCCCTCCATGGAAAACAAAAAAGGGATCAGCCTAAAAGCCCATCCCCTTCTTTTCAATAATCCGGATACGGATATCATTCCTTTTCCTTCACCGGACAACTACTCAGTCCGAATGGTGCATAAAGCGGACAAAAACTTACCAGGCTGGTGAGTACGAATACTCCGGCCAGTACCAGTAAAACAATACCAAATGTTCCGCTTATTACATTTGTAAAATACAAAACTGCAATGACTGCAGCAAAGATCAATCTGATCATTTTGTCGGTGGTTCCCATGTTTTTTTTCATATCTTTAAATAAATTAGTTTGACAAATACTGAATCAAAAGAACAATGCCGGTTACAACTGACAGGCAGATCAGGCAAACCAGTATAAATTTTATGATCTTGTTCATTTTGATTCTTTTGTACAAAGAAAGAGGTTCCCAGGAGGCCTTGCAGTGACTATGGTCACCATTACAGAATTTCGATGCTGTTTGTATGCTGCATCACTTTCCCTTCATTTTCAAGTTTCTTCATCACCCGGCTAATCACCTCCCTGGCGGTTCCCAGCTCATTTGCTATCTGACGGTGAGACATTTTTACGGGATTTCTGTTTGTCAGCTCTGCCTTTTCTTTCAGATAAGAATACAAACGCCGGTCCATTTTTTCAAACAACAGATGATTAATGGTTTCCAAAAGTTCACTGTATCGCTGATTGTACAAGCGGAAGAAGAGGGAATTCAGCTCGGGGAAATCCTTTGTCCAGCCGGCTACCCTGTCAACCGGAAGCAGCAAAGCAGTTGTATCTTCTTCCGTAAGCGCAAAAACCCTGCTGGGTTCGTTCCTCAGGCTGGCGGCAAAAGACATGATACAGCTTTCATTTGGTTTGATATAATACAAGAGCAATTCCTTATCCTCGTACCTCGAAAAGACTTTTATCAGTCCATCCACCACCAAAGGGATCACTTTCACATACTGGCCTTCCCTTAAGATTTCCATATCATGGGGAATCGTTTTCAGTATGGAAAATCCCATGATCTCTGAAACCAGCTCAGGATTTAACCAGGAAAGTGCTTTTTCTGCTTTTGCGTGACCGGACATTTATTCAATACTCTTTATTGCTGAATCATTCAAACCAGGGGAACAAACCCCATTCTGTTTTCAAGCGAAATTACGAAAAAAACAGCGTTTTTACTGCATATTTTTCCTTTCCTTCGTTTTGTTTTCATACATTAATTCAGATGATTGCAAAAATCCCGGGATTATTTTTTAATTTTACCCTTTCATTAATAAAAACTTTGGAACATTATGTCAGAAAATTATTTTAAGAAATATCCGAATGAAAATGGATATTTTGAAGAGTATGGCGGAGCGTTTTTACCTCCGGTACTTGAAACGGAAATGAAAAATATAACTCAGGCTTATTTTTCTATCAGTAAATCACACAACTTTATTTCAGAACTCAGAAGCATCCGCAAGCATTATCAGGGCAGGCCTACACCTGTATATTTTTGCAACCGGCTCTCCGATAAATATGGCGGAAGAATCTATATGAAACGGGAGGATTTAAACCATTCCGGTGCACATAAACTGAATCACTGTATGGGAGAAGCGCTTCTGGCAAAACATCTTGGAAAAAAGAAACTTATTGCAGAAACCGGAGCCGGTCAGCATGGGGTTGCCCTTGCCACTGCAGCAGCCTATTTTGGTCTGGAATGTGAAATTCATATGGGAGAAGTAGATATTGTCAAGGAACACCCCAATGTGGTAAGAATGGAAATCTTGGGAGCGAAGGTTGTTCCTGTTTCTGAAGGACTGAAAACCCTGAAGGAAGCCGTTGACTCTGCTTTCAATGCCTATGTGGCTGATCCTGTCACTTCACTTTATTGTATTGGTTCTGTTGTGGGCCCTCATCCGTTTCCAATGATGGTGCGTGACTTCCAGAGAGTAGTTGGTATTGAAGCCAGAGAACAGTTTTATGAAATGACAGGTGAATTGCCAGACAAAGTAGTTGCCTGTGTGGGTGGAGGAAGCAATGCCATGGGCTTATTTTCAGCTTTTCTGGAGGATGATGAATGTGAAATATACGGTGTGGAACCTTCCGGAAGATCTCTTGAACCGGGAGAACATGCAGCTACTATGACTTTGGGAAAACCCGGCGTTATTCATGGTTTCAAATGTTATTTGTTGCAGGATGAAAAGGGAGAACCTGCTCCTGTTTATTCTGTGGCCAGCGGATTGGATTATCCGGGTGTGGGACCGGAGCACAGCATGCTCAAGGATTTAAAAAAGGTAAAATACGATACCATTACCGACAAGGAAGCCATTGATGCTTTTTATGAATTAAGCCGCCTTGAGGGAATCATTCCTGCCCTGGAAAGTGCCCATGCCGTAGCTTATGCACTTAAACTGGCCCAAAAGTATCCGCAAAAATCCATTCTGGTGAATTTAAGCGGGCGCGGGGATAAGGATATTGATTTTGTGGTGGATGAGTACGGTTTACCTGAAAATCCTAAATAGAAGTGTCTGTCCATAATGTCAGCGATCTACCCTGAAAACCCGGGGCAGGCTGCTATATTTGTCATTCCGAAGCTTGCCTACCGGCCTTGCTCTGCCATAGCTGTGCGAAGGCGATGCAGGCAGGGAAGCATGACTGAGAAGTCGGAGTATTAAAGAAGATTTCTCACCATCATACCTCAGGTTCGAAATGACCGGTTTAATATGATTTGACACTGAAATACCGGCGCAAGGAAATGCCTGTCGCTAATTTATTTTCCAGCTTGAAAAGACAGGAATAATTTATTAAAAAATACCCGATTACTCCGCTGTTTAATTTTTTATAAACTGAAAATTTTGTACATTAGTATAGAATTATATTGCCCCTTGAAAAGGATGAGCTGGTCCTGAGGCAAACATATGATAGTTTACACATGATTTAATGCTTTTTTTAAGAGATAAATATTCAGACGATGAAATACTTAAAGTTATTCACGGTATTAGGATTGATACTAATAGCTGTTTCCTGTGAAGAAAATAACAATCCTGGTTTATCATACGAAAAAATAAATGGTTATATTCAAAAAGGACCGTACTTAAATGGAACGGCAATCACCATATCCGAATTAACAAAGGATCTTGTACCAACCGGAAGAAATTTTTCGTCACAGATTCTTGACAATAAAGGCAGTTTTGAAATAAAGAATGTAGAATTGACTTCTCCATACGTTGAACTTAAAGCGGACGGGTTTTATTTTGATGAAGTAAATAATGAAAATTCAACTGCTCAGCTGACTTTGTTTGCATTGTCTGATCTGGCGGACAAAAGCAGTCTGAATGTTAATGTGTTATCAAATCTTGAAAAAAGCCGGGTTGATTATCTGGTTTCAAACGGAAGTGACTTTTTGGCTGCCAAGAATCAGGCCCAAAAAGAGATTCTCTCCATCTTTGAAATTAATAAAGATGATATTGCACCCTCAGAACTGCTTGACATCTCAAAGCCCGGTGATGACAATGCCGTTTTACTGGCGGTTTCAGTAATTTTGCAGGGATATCTTTCTGTTTCTGATTTATCCGAGTTGCTTGCAAATATAAGTACGGATATAAGAGAAGATGGAATTCTGGACAGTAAGTCATTGGGTACGATTCTTATAAACAATGCCAGAGCCATCAAACCGGATAAAATACGTACCAACCTGGAAGACAGGTATGAAACATTAGGCCTTGAGCTTGTCATTCCTGAGTTTGAAAAATTTGTCACTCAGTTTATCGAAAATACGGAGTTCGAATTCACCGGATTTATTAAATATCCGGCAACGGGCAAATATGGTTTAAATATCCTTGACAGGGAGAAAACAGATTATCCGGCCGGGACTTATTCAATGAAGGCAATTCTTCCGGAGGGTATGAACCTGAAAGTTAAAATAAGTGGCCATAATTGGTTTTTCCCTGTATTCCAGGATAATACGGGATGGGAATATACCGACTGGAATGATAATGACAGTTCAAGAATCTTTACCTCAACCCGAACCGGAGAAATTGATTTCGAAATAATGTTTGAAAGTTACCAGGATAGTTCATGGTCAAACATCACCCGTCTCTTTGTATTTGAAAATGAAGATGTGGACCCAAGCTGGACCAAAGAAATTACTGTAAATTAGAAGCTTAAAAAAAGCAAGGCAAATCGTTTTTTACTTTTATTTTATTCCAGCGTTAAGTTAAAAACATTATGGCCTAACTATTTGTTATTTCAAAAGAAGTATGACTGAGAAATCGTAGAATTAAAGAAGATTTCTCACCATCGTACCTCAGGTTCGAAATGACAGACTAAATAGCGTTTACTAAAAAATCCCTAAATATGAATTGACACTAGATTTTCGGGCCCCAGCCTGGTTCGTAGGTACGTCCCCAGAGTTGCATGGCCTCTTCATCTTTGATATGACCGTTTTTCGGGTCACAATATAATGTTTTACCGGTGCGGCTGGCTATATTTCCGAGGTGACAGAGTAAAGTACTCTTTCCTCCCTCGTCAATGGGTGAATGTAATTTATCTTTTCCCCGAATTGAATTAAAAAAGTTTTCCACGTGCAGGGTAGTCATACCACCGCCACCTCCAAGGGCAGTTCCGCCTTCACCTAGATCCGATTTGCTGTCTTTCACCTGTTTGCCTTTCCTGTCAAACAGCTTCCATCCGCCCCGGTCCACATAAACTGACCCTTCCGTGCCATAAATTATGGTGCCACGTCCACCACCGTAAGTGCTGTATCCGTTTCTGCTTTTTCCATCCCATTTAATGGTCTTGCCCCCTTCAAATTTAAAAGTAGCATCCATGGTATCATACATTGTCCATCCATCGTCAACAAAATGATTCTTCGCAGCATTTACGAACACTTCTTCCGGAAAATCCACCTGCAATGCCCATCTTCCGATATCTAGTTCGTGAGTGGCATTATTCCCGGTTTCAGCTGTACCGAATGTCCAGAACCAATGCCAGTTATAATCAAAATAGATATCCATATACTGTGTTCTGGGAGAGGGGCCCTGGAACAGATCCCAGTCCAGTCCTTCAGGAGGAGCCACAGGTTCGGGATTTTTCACCCGTCCCCTGGAATTTGAATAGAAAGCTACGGCCAGATATGGATTCCCGATCACCCCGTTATGAATCTGCCGGATGATTTCAATGGAATCAGGAGCCGATCTCTGCTGGTTTCCCATTTGTGCTACCCTTTTATATTTTTTCAGGTATTTCAGCAAAATTTCGCTTTCCTCAGGGTTATGGGACAAGGGTTTTTCAACGTAAACATGTTTCCCGGCTTCCATTGCCATCCATGTTCCCGGTGCATGCCAGTGATCAGGTGTAGCATTAAAAATGGCATCTACTTTTTTATCGTCCAGTGCTTTTCTGAAGTCACTTTCCAGGACGGGGTTATAACCTACTTCTTCTTTAAATCTTTTCGCAGCCTTCTCTCTTCTGCTTTTCATCACATCACAGATATAGGCCACTGTAACATTGTCTTTATTTTTTGCAAGAGGGGCAAAATAAGCCGGGATTCTTCTTCCGCAGCCAACCATTGCGACGGTTAAACGGTCGTTTGCGCCTATTATTCTACGGTAGCTTTCTGCGGAAAAGCCAGTTGCACCCATAGTGATGGCAGCAGATCCCAGTGCGGTTTTTTTTACAAATTCTCTTCTTGAGGATGGTTTTTTCATAGTTATATATTTTAAAACTTTGTTTTGTTTCAATACGTTTATTTTGCAGGTCTTATCAATGTCCGAAGCCCACTCCAGGTTATGAGATCCCAGCGTTGTTTTTAAAGCCTTTGTGTTTCTTTGTGACTCCTTTGAGTAGCTTCGTGGTAGAATATTAAGAGATGAACCACAAAGGGCACTCTAAGTAACACAAAGCAGGACTAAAAATCTATTTAGCAAATAGTTTCCTATTTAGACAGCCCCTTTCAATTATTCCTATTCCTCAATAGATGTTTAATCCAGCTCTTTAATTTTAATATTCCTGAAGGAAACGGTGTTCCCATGGTCCTGCAGAAGGATGTAACCTTCCTTAGCCTCACCGAAATCTGGCCAATCCCTGTATTTACTGTAAGCTACCAGAGCTCTCCATTCCTGTGAACAACGCTCATATTCCACAATTTTAACATTATTCAGCCAGTGTTCAACATGACAGCCCTTTACAATGATCATTGCCCGGTTCCATTTTCCAATGCCATTAAACAAATAATGACTCAGCTTCTCTGTGGCTGCCTGTGCCGGGATCAGATCATAGAGTGAACCGAGGGTACGGTTTCCTTTTACCCCTTTTTTAGCATCGGGGTGGTTTTTGTTATCGAGAATCTGAAACTCACAACCAATTGCAGATCCGGCACCTTTGTTCATCTCAGGGTCCACGAAATATTTAATTCCGCTGTTTGCCCCTTTTGTGATGCTAAAATCAACCTGCAGGACAAAATTCCCATAAGTTTTGTCGGTAATGATATCCCCACCGTTTCTTGATTCTGCTCCGCCCGATTCCAGCACCGTAAGAACTCCATCCTTAATTTCCCATCCCTTTTCAGGAAAATGATCTAGCTTGGCGCCTCTCCAGCCTTTGTTTGTTTTACCGTCCCAGAGCAAATTCCATCCCTCATTTTTCTCCCTTTCGGTCAGTGTATTATTCAGATAACTGATCAGGGGTACTTCCGGGTCGGATTTTGTAAGGTGTGATTCCAGGTTTTCGGTCATGATCCGGATATTTTTCCAGTGGATCTTTTCTCCTTCCGCTTCTTTATTATTACCTATCCCGTGTACCTGCAGGGCAATAAAACCGGAAGGTGTCATGTCATCCGCAAGATCAGCACACTGAATGCCGTTTACCCAGGTTTTAATGGAGCTTCCAACGGCTTCCACTCTGAATTGATTCCATTCTCCATATTTAAAAGCGGTTTTACCTTTGGGATTCCTTTCCAGGTTATACAACCATCCCCTGCGGGCCTCATCGTAAATTCCACCAGTCCATGCCCGGGCAGAGGGATCGATTTCCACCTGATATCCATGCACCCGCCCATTGCTATAATCCTTACTGCTTTCACTGCGGATCTGAAGTCCGGAATTTGCCGGGGAATCCAAAAACACATCCACTACAAAAATAAAATCGCCGTAATCTTTCTTCGTGGCAAGAAAGGTATTCGGTGTTCCGGCAACCGTTTCCCCGATAATTTCACCGTTCTCAACATAATATTTGGCTTCTCCGTTCAGCTGCTTCCAACCTTTCAGATTTTTTCCGTTAAACAGCTGAACCCAGCCATCTTCTGCCTGTATCGGCATTAAAATTCCGGTTACAACAGCCAGACTTACAAATAAAATTAGTTTTCTCATGTGTATAAAATTTTTATGATTGATTACTTCACTAATAATAATTCCCACTTGCATCTCTTCCCATGGTAATACTCACGCAATCCATTTTTCCACCAACGGGAGGGTTCATTTTTGAAACTTTGACTTCCATCTTTTCTATCCCGCTCATTTCCAGAAAAATTCTGTCCAGTATTCTTTTCCCTATATTTTCCAGTAAATGTGATTTCTCCTGCATTTCTTCTTTTACAAGCATATATGCTTTCTGATAATTAACGGCATCCTGCAGGTCATCCGAACCGGCCGGTTTTACCATGTCCGTTTCAATCTGCAGATTTACAAGAAATTTATTGCCCACAATTTGTTCTTCCTTAAAATGCCCGTGATAGGCATAAAATTCCATGTTTTCAATGCGAATAAACGACATGTTGTGGCGGTTCAAAATGAGAAACGAAATTGGGTAAATATTTTGAAATAAGCAAACCTAAATTGAATGTGTATTTGAAAGGAAAATGTTCTGGCCGGAATTATCACTTAATGAATTTCTCCCTTTTTTGCAGCTTAAACATTCCCATTAGCAGGAAAAGAATGCCTCCGTTTACCAGAAATAATCTGTTTTTTAGTGTTACCCCTTGCCAGATTACATCATTCATCCCCCCCGGGATATTAAAGGGGTTATGAAAAACGTTCCACATACTTCTGTAAATCAAACCCTGCAGGATTAACAATGCAATACCAATGAGTACGACCACAACTGCCGTACCATTTCCGTTTTTTATCATGGTGGACAACATAAAGGCATGCATTCCGATAAAAAACAGGGGGAACATCAGCTGGCCGGCCATTTCAAAAACATTGATCCGGTACAGGCCAACAGAGGCAAGCCAGGAGAAGAAAATCATAATCAGGTACAGAAACAGAAAAGTCATTACCAGCCGTACCAGCCACACTTTATACCTGTAGTCGGGTATCCCGAAAAGGATTTCCAGCACCCGTGCATCCTCATCATTCTGTATTCCAAAAACAGTGGGATAAAAAAGCAATAAAAACCCAGGTAATATTAATGACCCGTATATAAAACTCTTACCAATGTTGTTGTTATCGAACACTGCTATTACGGAAATCCCCACAAATACCAGAAAGGCAACCAGAAAAAACCATATAAACCTGTTGGCAAAAATGATTTTCATATTATACTTTATCATCATGAAAATCAGATTCCGGCTATTTGATATTTTTTGTACGGTAATTTTCATTTTTCCCTCTGATTTTTACAACTTTTTAATATCTTTCAACAAACACAGGTATGCATCCTCAAGCAATGGAGTTGCCATTGTTGCGCCTTCTCCTGGTTCTTTTTCCGAAATCAGGCGGACACGTATCTTTTCTCCGGCCGGCATGTGATGCACAATCAGGTGATCCTGTTCCAGCATCCTGAATTCCTGTTCTGAAACTTCCAGCTGCCAGACAAGACCATTTGCCAGTTTTGCCATTTCATGGGGATAACCATAGTATTTTACTTCCCCTTTATCAATAACGGCAACCTGATTACAAGAGCTGGAAATATCTTCAATAATATGTGTGGAAAACAAAACGATACGCTCCCGGCTCAATTCCACCAGTAGGTTCCTGAAACGAATACGCTCCCTGGGATCAAGGCCCGCGGTGGGTTCATCCACTACCAGAATTCTTGGAAGGTGCAGAAGGATCTGGGCAATTCCTATCCTCTGTTTCATTCCTCCGGAAAAAGATCCGATTTTGTCATATTTTTTGTCAAACATATGTACTGATCTCAGCACATATTCCAGCCTCTTCCTTCTTGTATCCTTATCTTTCAACCCTTTCAGAATTGCCTGATAATCAAGGTACTCCCATGCGGTAAGATTTTCATACATTCCAAATTCCTGCGGCAGGTAACCAATATATCCCTGCAATTCTTCCCTGTAATCTGCTGTATCCAAACCATTTATCCATACTTTCCCGTAACTCTGATCAAAAATACCGCAGACAATCCGCATCAGCGTAGTTTTCCCGGCGCCATTAGGCCCGAGCAAACCAAACATTCCGGTTCCTATTTCCACCGAAATTCCACTCAGGGCCTTAAATGGTTTGCGTTGCTTCCCAATTACCGGAATTTGCTTTACCAGCCGGAAAAACCCACGCCTTAACCCACCGAACCTGCCGGTTATACGATCCACATTCACATTTTCCCGGTACAACTGCCTGGAAACGGAAGATATCATTAAGGCCAGGTACCATATAATTCCGATTACAATAACCACACCTTTATTTGTCCACTGCCTTGAAAAAACGAACAAAATGATCAGTGGCAATATCCAGAAAAGAAACCGGGAAAAAGCAGTGTCCATTTTTCTCCAGATCTTTTTTCCAGTATCCTCTGCTTTGTTTTTCAGCACCCTGCCCAGGGGATGATACAGTACCTGTGCAAAAAGGAACAGGATCACTGAAAGAACCAATACCCACAATCCTTTACTCAGATAAAAAAATGAAAAATATATCAGAAAAATGAAAACGGGGACCTGCCAGACAAGATCATAAAAATCGCTTAATTTCCGGTAATCCTTTTCAATTCCGGAATGCTTTCTGATCATCTTTCCGGATTCCCATTCCCTGGAAAACCTGGGTGCCCTGTCATAAATCTTAACGAGATTTTGTATTCTGATCCGAATGCCCTCATTTTCCGGGATCAAACGAGTACTGGCTCTCCGAAGGCTGGACAGGAAAAACCAGGTAATCCCCGGAATAAGTACAATCAACAATACGAAAAGCAACAATTTCCACAGGAAGGCATCCACTCTGGAATACACCAGATATGCTCCAGTAATCAGAAGAACTGCCTGAATGAGTTTTACTTTTAGGCTAAGACTGCGGAACCATTGCAGTGAATTTTCCAGTCCGGAATAAAAAACCGGAATAAAGATCAGGGTCAGCAGGGTACTCACAGCCAGTCCTCCGATAACCGTTATTGCAAAGGGTGCTCCGATGGCACTTACATATTCTGCTTTTCCCATAGCCAGGGGGAACATGGCAACAATGGTTGTAATGGCTGTGATCAGAATGGGCCTCACCCTGGAAATTCCGGCAACCATCAGGGCACGGGTTTTCCGGAAGCCCCTTTTTCGAAGGATATTGGTGTAATCAATGAGTAAAATCCCGTTGTTCACCACAATCCCAATCAAAATAATAAACCCTGTGAGGGTATTGGCATTGAACAGGCTGTTCCGGGTAAAAGTAAGGGAAAGAAACGAACCAATGGCAGCCAGAGGAATGGAAAAAAGTAATACAAAAGGAATGGATACCGATTCAAAAACCGAAGCCAGGATCATAAAGATCAGTATAAGGGCTGCTGCAATCAGAAAATAAAAATCCTTAAACTGGTCTTCCTCATGAACAACTTCGGTAGCTACACCGGCAGGCAGGTTATAAGAAGCGATCATCTTGTCAATATCCCCGCGATATTTTTCCAGTAAACTTTTTGAAAGCGTTTTCTGATTCCTCGAAAACCTGTAGGTAAGGATGATTTCCTTACCCTGATTGTGCCGGTTTATTCCGGCCATGCCCCTGGCATACACAATGTCCGTGAATGATTGCAATTCGTGTACACCTCCCTGGCTGCTTTTCACCGGTAAACGGATCAGGTCATCCATGGTTTTTTCCTTTTGTTCAGGATCTGTTTCCTTTTCTTTTATGATGATATCGTACTCATCGCTGCCCTGCCTGAACTTAAAACCGGAAGACATTTCACCGGAAAAAGAATTGAGCTCAGTGCTTACGGAAGCCAGGCTGATTCCGTATTCCGTCATTATTGCAGGATTAAAAAGCAGGTGTACTTCAGGGCGACTGGAAGAAATATTCACCCTGCTTGATGAAACAAAATCAAGCTCTTCTATCCGGTATCGCAAGTCATTTGCCACCCTGCGCATCATAGCAAAATCCTGACCTTTGATGTTAATCTGTTCATTACTGGAACCCATCCCAAAAAATCGCTGAAAATTCATCATTGCGTTACCTGCCATCCCTCCGGCATTTCCCCCCGACCGGGAGCTTACCCAGATGCTGGCATTCTTTATCGGCCGCAACCGCTTTTGTATATCCTGTCTGATCTTTTCAACGGTGCGGCCGGTTTGCTTCTCATAATTCTTTTTCAGTTTTACCGTAATTACCGCATCATTCTCCCGGATGGTACTCAGAATATCCTCTTTCTCTTCAATCTTATCTATCTTCTCTTCGATCTGCTGCACTACCACATCGGTTGTTTTCAACGTAGATCCGGTAGGCATATTCACATTGATGACAAAGCTGTTTTTACTTGTTTCCTTATTAGTATTCATGCTTAAAGACATCACTACAAATATGGTGATGAAGAAGACAGCCACAGCTCCGATAATGGTACCGGCCGGATTCCGGAGTCCCGATTTCAGTAATAAAACATATATCTGGATGATCCGGTTATTGGTTGTTAGCTTTTCATAAAAAACCGACCATGACTTTCTCCTTTTCAGCAGGGTATGTGTGGTCATGGGGATGAAGAGCAAAGCCACAAAGAGAGAAACCAGCAGAGTAGAGATAATGGAAATACCAATTTCATTTCCTATCAGTTTAATCAGCATGTTTGCTGAAAACAGAAAAGGTACGAATACCATTACGGTTGTTAGCGTAGCTGCAAAAACCGATCTCCATACCTCCCTTGTTCCCTGTATTACGGCTTCATCGGCTTTTACCCCGTGGGAGGATATCCGGTATATATTTTCAAGCACCACCACAGAGTTATCCAGCAGCATTCCGACAGCAAGCGTAATACCGATAAGGGTGAAGCTGTTGATACTGATGTTGAAGGCATAAAAAAGGTTAAATGCCGTAAAAATGGAAATGGGAAGGGCCAGGGCTACAAAAGAAACGATGCGGATATTCTTCAGAAAGATCCAAAGCACAAAAATAGCAAGTAGCCCTCCAATCAGTGCCAGCTTCATGATCTGGTTGATATTTTCCTCCATGGTCTCCGCCACATTCGACTGAATAACGATCTCCAATCCCAGATTGCTGTATTTTTTGTTTAAATTACGTATGGCCTCCTGGGTCTTATGTGACAAATCAATCAGATTGGATTGTGCATCATTCATCAGTAAGATTGAAATAGCGTTTTTCCCGTTTACCCGGCTGTAAGTGGTTTCTTCCTTCAATCCAAAATAAACATCCGCCACGTCTTTAAGCAATACCGGACCTTTGCCAATGACCAGATTTTCAATATCGCTGATATTACTGTAATCGGATAATACATGAACAAAATAGCGCTTGCCGGAGTCATACATGTTCCCGGCATAAGTGCGGCTCTTTGAATTCTGCCTCAACACGGTAAGGATATGCGAGGGTGTGATGTTGTATGCCTTACATGCATTCAGGTCGAGTCTGATCTCAATGGATTTCTGCCGCCCTCCAAATACCCGGGCAGCGGCAATTCCATCAATATTTTCAAGTTCAGGCTTTACTTTCTCATCCACAAGGTTTCTTACCCTGTCCACATCTCCTTCTCCCCTTGCCTGCAATTCCATGAACCGGTTATTCATCTGTTCAAGATCCACCCGGTTTACCATAACCCTCAGATTCTCCGGGAGGGATGATTTCTTGCTGTTGATTTTCTCCTGAAGCCTGAGATAGGCAATTTTAAAATTCACATTCTTTTTAAATGAAACTGTAATTTGCGCACCCCGGTTGTTTATTCTGGAATTGATCTCATCCACACCTTCCATTGTATTAATAACTCCTTCCAGGGGAATGACAGCCTGGTTTTCCATATATTTCGGATCAACTTCCTGTGGGGAGAAAACCTGAACGATCAGGTAGGGAAGTTCCGGATTGGGATAGAGCTCAACAGGGAGATTTTTATAAGACACATAGCCCAACAGCGAAAGGCCGGTGAACAACATGCTTATAAGAACTTTTCTGTTGATAATGAATTTCATCAGCTCTCTGTTTTGTTATGCGGAAATTTGTTTCTCTCCTGATCGCGTAAATAATTCCTTAAGCCTGTCCAGAATATCATACATACATGGAATGACTACCAGGGTAAGCAGGGTGGAAGTTACCAGTCCGCCTATTACCGCCAGGGCCATGGGTGACCGCAGGGCAGCGTTTTCGCCAAAACCAATGGTAAGAGGTAATAAGGCCAGTACCGTTGTCAGGCTGGTCATTATGATAGGTCGGATACGCTGACGGCCGGCCTGAACAATGGCATCCCTGCGTTTTATGCCCTCTGCCCGTAACTGATTGATCCTGTCCACAAGAATAATGGAATCATTCACAGCGATACCCACCAGCAGAATAATTCCTATAATGGCCATGATATTCAGGGTACGTCCCAGCATCCAGAAAAGAAAAATTGCGCCTACACCTGCCAACGGAATGGTCAGCAGTATGGTAAAGGGGTGGACCAGCGATTCAAACTGGGAGGCCAGTACCATATATACAAGAACGATTGACAAAAGGAGTGCAAAATTCAGGTTCTTCATTGACTCCTTACGTTTTGCTTCCTCACCGGAAATGGTAAATTTATAATTTGCCGGCATTTCAATTTTATCCAGTGTACGGCTGATTCCGGAAGCCATCTTATCCAGGGCCAGTCCTTCCTTCATTTGTGCCTGAATTTTCACCACCCGGTTCTGATTGTGCCTGAATATCTTTTGAGGGGAGAAAGATGTCCGGATGGTGGCGATTTCACTTAATCGTACTTCCTGGTCTCCGTTCTTAATAATGATGTCACTCAGGGAGCCGGTCGTTTTTTCGGGTAGTTTCAATACAATCTGCTGCATTTCACCACCCAAATCCAGTTCCCCGGCATCCTTCCCTTCCAGCTGATTTTTGATTTGTTCCGTTATGCCGGCCACATTCAGATTATACATCCCTGCCCGCATCCTGTCAATTACTACCTCAATTTCCGGAGAACCTTCCTCCACAGATGATTGCAGGTTGTACAAACCATCCAATCCATTCATTTTATCCAATACCTCAGCCGACAAACTTTCCAGCACTTCCAGATCCTCCCCCTGCACTTCCACTACCAGGGGAGCTTCTTCGGTTCCCAATATACTTTTCAAGGCCGTTTCCTCTTGTCTGAAGCTTATCTGTAAACCGGGGATGCCTCCGGTAATCCGGCTGATGGCCTCTATTACTTCTTCGGAACTGTATTTTGAGTCCTTTCTAAGGATTACCTTAATACTTCCGTTGTTTTCGCCCTTAAAAACCGCCTGAACATCCCCACTTACTCCGGTTTCTTTACCGGTATGACTGTATATTGTTTCCACTTCATCTCCCAGCATCTCCCTGATCAGTGTTTCCAGGTTATTTACAGCCTCTACGGTACGATTCAACCTTGTTCCTTCAGGCATTTTTACTTCAATGTCAAACACTTTTGCTCCGGAGGGGGGCATAAATTCCATGCCGATCTTCGGCAGGATCAGGATCGTTGAGCCCACCAGCAATCCTGCAAGGAGTACCACTATCCATTTTATACTCAGTACCCTTTCCAGAAATCTGCCGTAAGCATGGAATTTCACAGAAGATTTTTCTGTTTTTATCTTTTTGTTCCTGTAGATGTAATAATACAACATAGGAATAAGAAAAATCGCTACAAACAGGGAGGATATCAGAGAAAAAGCTACCGTCCAGGCTTCATCTTTAAATAATTCACCGGAGGCACCATGTAAATAAACAATGGGCAGAAATACCACAATGGTAGTTAGCGTAGATGCAGTAATGGCTCCGCCCACCTGTGCAGTTCCGGTGATGGCCGATTCCTTAACCGACATCCCGGATTCATTATTCCTGAAGATATTTTCCATCACAACAATGGCATTATCTACAAGCATACCTGCTCCCAGGGCCAGGCCGCCCAGGGTCATTATATTAATAGTGAGCCCGTTAAAATACATCAGATTGAAAGTGGCAATTATGGAAACCGGAATAGACACACTCACAATCAGGGTAGTTCCCACCCTTCTCAGGAAAAGAAAGAGTACAAAAACGGCCAGAAGAATACCAATCAGTGCAGTATCTTTAACTTCATTGATGGCATTACTGATGTAGGCCCCCTGGTCTGATACCTTACTGAAATGATAACCCGGAAGTGCTTTCTCCATTCGTTCAAGTGCTTTGTCAACCTGCTCAACCGCCTTAACTGTGTTGAATTTAGTCTCTTTAAAGATGGATAATCCGATGCATCTTTCCCCGTTTAGCCTTACAATATTGGTTGGTTTTTTGTTCCGGAAATCAACTGTGGCTACTTCCCGTAATAAAACAGGAACCTTTTCCACTTTGCTTCCGGACTGCTGTTCAGCGCTCACTCCGGATACTGGCTTATAACCAACAATAATTTCCTCAAAATCATTGATCCCCTCCAATAAACTCACCCCTTTTACAATGTATTTCAGGCCCATCTCCGTAATGGAGCCCCCCGACACACTCCGGTTGAAACTCTGTATGCTTTGCCCAATGTCATTCAATGTCAGGCCAAAAGACTCCAGCCGGTAATTATTGGTGGAAATAACAACCTCACCTTCCTCCTCACCCGACAATTCCACATCGGCAACCCCTTCGAGCTTTACCAGCCCGTTACGAATATAGTTTTCAGCCACCTTACGCAGCTTGTTCAAATCCTTTATCTCGTCATGGCTAAATGCAATGAGCATTACCGGTGCACTATTGGGATTATGCTGGGTGATATTTAATTCTTCCAGTTCCTTATTCTGAGTGTAAGAGGTCAGGGCTTTCTGCAAATCCAGGAACGCCTCATCCATATCCTTTTTCCAGTTGTATTCCACCGTAATTTGTGCTGATCCGACCTCTGAAACAGAGGATACCTGTATCACATCCTTCTGACGTATGGCCAGTGCCTCCATATTTTTTACAAACTGTTTCTCCATCTCCTCCGGAGGACGTTCCCCAGCCTTGATCTCCACATATATTCTTGGATTATTCAGGTCGGGGAACAGGTCAACTCCCAATTTATCGTATGAAATCCAACCCAGCAAAACCACTCCTAAAATGATCATAAGAATGGTAACCGGATAGTTGACCGCAAACTGAGTTAATTTTTTCATTTTCTTAATATTTCCTAAATTCTGTTTCTTTGTTATAATAAGTATAAGTCAATCTTAACCACTTTAAAAGGAATGCCTGTGGCGAAAGGTCCCGAAGAAATCTACAAAGGTTCGCAAAGGTTAAAATATTCAATAACAGGATATTGTTTCATATACTACAATTTCCTTTACTTAATGACTTTCACCTTGGACCGGTTCCTTAGGGTTTCAAAGCCTTTGGTTACAAGTTTCTCATTTAATGCCAGGCCTTTTACCACTTCAATATTCATGTTGTTTTCCAGTCCGGTTTCCAGCACCCTTTCATGAGCGGTGCTTTTATCCACAACAAAAACTCTTTTTGCATTGTTCCGCGAAAGGATGTACTTTTTCGGGATCACAATTACACTATCTTTTTTCTCAATAATGATGTCAGATTTTACAAACATTCCCGGACGCAATTTTAATTCCGGGTTATCAATCATGATTTTCAGTTTAAAAGTCCGGGTTTCAGTACTTAAGGCCGGTGATATTTCTGTGATTTTACCCAAAAGTGTGTCGTCCGGTGTTACATAATTTGTGATTCTTGCCAGTTGCCCCTTTTTAAGGATCTGCATGTTCTTTTCAGGAAGGTTAATTTCCATAAACATTTTTTTATAATTCATCAGTTTAACCAGTAGTTGTCCTGCCGCGATTTTTGTATTGTTCGTATAATAAGGGAGATCGACAATAATTCCGGAAAAGGGAGACCTGACTTCAATTTTTTCCATACTGAGCAATGCATTCTCATAACTGTTTTTTGCATTGATATAGGAAATCTCTGAATTTCGTAACTCTCGCAGGGTTACTCCCCCTTTTTTATACAGAGACTCCTGTTTTTTGTACTCCTGTTGCGAAACATCGAGATTCAGCTTCTTGGATTCCATGTTCAGGTTATTTTCGAACTCTTTATCTTCAATTTTGACGATTAGCTGACCCACTTTCACTTTATCTCCCAACCGGAAAGGTTTCCCGGTCAAAGGATTGGTTTGAAGGATATATTTACCGGTTATTTCGGATTTCAATTCGGCTACCTGGGTGGCATTTACCGTACCTGTTGCATTCACAAATTTCTCGATCGATCCGGTTTTCACGTTCATTACCGATACAGGCAACGCCAGTTCGGTATTTACATTTTCATCCCGGTTTTTACATTGGGTAATGATTAACAGGCCCAGAAATAGTGGAAATAGTTTCAATGTTGTTCTCATGGGTTTATTTTTTGTATCTGTTTATTTTTGTTTCATCCTAATATTTTACTGATCTGCACTTTGAAATAACTCAGAGGGAACCACTGCTATGTTATTTTCAAAATCATACAAAGTCTGTATTTTCAGATTCAGCAACTCCAGTTTATAATTAATGAGAGCCTGTGCATAATCCATCTTTTTTGTGGAGAGCTGATTCTGATACAAATTCAAATCCATACCGGTAAGATCACCGTTCTGGTATCTTTCCAGATTAATTTCATAGGTTAACTGAGCATTTTCTTCATTTTTCTTTGCAATGGAAATCTGGTTCAACTGATTATTCAGGTTTCTGTAAACTTTTCGTATGTCAATTATGATCTGTTTCTTTTCCTCTTCATAATTCAGGTTCTGTCCGGCAATTACAGCTTCCTGAGCCTTGATGCGCGCCTTTTTTTCACCCCAGTCAAACAGAGGAATTCTGAAAGCCAGTGAAACCTGGGGGTTATTGGTAGGATTTGCATAAACATTTTGTAATTCCTGGTTATCTCCCATTATCCCGATGGAAAGATTCAAATCCCCTTTGAATTCATTCAGGGCTTTTGTCCGGATCAACTGAAACTGCGAATTTTCAATATCAATTTCCCGTTGCCGTATCTCCATTCTGGAAGAAAGTCCGTAACTAACTGCTTTCTGCAGGTCAACCTCCACCTGAGGTACCGAGATATTTGCCAGGACCAGGATGGAGTCATTAAGATCCATCCCCAGGAAGCGTTTAAATTCATCCTTTGCATTTTCGAGGGTTACCTCTTTATTTTCAAGTGATGATTGTGAAGTCGCAAGATTTAACTCAGCCTGGTATAATTCCTCCCTGGCCGAAAGCCCGGCCTCCACCTTGTTCTTGATCATTTCGTAACTTTTTTGCGTGTTCTCGAGTTCGTCTTTTGCTATATCCAGGCTCATACGGGCAAGGTAAACATTATAAAAAAACTGAGTTACATTTTTTTCCAGGTTTAACGACTGAAGGGCATAGCTGATATTGGCATTTTCAAAATCCAGTTCGATTTCCTTCAGGGCAAGTTTCGTCTTGTTGTAGGTAAATAAAGGCTGATTTAGATTTAAATACATTCTGTTGGTAAAAGCATCATTTTTCTCAACTGATCCGGTAAAATCAGACTGGTTTCTCTGCCATCCAAAGCGGTTTACCAGAGAAATGGTCCCATCTGTCCACAATATAGGCTGATCTACCCGGAATGTCCCGAACGATTCAAAATTCCGGTTGGTAAACCATTTTGAAAAGCGATTATCAAACTCCCTTTGCTGGCTGAAACTAATGGGATTCACATCCAGATAGAACTGTGATTTCAGGGAGGCTTTCTGCGCATTTAAAGACTCTTTGTACCGGGTTAAATTGAACAGGGAACGCTGAATATCCGGACTGTTTTGCCCTGCAATGGAGATTGCCTTATCCAGGGTCAGGGCTGTTTGTGAAAAAACTGATCCTTCGGTGAGGATGGCAAATAAAAACATAAAAAAATAAGCTATCCTGATAGGGATTAACGATTCAATAATTTTTTTAATAAAACGCATAACATATCTATTTTACCAATTTTACTGCATCTGCAACTACAATTCTGCCGTCACTTTTGTTTGTCAATTCAATTACCGCGGTGTCAGCAGAAAAATAATATGAACCGAGGCTGTTCCATCCGGGCTCTGAACTTTTTAAGGAAAGCAAAGGCTCATCTGTCTCATTATTATGTTGAATGATAAACTGATACTGGCCCGGTCTTCCCCGGTTATAACGCTCAAATTTTTTCTGGTCAATGTAATAATATACATCATAAAAAGAAGCTTCCTTTACGGGGATTTTCCATATAGCTTTATGGTCTCCGGAACCGGCTCTGGCAAACTCTGCCGATTTAACATATTTACCGTAAAAAGCATCATTTGTGGTCAATGTCCAGTCAATAGGCGTTCTCCATGAGAAACCACTGTATTTTTGTTTGCTTTTAGTTGATTTCATTAATAATTTAAAAAGAAGTCCCTGTGTTGCAGGCTCAATCACTGAAAAGCCCGGATCTTCATTATCCACAATTATTTCATTCCCTGAATCAAGGTTCAGCATATCCCTATTTACAATTTTCTCTCCTTCAAATGCAAGTCTGTTTTTGTTTTCTTCAATTTTTGGCAACTTCGTCTCTATCATTATGGGAATATTCCGCGATGTGAGCGTAAAATAAGTTATTGACCTTGGTTCATCATCAAAAAGATAATAAAGGTCTTTGGCTTGATTTTTATCCAGTAAAATAATTTTTTCAACAGGTGTTTTCAGCCATATCTTAATCTTAATAACTCCCTCCACATCTTCGGGATTATAAATCCGCATGGATACCATCGTGCGCATCCGGTTTTCTGCCTTTACTTTTTCTGCCCTGACCTTGCTGATAAGAAAGCCGGGTAATTTCTTTCCATAAAACCAGGTTTGCATATATTTTTCAAGATTGAAACCAAAAGACTTATCCAAACTTGCTGAAAAACTTTCAAAATCTGTTTTGCTGAACTTATTTTTCTCAACCCAGGCATGTAGAAATTTATCAAAATTGTCCTGACCGGCTTTTGTTTTAATTACAGAAAATAAAACATCACCTTTCAATTTAATGACATTGTCAATGATCTGTTTTTGATCCGGATCAACAAGAATTTCAGCAAAACTTTTTTCCTGTAATTCAATATTGGCCCGCTCATCTTCACTGATACCTGTATATTGCCTTAACCAGGTATTTCCGCTCTCTCCTGCTCTGTTTTTAAGATAAGATTCCAGTATGCGGTTAAAAACCGGCCAGTCTTTTGAGCTAAAATAGGTCAAAAAGCTGAAAAATTCCGGAAAAATATTGAATTCATTTATTGTTTCAGCCGGACCACGACCGTTCCTCCAGTTTACCGATCCGGAAACATTGGTAAATACTCCAAAAAAATTATTTAAAGAATTCACCATATATTCCTTATCTGTAAGCTTTTCATTCGACCATTTTGACCATTTCTTATATCTTTTATAATAACCTTTAAGGTCAGCCTGGCGAATGGTTGCCCCTTTTTCGGGAAAAAGAACCATTTCCGGCTGGATCGTCTCAAATTCACCGGTCCACAGGCGCTGAAAAGAAGAAAACTGCACCGGCACTTCAACAAGAGAAAAACGGCTGAAGGGATATTCAAGATTAATATTTCTTTCATAATCATGAAGCCTTTCTGTAAGAATGGCACCAATGGTATCCTTTAATTCCGGGAGAGCATCTACAAAATAGGCATGTCCTTTCGCTGAAAATACATTAAATTCAATACTGTCGGCGATCAGGGTTCTTTTCTCAAACCGGCCAATTGCCAAAGATATGCGACTTAAGGGATGTTCCGGAGTAAAATCAACACCCTCTCCGTTAATTGTGTCCCTTCCCTGCGAAACCGGAATCAATCCGTTTGCTGTTTTAACATGCAGGGAGTACTTTGTAAAATCTTTTCTCAGCCATTCCGGCTTTTCAGGGCTGTAGGTAGTGCCGCTTACCGGATACCACAGCACTTCGGGAGTCAGCAGGACATAATCCGGGGTAACAAAGCCAAAATCTGCCCGGATATTTTGTAAGTCGTCATTGGTTTGTTTTTTCAGGGTGTCCAGATCGGGGTAGCAAATGGCATAATCAGGTGTCCCCTCATAAGAAATATCCAGAGACGTAGTATCTCCCGGAAGCAGGGGGCTATCCAGTGAAATCCGAATGATATGAAGGTCACGACTAAAAGTAATGACTTCCCCTTCCTGACTTATCTGATGAACTATTAGTCCGGGATTAAGACTTAATATAATTTGTTTAAGTTCAGTCTTATTACTGTTTCTTAATAAAATATGCGAAGCAGAACTAATTTGAGTGCCTTTATGTTCCAAATCTATATGATGCTGAACAATATCTGCCATATCTTCTCCTGCCAGTTTATTGTTCAGACTTATCAAATGTTCTTTTATTTGTTTTCTCTCCTGATAATGGCTGATATGTTCAAAAGCAAGATAAGTACCTAATGCCAGGGCCATTGTCCCGAGAGCAAGGGATAAATAACGTTCCCACCGGGATTGTAAAGCTCTTTTCAGTAAAATAACAGTGAAAAACAAAAATCCCAGGCCAATCATAAAATAGATTCCCCGATGTGTAAGGATCTCTCCGGGATGACTGAATCCTGTAATATCTGATTTCAACATTGGAAATTTAAAAGCCATGTAATCAAACAAATAGAAAACCTTTGTTTTCAGATAAAAAAGAGTTAAAGCCACATAGCCCAACAGAATAATAAAAGTAATGGCCTGATTTCTTACCAGACTCATGATCATAAAAGACAAACCCAAAATAAAAACAAGGGAGGGCACAATGAGTAAGAATAAATATTCAAAATAGGCAGCAATGTCCAGATCTGCGTCCTCTGCCAGAATATTAAAGATGGCTACCATCAGGAGCAGGATGAGATCCAAAATCAGAAAAACCAGCAAATTCCCCAGTACTTTTCCAAATACATAATCAAAATTACTCACCGGTTTTGTATATACCACCTCAGCCGTATCCAGTTTTTTATCCCTTTTCAGAAAATCAGATGCCAGGAAAATAACTATTACGGACTGGCCAACATTCAGGAAAAAAAGGCTTACAAAAGGAATGGCTGCAGGAATGGCAACAATGCTCCACTGAGCAGTACCGTCAACATCTGTTTGGGTAGCCAGATTGAAGAAAAACAAAAATGCCAGTGCCAGAATACTGAATATCCTGAAAAACCAGCTTCTTGAGAGCACTTTTATCTCGTATTTGGCGATGGTCCGGATATTAAAAAACAAAGACATAAAAGTTTTTCCTTTTATCGGTTTATTGTTTCACAAGGTTTTCCATAAAGTGCACATAAGCATGTTCCAGAGTGGGCTCCATGGCCTCACCCCTGTATTTTCCAGGATCATTGCACACAACCTGAATTTCCCATCCTTCCTCTGATGGCACGGTGGAAATTACAGGAAGCTTCTCATTTATTTCATGGTATTCCTGGTCATTAGCCCTGATCAGCCAGGCATTTCCTCTTGCCTTATCAACCAACTCTGCAGGCGATCCTGTAAATGCAATTTCTCCACGATTCAATAAGGTCATTGCGTTACAGGTACTCGAAATATCCCCGACAATGTGCGTGGACAGGATAATGATCACCTCGCCTGTGCTGATCTCCGATAACAGGTTTCTGAATTTGATCCTTTCCTCCGGGTCCAGTCCGGTAGTAGGTTCATCAATTACAAGTATTCCGGGCTTATGAATAAGTGCCTGTGCAATCCCCAGCCTCCTTTTCATCCCCCCGGATAATTTCGATGCCATCCGGTCCCTGGCCTCAAACAAACCCACTTCTTCCAGGATCTCATCAATGGCCAGGTTTCTTTGCTTCCGGTTTTTCATGCCGGACAACCTTGCCATATAATCCAGAAATTCACTGGTTCTAAGTTTGGGGAAGAAACGAAAATCCTGCGGAAGATAACCCAGTAAGGAGCGGATTTCCCTGCGGTGTTTCTGCAAATCCATTCCGTTTATGGTAACTTTGCCGGAGGAAGGTTTCATTAAAGTGACAAGAATACGCATCAGACTTGATTTCCCGGCGCCATTCGGACCCAGTAAACCAAATATTCCGTTTCCAATTTCGAGATTCAGATCATTTAACGCCCTGTTCCCGTTTGGATAAACCTTGCTTAGTTTTTCAATATTAATTTCCACAGTTTCTCCTAAAATCCGGCCGGGTGGACCAGAATTTCATAATTTTGGGTTTATTAAAAAAGCTCTTATGAGCCTGACAAGCAACAATTATTAAATCAGGGGTTAAATTGGCTGTCCTCTTTGAATTGCGAAGGTAATGTAAAATATTTAACAGTAAAATGATTCTTAATATTTTTATAATTCTTAGACTTCTTGTTAAAGAAGGAGGAGGTTCAACAATACGACGCGAAGGATTCGCGCGGTAGCGAGGGATAACCAAATATGATGAAATAACCGGATTATTGTATGAACGGGCTGGTTTTGATGATGAAATGGACAGGATAACCAGTCAGGGGGTGACTTGGAGTCACCCCCTGACTTATGGCTAGAACAATACCACGCGAAGGATTCTCGCGGTAGCGGAGGCGGTAGCGGCAGTGGGTGGGATGACTGGCCTGCACTCGGGCCGTACCTCCCCGTCCGCCCATTTTATGAATAAAATAAGAAAGAAGCATCCGTATATGGTCGTCCACCCCTCCTCATGAGGAGGGGAATTTTTACGTATATGATCAGGCAATAATCTTCTCCCAACCCTGTAAGGGTGCAATATTATAGCCCTGACGTGAAAGTCAGGGTTACATGATCAA
>JANTGF010000042.1 GCA_024763075.1 Bacteroidales bacterium | reverse complement strand
CCCCCCCCCCCCCCCATATTTTTATTTCAGCTACATCTACCATCCCAAATCCTCTTTATCCTGTATGTTTGTGTTTTTATTTCTGGCTCGTTCCTTTTGATGCTTTTTAAGCCTGGCATATTCCAACGGACTAAGCTCATCTACAACTTCAAACGCATCTAAAACATTGAAACTGCATTAATGCCAGTATTTGCCAGCAAATATCCCTAACAAAATCTTTTTATTTCTTCCACTCACAATTCGACAGGCTCATTGTATCACTCATTAACCTTTACTTTTCTTAAGTTAGCAGAACTATCCTGTTCATCAGTATTTTTCATTATCAGCTTAATCACCATCAAAAATTTTAATGTAAGGTTCAAAAATAAAAATACGGTTGCGGCTTTGCCCTGTCATTTCAGTCAAGTAATGCTTTTTATGCATGAGCGCAACCAGGTCATTGGCCGCTTTGTAACTTAATCCACAGGTGGTGCGTGCTTTTTCAATAGTGGTTACAGGGTATTTGAAAAGAGCATGTAGTAAGGTCAAAGACGAATGGCTTCTCCGGCCAAATGAAGTGTTGATCTCCTTTTCAATGCGTTCTTTTAATTTTAGAATGTCCGATAGGGTATTCACAGCTTTTGTTGCTGTTTGTTCAATCCCAACCAGAAAGTATTTGATCCATTGCAACATATCGTTATGGCTGCGTACCCTGCCCAGGTTATCGTAATACAGCCCTTTGTTCTTTTCAAAATACATTGAAAGGTACAACAGCGGCTTTTCGAGGATGTCTTGCGAAATCAGGTACAATGTTATTAAGAGTCGTCCTATACGCCCGTTTCCATCCAGAAAAGGGTGAATGGTTTCGAACTGGTAGTGAACTATAGCGATGCGTATTAAGGCAGGCACTTCCAACTCGTTATTATTCAGGAATTTTTCCAGGTCGCCCATTAATTCATTTAACAGTTGATGCTGAGGAGGGATAAATACTGCATCAGCAAGAGTGTTGCCACCAATCCAGTTCTGGCTCTTCCGGTACTCGCCCGGTAATTTGTGTTCACCCCTTACACCATGTAACAGTGTTTGGTGCGTTTTTTTAATCAGGCGTGATGAGATGGGCAGTTTTGCCAGTTCCTCAATTGCATAATTTAAGGCATTGGTATAGTTTTTTACTTCCTGCCAGTCGTTCCGCCGCTCCGGATGAATCTCTTCTATTGGCAGCAATGCCTCATCCATATTTGTTTTTGTACCTTCAATCCTGCTCGAAACAACAGCTTCTTTAGTAACATGCAACTGGATGAATAAATCGATATTGGGTACCAGCCGTGCAAATGAGTTGAGTTCACCAAGTTTCACCGCCGCTTTTTCCAACAGTCGGTTTATTAATGGTGTTTTCCATGTCCATTCGCTGTTAATAGGTGTTGGGACAAAATATTTATAGCCTGTCGATTTTTCGAAGTGTCCCGAAGTGTATTTTTCTAATTCTATCACTATTACATTTTTTTCATTTTCCTAAAGTAAAACAAAATTAACATTATTTTACTTTTAAAGCGTAAAGTAAAACAAGATACGTCTTATTTTACTTTTTATTATCTATTTTGATTTTAGCCAGGATGATGCAATTTTAGGGTGAAGTCTAAGTCCATATTGGTATTCTTACACCTGAAAAAACAAAACTCCTTGTAAAACAGGTATTACAAGGAGCTTCTTTTGAATTTTGTACCCGGGGCGGGACTTGAACCCGCACGACCCAAAGGCCACTGGATTTTAAGTCCAGCGCGTCTACCAATTCCGCCACCCGGGCGAACATTTTTTAATCTATATCAAATTCTTAAATTCTAAAAAAGCCACCGTTTGGCGGCTTTTTGTTGAGCGAAAAACGGGACTCGAACCCGCGACCCCGACCTTGGCAAGGTCGTGCTCTACCAACTGAGCTATTTTCGCAATTATATAGTTTGTTAAACTAAATAAATAACCATGTGCTCTACCAATTCCGAAAAACAAAAAATCTGTGATTTTGTAGTTTTTCGAGAATCCTCGGCAAATTAACAAATCTTGACAGATTTGTGATTTGACGGGACTGAGTTCCGAAATTGATGCAACTTTAATTCCATCAGTTTCGAGAATCCTCAAATTTGTTATCAAAGTTTACTTTGTACAAATTTGGGACTATTTTCGCATTTATATAGTTTAAAACTATTTAAATTCCTTCTTTGTGGCTGCAAAAATACTACTTTTTAGTTAAATCGAAAAAAATAATTGAATAA
The DNA here is from genome assembly GCA_024763075.1 of Bacteroidales bacterium. Classification (GTDB taxonomy): domain Bacteria; phylum Bacteroidota; class Bacteroidia; order Bacteroidales; family VadinHA17; genus JANTGF01. Next base: position 34,615 of record JANTGF010000042.1, on the reverse strand, counting down.
TAGATGAGAAATTGTCTTTTTAAGCTGGCATTTTTTTGACTGATCACTTTTCTCCGGTAGGTAATCCATTTATCTAAACTTTGCCATCACCGGATAATGATCCGATAAATAATCGTTTTCCTTACCGTTAAAGATTTTGGCATTTATGCAATTTGTAGCAAGAGTACGACTTACAAGTATATAATCTATGCGGTGTTTTGTGATTTTCATCTCTTTTGCTGTTAACCATTTGGGTACATTTATGGGTGTAGGGCACGAAGTGCGGTTCTCCTCCGGATTTAAAAAACGGTAGCAAACATCCGTCAGTCCCAGGGAGAGAAACTCTGATATAACACTGTAGTCGTATTCTCCGTCTCTAAGGTTTTTGTATTTTTTACTTTTCTTGTCACCTTCCCGATATCTTTCCAGCTGGGATGGATTGTTTTTGTTAAAATCGGCATCGAAAGGAGAAACCGCATTGAAATCACCCAAAACAATATAGGGATCGTTTTCCGTACAGCAATCTTTTATATTTTTAGTGATGATCTCTGCTTCCTTTTTACGGAATTGCCAGTCAGCCGGACTAAGATGTACCACAAAGAAATCCGTATTCCAGGTTTTACAATGCAACATCCCATGCCATAAGTCTTTCCGTACTTTTTCTTTTAATTCTATGGGTTTGTTGGAAGTCAGGCCAACCGGATAACCATCTGTTTTCAGGATTACCGAATAACTATGTCCCCATTTTTTAGCCAACTCAGTAAGCTTTTCGGCGGTAAAACCACATAATTCCTGCAGCGCCACAACATCCGGTTTTTGCTCATTTATCCAGGTTGCCAGTTTTGCTTCCCGCATGGTGTCTTTTCCCCAGTCAAAGCCATTTAAAATGTTATAGCTGATTACTTTCATGTTGCTCTCCTGACTCATAACAACAAATGGGAGAGTCAGGGAAAAAAGCAAAACGAAATATTTTCTTATCGTAATTATGAGATTTCTCTTTTTAAGCATTGGAAGAATTTTTAATTTCTTTTAGCAAGCTGAGTTTTTTAAGTTTATCATAAACCATCTCCGGTGTGAGTCGTGTTAGACAGGCCAGATCACCCCGTTTGCAGGTTCCTTTGCCATAGATGGTACAGGGCCTGCAGGTTAATTCCGCTTCCGGAATTTGAATGGCATATTCCTCCGGCTGATGGAGTGCTCCGAAACCGGTCATGGGATGGGTTCCGCCCCAGATTGAAACAGTGGGAATACCAATCAATGAAGCTATGTGCATGTTTGCCGAGTCCATGGTAATCATGAAACTCATTTTTGAAATAAGCGCAAGTTCTGTATCCAGAGATAACTTTCCGGTAATATTTGTAGCATTATTAGTTTCACCGGAAACTTTGTCCAGTGCTTTTTTTTCATTTTCTCCTCCCCCAAAAAGAAAAAAATAAACTTCGGAATCTTTGCTGATCAAATTCATAAGCGCCTGGATATTCGCAATACTCCATCTCTTTAATTCATGTTTTGCCATGGGTGCAATTCCAATCCATTGATTGTTTTCAGGAATAGTTTCTTTTTGAATGAATAGTTCAGCATTTATCAGCGCATTGTCAACAGGACGGATTGATGGGGCAGAGGGGAGGGGACTTACCGGAAGAATATTTTCAAACACCTGTAAATATCTTTCCGTAGTGTGGATCAGCTTTTCTTTGTGTTTCCCGCATACTATTGCCTTTTTTTCTTTCCTCCCTTTATTGATCCGGTAAGTTTTTAATCCGATCAATGAGAAAAAAACGGCCAGAATTCGTGATCGTATAACATTGTGCAAATCAATAAGATAGTCAAAGTTGTCTGAGGATTTAAGATCTTTAAAAAGAAGATATAAGCCTCTTAATCCAATGTATTTCTTCTTAAAATCAGCAGGGAATAAGGTAAGTCTCTCAATTCCGAAAAAAAAATGAACAAATGCAGGGTTTGAAACAAGTGTGATTTTTATGTTTTTGTTATGATCCAGAATATTGCGGATCACAGGAACCGTAAGGGCTACATCTCCCATAGCTGAGAATCTGAATACAAGTAGATGTTTGATGTCTGCTTCCATGCATATAATTTATTAATCCTTCAACCTTCTCCTGCTTCAGGCCTCAGATTAAGATTGGCGTTCAGTCATGTGTAAACTGTCATTTCGAACCGTCAGTTGAAGGAGAGAAATCTGCTTCAATTAAAAGATTTCTCAGTCATACTTCCCTGCTTTTATCGCCCTCGAATAGCTATGGCAGAGCAAGGCCGGTAGGCAAGCTACGAAATGACAAATGGTAACGCCATAATATATTTCAGTTAACACTAATACTCTTCGTAAGATTTTTCCTCCACAATATCTGATCCGGTTTTTAAGTTGATTTCTTTTTTGATCCTTGATCTTTCATCGTTTAAAACATATACCTGTCGTACCGTATGGATAAATCCCTCACCAAAGTCCTTTTTCCTTTCATAATCCCGGCACTGGTCTTCAATATCCCATAAGCTTGAGTTTACTTCCAGTAATTTTTTATAGAGGGGGTTGGATTTATTCAGGATCTTTTTGGCCGCTTCATTCAATACCTCAAACTCCTTCCGAATATTTTCCAGTTTATTTTCGTCTTTTATCCGATCCAGCTTTATTTCAATGATGCTGAGTTTATCTATGATTTCACCGTTTGAAACTTCTATTTTCATCTTTTCATTTTTTTCAAAAATAGAGAATATTAATTAATCCCGGAAAACAAATGAAGATAAATGTTTCGATAAATAGTTGTAATTAATTTAATATGGATCAACATCAATAATAATGCGTAAGGAAGGTGAAATCTTTTTCTCCTGGAAGTAATCAATGACTTTCTGCAATCTTACTTTGGCATCTGCAACTTTATTGCCCCTCTCAATCTTCATAAGAATAGTTTTTAGGTAATATTGCTGTATTTTACTAATCAGGGGAGGTTCCGGCCCCAGGATTCGCATTCCGAATATTTTTCGCAGTTCCCTTCCTATGATATCCGCAGATATGTCTAATTCCTGCTGGTTTTTATGCTTAAAAGTGATCCTGATCAGTTTGTAAAAGGGAGGATAACGGAAATTTTTTCTTTCTTCAATCTGGGAATAAAACAGTCCATGATAATCCCCTTTTAACAGGTACTGCAGAACCGGATGTTTGGGATCGGATGTTTGTATTATTACCTTTCCCTGTTTGCCTTTCCTTCCTGCCCTTCCGCTTACCTGCGCCAGCAACTGAAAAGTTCTTTCATAGGCACGGAAATCCGGAAAAAACAAAAGATTGTCCGCATTTAATACACCTACCAGCCGGACATTATCAAAATCAAGTCCTTTGGATATCATCTGTGTACCTATCAGGATATCAATATTTCCGGCTTCAAAGTCGCTAAAAATTTTTTGATAGGCCTGTTTCCTTCGGGTAGTATCCAGATCAAGCCTTCTGACACTGGCTTCAGGAAAAACCAACCGGGTTTCTTCTTCAATTTTTTCAGTGCCAAAACCTTTTGTCCTGATTCCCGGTTCACCACATTCCGGGCAGATTTTCGGAACATCCACGGAGAAACCACAATAATGGCATTTCAACTCGTTTGAGAATTTATGGTAAGTCAGGTTTACATCACAGTTTTTACAACCCGGGATCCATCCGCAGTTGTTGCACTGAATATAAGGCGAAAAGCCCCGCCGGTTCTGGAATAGTATAATCTGTTCTTTGTTTTTCAATGCTTCTGAGATTGCCTCATACAATTCAGGTGTAAAATGTGCGGTCATTTTACGTTTTCTCCATGCTTCTTTGGTATCAGCCAGCAGGGTGGTTGGCAGTAATATTTTTCTGTGCCGCTCTTTTAGTTCAACAAGTCCGTATTTCCCTGTTTTACAATTAAAATATGTTTCATATGATGGGGTTGCCGTACCAATGAGTGTTTTTGCATGATGCAGATGAGCCAGATAAACTGCAGCATCCCGGGCATGATATCGTGGGGCCGGATCGTATTGTTTATAGGTATTTTCCTGTTCCTCATCAACAATTACCAGTCCGAGATTGTTAAAAGGAAGAAAAACAGAAGACCGGACCCCAAGGATAATCTGACAGGTATCCTCCTGCTCACCTGAAACAAGGTGATTCCAGACTTCCACCCTTTCAGCATCGCTGTATTTTGAGTGGTAAACACATATTTTCCTTCCAAAATAGGACTGTAAGCGGCCAATCATTTGTGAAGTAATGGCAATCTCAGGTAAAAGATAAAGGATCTGTCTTCCTTTTTTCAGTTGCTCTTCAATCAGGTGTGCATATATTTCGGTTTTACCACTGGAAGTTATTCCGTGGAAAAGAACCGTATGATAGCTTTTGAACGTATCCCTGATTTCTTTCAGCGCTTTTTTCTGGATTCCGGATAATTTTTTAAGATGATGGATTTTCTGATGAAAAGGAGAAATTCGATCCATCTTTTTATAGGTTAGTTGCAGAATACCTTTTTTTATCAGCGCATCCAGTGCATTAGGTGTAGCCAGTCTGTCGGTTAAAAAAGATTTCCTGCTTATTTCCTTTGTTTTTTTTGTCAGATGCAGGAAGCTTTCAAGCGCTTCTTTTTGCCGGGGTGCTCTGGAAAGCTTATCCAGCATTAACAATAAGGTTTTTTCCTCACGATATTCCAATGCGATACTGATAAATGCCTGCAGTTTAGGTTTGTATGATCCGGAGAGGGTTTCTGTAACCTCCAGCAAACCTTTTCCTATTAGAGAATGAATACCTGCCAGGGAATTCTTTACATGACTAATTTCATTTATCTCTTTAATTGTGGAAACTTTTCTTGCTTTGAGAAAATGAAATATGATCTCTTCACCTGAAGAAAGTTCTCCGGGATCTGTTGCAGATTCAATAAGCCTTATTTTTGTTTCACTTTCCGGTTTCAGACCGCCAGGCAAAGCAGCATTGAATACATCTCCGAGGGTACACATATAATATTGTGCCATCCATTTCCAGAAGTCAATCTGAATAGAAAAGACAAGGGCTTTCTTATCCGGAATATTAATGATCTCTTTGACTTCATATTCCCGGGGACTTATTGAGTGAATTCTGGTGATCAGGCAGGTATAATACTTTTTCCTGCCGAACTGGACAATGGCTCTCATGCCGGGTTTGGCTTTTGACCGGAGTTCAGAGGGGATAAGATAGGTGAAAACCCCTTTTACAGGAAGAGGAAGGATAACATCTGCGTAAAAGGCTTTCGTCTCCATTTTAATGAATAACAACCTGTTAATTGTTATGAATTCAACTTAGAACAGAACATTTGTTCTTTTCCTGTTCCTATTCGATACAGGTCGGGGCCTAAATTGAAAGAACTTTTGAAATGTTGAGAAGTTCCTTGTTCAATTCCTTATGCAGTTTAACTGCCTGCCGGAAAGGAACCAGGGCAATCTTATTATTCTGAAGGCCAACCATTGCACTTTTCTGGTCATCCAGTAAAGCTTCAACTGCAGCATATCCTAAGCGGCTGGCAGAAACCCGGTCAAAAACAGATGGTGATCCGCCGCGCTGGATGTGGCCTAAAACGGTTACTCTGACAGAATATTCCTGAAAATCTTCTTTTACTTTTTTAGCAATTTCATAAGCTCCTCCTTCTTCAGAACCTTCGGCAACGATAATAATATTACTCGATTTTTTTCGTCTGAATCCATCTTCAAGGAAGCTTTTAAGTGTTGAAACCTGGTTTTTTACTTCAGGAACAAGGATGGCTTCAGCACCACAGGCTATACCGCTCCTCAAGGCAATAAACCCTGCATCTGCGCCCATTACTTCTATGAAAAACAGGCGATTATGTGCACTTGCAGTATCTCTGATCTTGTCCACGGCACTGATCACAGTATTTAAGGCAGTATCGTAACCAATGGTGTAATCGGTCCCGTATATATCGTTATCAATGGTACCCGGTATTCCAATAAAAGGGATATCAAATTCTTCATTAAAAACCCTGGCACCGGTAAAGGTTCCATCACCACCTATAACAACTACACCGCCAATTTGTCTTCTTTTCAGATAATCATAGGCTTCTTTTCTTCCTTCTGGAGTTTTGAATTCCATACAACGGGCTGTTTTTAATATAGTCCCCCCGAGCTGAATGATATTACTAACCGTATGAACTTTCAGAGGTTTTGAGTAGCCTTCGATCAGTCCTTTATAACCATGTCTGATTCCGATGACTTCCAGTCCGTTATAAATAGCTGCCCGGGTTACTGAACGGATAGCTGCATTCATACCCGGAGCATCACCTCCCGATGTCAGGACGGCTATTCTCTTAAATTTTGCCATAATGGTTTTTCTGTTTTATAATTGCCGAAAGTAAGAAAAAATGTGCTAACAAATATCTTTATGAAACGAAACTTCTTATCATTTTTTCCACATCCTTCAATAACCAGGTGGGTGTGGAAGTTGCTCCTGAAATACCAACTGTCTGTACACCTTTGATCATATCTTTCCTGACTTCACCCGGATTGGAGATAAAATAGGAATTCGGGTTTTCTTTCTTACAGACTTCATAAAGCATCTTTCCGTTTGAGCTTTTTTTCCCACTTACAAAGAAAATGACATCATGTTTTTTAGCAAAATGTTTCAGTGCCGGTTCCCGGTTTGCCACCTGTCCGCAAATGGTCTGGTGAGCCAATAATTGAAATTTCTTATTTTTCCCTGCTTGCAGAAGCTTTTTTTCAATTTCTTTTTTTACCTCGGTAAAGCCTTTTTTGCTTTTTGTGGTCTGGGAATATAAATAAACAGGCAGGTCAGGATTTAATTGATCCAAATCTTCCAGTTTATTTACCACGATAGCTTTTCCCCGGGTTTGTCCTACCAGTCCCACAACTTCGGCATGTCCTTCTTTCCCATAGATTACAATTTGTCCTTTGTCATCTACAATTTCGTCGAAGCAGGTTTTGATTCTGTTCTGCAGGCGGGAAACAATGGGGCAGGTTGTATCAATGAGTTCCAGGTTATTCTCTTTTGCTATTCTGTACGTTTCAGGAGGTTCTCCATGTGCACGAATAAGGACTCTTGAATTTTTTAATTCCCTGAATTCCTCATAGTTAATAGTTACCAGGCCTTTTGATTCAAGGCGTTTAATTTCTTCATCATTATGTACCATTTCCCCCAGGCAGAAAATGTTGTTGCCCTGTTCCAGTTCACTTTCAGCCCTTTCAATTGTTTTTTTAACACCAAAACAAAATCCGGCATTTATATCCAGTTCAATTTTCATCGGTTTGTATTTTTATAATTGCCTGAAATTCTGTCTATTGGTTTTGTCACAATTTTTGCTTTCTTTCATCATCACTCAGATCATCGCCTTCATTTCAAAAATTCCGCCAAAACTTTTTTCGATTATCATTTGTAGCCCCGCATTCCGCTTTGCTTCATGCGGGGTTACAAATATTTAGCTCCTACGGAGCATTTCAATCACTCCTTCATATTTCTAAAATCAGGGATACTAATTTCATTTTAGTTTTTGATTAATCAAATCCATGATCCATTTCATTTGTTCCTTCACACTCATATGACTATTATCAAGGACAATGGCATCCGGGGCTTTTCTGAGGGGACTGAATTCCCGGTTCTCATCAATAAAATCACGTTCCCGGATGTTCTTTTCTATTTCATTATAATCCACTTTCTTCCCTTTTTCAACCAGTTCTTTATATCTTCTTTCTGCCCGGATAGCAGGATCGGCAGTCATAAATATTTTTAAATCGGCATCCGGAAAAACAACCGTTCCTATATCCCTTCCATCCATAACTATTTGCTTGTTTTTGCCAAGTTCCCGCTGAAGCTCCACCATTTTTTCACGCACTTTTTTTATTTTACTTACCTGGCTTACATAATTTGAGACTTCAACGGAGCGGATCTCTTCACTCCGGTTTATTCCGTTTAAAAATATTTCATTGGCTTCTTTCTTAGGATTGTATTGAAATGAAATATGAATGTTTTTAAGCGAGTGAATCAGCCGATCCTCGTTAAGTTTTCCGTTTTTAATCAAATTATTTTGCAAACAATAAAAGGTAACTGCCCTGTACATGGCCCCGCTATCAATGTAAAGATATTTCATCTTTTTTGCCACTTCAATAGCAAAAGTGCTTTTCCCGCAGGAAGAGTAGCCGTCAATGGCAATGGTTAGTTTGTGTTGAGGATCGTTCATATTTTGCCAAAATTGGGAATTTGATTTCAGTAAGCAAAACAAAAACCGTTAAAATTTTACGGAATTTTCTTATGAAATTTATTCAGGTTAATGGCAAGTGAGAAATAATTGGATGCACCTGCTGCATGATAGGTGGCACGCCCGTAGGAAAGCTGGAATTTTGATAAATGAAGGCCAAATCCCCAGGAGAAGCCTGTCATTCCACCGTAAGATGACAGTTTCATATCTTGCCTTTGCTGATAATTGTAACTCAACCGAAGGAAAATGGGTTTGATGAAGTTAATTTCTATTCCAAAAATAAAGTGGCGCATTAGATTATCTCCAAAAATCTCAAAATCTGATTTTTGTTTTTTAGTTTCAAAACCCAGTCCGTCAGAATTTCCAGCACTGATATCCGTAACCGGGGCAAGCTTAAATCTTTCAAGATGCCGGATTGTCATTATAAACGCAAATGGTGCATGTTTCAGTTTCTGATAAAGGCCTGCCTGTATTTCGAAAGGCAGAGGCTCAGAGGCACCGGGGTAGTATGGTTTGAACTGGAATCCGATGTTCTTGAAAACCAGGCCTGCTGAAAACAGATTTCCCCTGTTTGTATAGTTAATTCCGATATCTGCAGCCAGGCCGTAAGAAGAGTATCGTTCAAAATTTGAAATTACCGGCTTCAGGTTAATTCCGATATTGAACAAACTATCAAAAGGCAAAACCCGTGAATAAATAATATTAAATGCATATTCCGATGCCGAGAAGTTTCCTGTGATAGATCCGGTCGGATCGGCTGAGATAAAATCTCCATAGTTGATGTAATGAATTCCGGCGGCAAAATTTCCAATATTGCGGTAGCTTTTTGCATAGGAGAAATAACCGAAATTTATATCTGATAAGTAGGAAACATAATTAAAAACCAGGTTGTTATCCATTTCAGAATTAAGCATTGCAGGATTGTGAAACGGAGTATTAGGATCGTTATCGGGAGTGGATACAAGAATGCCGCCCAATGATGCTGACCGGGCTGCATTTGACAGGTTGAGAAATTCATAAGTGTATTTTCCTCCAACCTGAGCAAAAGAAATGCCTGAAAGTATAAGAAAAATACAGATGATTAAATATTTTTTCCCCAAGACCGGATAGTTAAATCTGTTAAAAAGTGGATAAATATAGTATATTGCAAATTAAACGGAAAAATCAATAGAATAGTGTGTTTTTGCTATATTTGACCTGAAGAATATTTATATTTTTTTACAGTATTATTGAAAATGCCATATTTTAAAACAATAAATTAAAAATAGTTTAAATTTGGCAGGGTTTTCAGTTGAATTCTAAAATAATCAGGATTTGTGAGAAAAAAGATATCCATAATAATTAATCCGGTTTCAGGCAATGGGTTTTCAGAGAAGCAGGACCGGTTATTGAAATCATATCTTGATGAAAATAACTATGAATCAAGTATTTTTGTGACTACAAAAGTTAAGGATTCTACAAGGGAGTTTATCACGCAACAACTAGATAATGGATGCAGGAAGTTTATGGTAATTGGAGGAGATGGAACTGTAAATACGGTTGGAAAATATCTGGCACAAACGGGAGCCCTTATGGGTGTGCTTCCAAACGGATCGGGGAATGGGCTGGCCAGACATTTGCAGATACCTGTAAAGCTTGCTGATTCTATATCCCTGATTGATGAGCATAAGATCATAGATATTGATTATGGAATGGTAAATGATATCCCGTTTTTTTGCACTGCCGGAATTGGATTTGATGCAGAAATAGCCCATGTCTTCTCGAATCAGACAGTTCGCGGATTTAAGAAATATCTTGAAATAGTTCTGAAAGAATTTACGAAATACAAGTCAGAAGATTTTGTGATTCAGTTTGACGGAAAGGAGCTCAAAACCAGCTCCTTTTTGATCACATTTGCCAATGCAGGTCAGTTTGGAAATAATGCTTTTATTTCTCCCGATGCTAAAATAGACGATGGTTTGCTTGATCTGTGCATCATTTCGCCTTTCCCGCATATATTTGCTCCACTGATGGGAGTTCAGGTAATCAGCAAAACCATCAATATTTCAAACTACTATGAAATGACCCGGGTGAAAGATGCTGTAATAAAAAGAGCAAAACCCGGGTGGGTTCATTATGACGGAGAACCTGTTAAACTTCCTGAAGAGGTTCGTTTTAAGTCTGTTCCCTCCGGTCTTAAGGTTATGCAGCCTACTGAAAGGATGATAAGGAAAAGCAGGATTGTGAATTTACTAAATTAATCCTGATGAATACTTTCCGTGGATTTAAAAACTCCCTTTTTTATTTGGGATAAAAACAGCCCGGTGATTACAATAAGAATCCCCACTACAATCTGCATAGTAAGTATGTCTCCCAGAATAAAAATGGAAAAGACGGCTGTAAATATTGGAATAGTATTGGTAAAAATACTTGCTTTACCCGCTCCGATTTTCTTAATTCCATAAGCATAAAAAATAAAGGCGAAAGAGGAAGCAAATATTGCCAGTTCAAGAACAGGTAAAATGGCAGCGGTGCTAAATGGTATTTGTTTAATGATTTTCAGATCAGTTATGAGAAACAGAGGTAAAAAAAGGATTGTGCCAAATAAGTTTTGAATGGTAATAATAAAAACTGGCCTGTATTTGAAACTGATTTTTCGAAGGAGAATCGTATATACTACTGCCGAGAACACGGCAAAACACAGAAACAACACTCCGGTTGGAGAAGCTGCGATACTTAAATCTTTTCTGAGAATAATAAAAAGAACACCGGTAAATGAAATTACACTGCCGGCATAATTGAGCCAGGAAAGTTTTTCTTTATGAAAAAAGTGAGCTGCAAAAGGTACAAAAACGGGAATTGTAGCAATGATTATGGCTCCGGTTGTGGAGCTTACTCTGGAAAGTCCCATACTTTCCCCAATGAAATAGAAAAACGGATTAAACAAAGACAACAACAAAAAAAATAACAGTTCTTTTCTTGAAATTTTGATAAGATAAGCTTTCATCCAGGAGTAAAAAAGAAGCAAAACAGAAGAAATCAATAATCTGGCAAATACTATAGTGAGGGGAGGGTAGTATTCATTTGCCTGTTTAAACCAGATAAATGAAAAGCCCCAGAAAAACATGGCAAAGCTCAACGCTAAATAAGTCCTGATGTTTTCCTGTTTCATTTTCTTTTGACAAACAGTTTTTAGTGGTAAAAAAATACCGTTCCCGTAAATAGGAACGGTATTTTGGGTGGAAGATGGGACTTGAACCCACGACCCCTGGAACCACAATCCAGTGCTCTAACCAGACTGAGCTACATCCACCATAATATTTTCAAACAACATAACCCCGGGCCACAATCCAGTGCTCTAATCCCGAAAATCACAAAGCTGTGCTTTGATGTTTTTCGAGCCTCCCTGACGGCAGGGAGGCCTGTTTTCGGAATGCAAAGATAATGGTTTCTTTTTAAGTTTTCCAAAAAGAAATAGCATTAATTTAAGTATAGGCATAAGAAGATTTTTTATCTTTGGTGCGTTCAATGAATAAATACAAATCTCTTAACAAAAAGTCCGCTTGAACCTTAAGAAAGTTTTTACAAATGTTGGAAGCCTTCAATTGTATCAGTTGATGAGGTTTACAACATTTCTAATCATAAGTATATTATTTACAAAAAGCCAGATGTCCAAGGCCGATATTGGCCTGTTTGAGGTTTTTTTATTTATTGCTGGTTTTGTTAGTTTCTTTTGGGTAACCGGAATTATTCAATCTTTTCTTTCTCTTACACATAGTAATAAAGCGTTTGACAGGCGGGGTGCCATGACGAAACATAAATCCCCTGAGATATTTAATGCTTTTATCGTTCTTATGGTTTTTAGTGTTTTGGTTTTTCTTATTGGCCTGGGTTTAAGAGGAAATTTTGTGGTCTATGACATGGGAGGTAATATCCCGTACATTAATCTTTTGCTGGCTTATATTCTGCTTAGCAATCCTCCTGTTTTAATTGAATACATCTATCTTATCCGGAATAAGCCTAATTCAATCTTTGTTTACGGGATTATAACTTACAGTATCCAGCTGGTTCTGGTGTTGATTCCTGTTTTTAAGAATATGGATTTTCTCTGGTCATTGGCAGGTCTTGTTGTTATTTCTGCTATTCGTATGATCTGGGTGGTTGTTCTGGTATTTAAATATGCCAAATTTGAATTTTCCTGGGATTATATTAAAGAACATTTAACCCTTGCAGCGCCCTTGATTGTAAGTGCTTTATTAAGTGGTTCGGCACAATACATTGATGGTATTGTAATAACTAGGGCCCTGGATGTAGATAGATTTGCAATTTTCCGGTACGGTGCTAAAGAACTTCCGTTAACAATTATATTGGCTCACGGTTTGTCAAACGCTATGATTTCTGAAATAGGAAAACATGATGGCTTGAATAAATCAATGGATGTCATCAGGCATCAGTCAAGACGGCTAATGCATTTTCTTTTCCCTATTTCTATTGTTACCATGTTGTTGTCGCGCTGGTTTTATCCCATTGTTTTCAATCCGGAGTTTCTCCGGAGTGCAGATGTGTTTATGATGTACCTTTTACTGATTATTCCCAGGCTGGTTTTTCCCCAGACTTTATTGATCGGATTGAAAAAAACCAAAATAATAATGATTGCATCCGGGATTGAGATAATTCTGAATGTTTTGTTAAGTATTTATCTGGTAAGATATTATGGGACTGTTGGAGTGGCCCTTGCCACCGTTATTGTCTATATTTTTGAAAAAGGATTCCTGATCTGGTTTAATTATTACAGATTACATATTCCACCTAAGCGTTACATTCCGCTAAAAACTTATGTTGTTTATACCTTCCTTATTATTCTTACCTTTGTACTCATCGATCACAGAATCATTGATATTCACTAAACAGATTGGTAACTCTGTACTCATTACAACTTAAAATTAGAAAAAGAGAGTTATCTTTGTAGCATAAATTTAAAAATTTGAATTATGAATATAATGAGATCATCAAATCCGGCTTTAAGCGATAAGGTTTTTAGAAGTGTTCCTACAACAGCAGGAGAAGAAGTAATGACTCTTTCAGGCACCATTAATAAAACCATTCTGAGTTTTCTTCTTTTATTATTAGGCGCAGTATATACATGGTCAAAGTTTTTTGGTACAGCAGATGTAACCACAGGTGCAGCTGCCGTAATGCCCTACCTGATTGGTGGAGGAATCGGAGGCTTTATACTGGCATTGGTTACCATTTTTAAGAAAGAATGGGCTGGTTATACGGTTCCTTTGTATGCAGTTTTGGAAGGCTTGATGCTGGGCGGATTGTCTGCAATTATTGAGGCACAGTTTGCAGATCAGGGATTGGTAATGAGAGCTGTTGCACTTACTTTTGGAACCTTTTTTGCAATGTTGTTTTTGTATAAGTCAAGAATAATAAAAGTTACCGAGCGATTCAGAATGGGCGTTTTTGCAGCAACCGGAGGAATTGCCATTGTCTATCTTCTGAGTTTTGTAATGAGTTTGTTTGGAGTGCGAATGGGGTTCCTGTATGGTAACAGTATGCTATCAATAGGAATCAGTCTCTTTGTTGTGGTAATTGCAGCTCTGAATCTCGTACTTGATTTTGAATTTATTGAAAAAGGCTCACAGGCAAACCTGCCTAAATACATGGAATGGTATGGCTCTTTCGGATTGCTCGTTACCCTGGTTTGGCTGTATCTTGAGATTCTCAGGTTATTATCAAAACTTGCCAGTCGTAATTAGATAAAATATTTATCAGCCATGACTTCATTGGAAAATCATTTTGAAAAATTCCGTAAAAATACAATAGGGTATGACTACCCCTTCAGGACCCCTTATGGTGAAAAAAAGATAATTTATAACGATTGGATAGCAGGAGGGCGGTTGTATGGCCCGATTGAAGAGAAAATTGCCCATAAATTTGGTCCGTTTGTAGCCAATACACATACAGAAACAAGCGAAACAGGTACCCGGATGACATGGGCTTATCATGAAGCGAGGGACATTATTAAAAAACATGTAAATGCGAATGAAAATGATGTGCTGATTTATGGAGGTTTTGGGATGACCGGGGTAATTAATAAATTGCAACGTATTCTTGGACTGAAAGTTAATCCGGATCTTTTTGATATGGAAACAATTCCGGAAAATGAAAAGCCTGTCGTCTTTGTAACCCACATGGAACATCATTCCAATCATACTTCATGGTATGAGACTATAGCAGATGTGGTAATTCTCCAACCAGGACCAGATCTTCTTGTTGATCTGGATGAATTACGCAGAAAGTTGACAGAATACAAAGACCGGAAATTTAAAATTGGTGCTTTTACCGCTGCCTCCAACGTGACAGGAGTAATTACTCCTTATTATGAGATGGCGAAAATAATGCATGAAAATGAGGGGCTATGTTTTATCGATTTTGCAGCTTCAGCTCCCTATGCTGAAATAAATATGCATCCGGAAGACCCTTTGATGAAACTGGATGCGGTTTTTTTCTCACCGCATAAGTTTTTGGGTGGGCCGGGTTCTTCCGGGGTTATGGTATTTGATTCTTCCCTGTATCACCGGCAATCTCCTGATAGTCCGGGTGGAGGAACAGTGGACTGGACGAATCGGTGGGGAGAATATAAGTACGTGGATGATATTGAGTTACGAGAAGATGGAGGAACTCCCGGTTTTATTCAGGGGATACGGGCTGCCCTGGCAATTCAGGTGAAAGAGCAGATGGGTACTGCCAGTATGGAGAAAAGAGAAATAGAACTGGTTGACCAGGCTTTTAAAGGATTGCTGAAAATTCCGGGTATAAAAATTCTGGCAGATAATGCAAAAAACCGGATTGGTGTGGTTTCATTCTACCATGAGGAGGTGCACTATAATTTAATTGTGAAGTTGTTGAGTGACCGATATGGAATTCAGGTGAGAGGCGGTTGTGTTTGTGCAGGCACTTATGGCCATTTTTTGCTGGGTGTTACTCATGAGGAGTCCATGAGAATCGCGAAGAAGATTGAAGAAGGAGATTTGTCTGAGAAGCCGGGATGGGTCAGGTGGAGCCTGCACCCAGTAACAACAAATGCTGAAGTTGAGTATTTCCTCAATGCCGTGGATGAGATTATACATAACGCAAATGATTGGAAGGAAGATTATTCTTACGATAAAACTACAAACGAATATTACCATAAATCAGAAGACAGAACCAAACTGAAGGAAGTGAAAAGCTGGTTTAACTTCTCATAAATAAAATATGACTTTACTTGAGGTAAAAGATAAGAAATCAGCAGAAGATTTCCTTAAGGTTCCAAAAAAGCTTTATCATAAGGATGAACCATGGGTTTGTCCGCTTGACAGGGATATCAACAGAATCTTTGATCCTGCGTATAATCCAATGTTCACTGAGGGTAAGGCAATTCGATGGATACTTAAATCAAATGACGGTAGGTTGATAGGTAGAATAGCAGCTTTTTATAACCTGAAAAAGGCCAAAGCATATAGCCAGCTTATTGGAGGAGCAGGTTTCTTCGAGGTTATTGAAGATAAAGAAGCAGCATTTATTCTGTTTGATGCGGCTGTTAACTGGTTGAAAAAGGAAGGAATGGACGGGATGGATGCACCGGTTAATTTTGGTGAGAATGAAAGCCATTGGGGGTTGCTTGTAAAGGGTTTTACACACCCGGGCTATGGAATGCCCTATCACAAAGAATATTATCAGTCATTTTTTGAAGATTACGGTTTCAGAAATTATTTTGAACAATATAGCTATCATCTGGATGTGGGTTCAGTAACTGCCTTTCCTGAAAGATTTAAAAAAATAGCCTCATGGGTGGAAAGAAAACCTGATCTTACATTTGTTCATGCGGATTTCAGCAATATAGACAAGTTTGTTGCAGATATGGTGACGGTCTATAATGCTGCATGGGCAGCATTTAAGAAAGATTATACCCCCCTTGATCCGGTTAAGGTAAAGGAAACATTTGAAGAGGCAAAAGTGGTACTTGATGAAGAACTGGTGTGGTATGCATATCATAAAGGGAAACCCATTGCGTTTTATATTATTTTCCCCGATCTAAACCAGATATTACGCCATTTTAAAGGAAAACTGAACCTGTGGAATTTAATACGTTTTTATTATTACAAACAGAAAAAGGAAATGACCCGGATGAGGGCAATAATTGCAGGAATTGATCCGGCTTTTCAAAATACAGGAATAGAATCGGTTATTTTTAAAAAGCTCTTTGAAGTTTATCGCAAAAAAACGCATTATAAAGAACTGGAATTATCCTGGGTGGGGGATTTTAATCCCAAAATGATCTCAATATACAAGGCACTGGGAGCCAAACATGCAAAAACACATATAACTTATCGTTATTTGTTCGATATAAATACACCATTTATACGCTTTAAAGATGAGATGGCAATAGGAAAGAAGGGTAAATAAAATGGAAATCTGAAAAATAAATCTTCAGATTTTGGTTTTTTATTTACAATCCTTATCTTTGCACCCCATAAAAAATGAATTATTAAATAGCAAGAGATATGAAAAAGGGAATTCATCCAAAAGATTATCGTTTGGTCGTTTTTAAAGATATGTCAAACGGTGAGTATTTTGTGACACGGTCAACTGCAGCATCAAAGGACAAAATAACCCTAGATGACGGTAAAGAATACCCGTTAATTAAAGTGGAAATTTCAAATACCTCACATCCTTTCTATACAGGAAAGATGAAGTTGGTTGATACGGCAGGACGGGTTGATAAATTTATGAACAGGTATAAAAATCATATGAAAAACCGAACAAAATAAGGATATACAGGATTTTTTAATCAGCCCCGTTTTCGGGGCTTTTTTTTTCTGACCAACAGGCTGGTGAAAAAGTTTCCTTTTAGTTCTGAAAAAAAATATGATATTGACTATTTTGGCACATAGATTGCTTATTTACATTCTCCCGGGATTTATGAAAAAGTATGCCAAATTGACCAGCTTTTAATAACTTCGGGAATTTAACAACCCGGGTGAGGGAGAAAAATTTGATAGTATAATCGAGAAAGTTAAATATGAACGGTAGTAATAAATCTAAGTTTGGAGAAATTTTTATTGGAGCCTCAATGGAGGATGATGGAGAATTTATTCCGCTTATATCGGAAGAAGATGAGGAGTCAATAAAGAATGTGGACATGCCTGAACATTTGCCAATTCTTCCTTTAAAGAATACAGTATTGTTTCCGGGGGTGGTTATTCCAATAACCGTAGGGAGAAATAAATCCTTGTCCCTGGTAAAAGATGTTTATCAGGGAGGGAAAATCCTGGGTGCCTTGTCGCAAAAAGATGCTGAAATTGACGATCCTGAGGTGAAAGATCTGAATCAGGTTGGGACCGTTGCACAAATATTGAAGATACTGGAAATGCCTGACGGTAGTACATCCGTTATTATCCAGGGGAAAAAAAGGTTTATGGTAAAAGAAGTTGTTACTACTGAACCTTACTTTAAGGCCAATGTTGAACCTCAGGAAGACAAACGTCCTGGGAAAAATGATAAAGAATTTGTTGCGCTGGTACAGTCCTTAAAGGATATATCCCTGAAAATCATCAAGCTTTCTTCAAATATCCCGCAGGAAGCTTCATTTGCCGTTAAAAATATTGAGAGCTCAGAGTTTTTAATTAATTTTATTTGTGCCAATTCAAATGTTGAAATAACAGAAAAACAAACCTTGCTTGAATTTCCGGGTCTAAAGGAGCGAAGTACAAAATTACTGGAGCTTCTTACCAAGGAAGTTCAGATGCTGGAACTAAAAAATGATATCCAATCGAAAGTGAAATTTGAACTGGACAGGCAACAACGCGAGTATATGTTGCATCAGCAGATGAAGACCATTCAGGATGAACTGGGTGGGAATCCGATGGATCAGGAGGTGGAGGAACTGACAAAAAAAGCGGAAACGAAAAAATGGAATGATCAGGTAAAAAAGGCATTTGAGAGGGAAGTTGAGAAATTGCAAAGAATGAATCCGGCTGTGGCTGAATATTCGGTTCAGCTGAATTACCTTCAGGTTCTTCTTGATCTGCCCTGGGGTGAGTATTCAAAAGATAACTTTAATTTGAAAAGAGCGGAGCGTATCCTGGATAGAGATCATTATGGCCTGGAAAAGGTGAAAGAGAGAATTCTGGAGCATCTTGCAGTATTAAAACTTAAAGGAGATATGAAATCTCCTATCATCTGCTTATATGGACCTCCCGGAGTTGGCAAAACTTCATTGGGAAAGTCGGTTGCCAAAGCATTAGGGCGTTCTTACATACGAATGTCACTGGGAGGAATGCATGATGAGGCGGAGATCAGAGGTCACAGAAAAACTTATATCGGTGCAATGCCGGGAAGGATCATTCAGAATATAAAAAAGGCTAAATTTTCAAATCCGGTATTCATCCTTGATGAAATTGACAAGGTGGGGAATGATTTCAGAGGAGATCCTTCTTCTGCCCTGCTTGAAGTTCTTGATCCGGAACAAAACAGTACCTTTCATGATAATTATCTCGAAGTGGATTATGATTTGTCCAATGTATTGTTCATTGCCACAGCCAATACTTTAAATACAATCAGTCCGGCATTACGTGACCGCATGGAAATGATTGAGATCAATGGTTATATTGTAGAGGAGAAAATTGAGATTGCTAGGAGACATCTGATTCCTAAACAACTTAACTTACACGGATTGAAAAAAGGGGATCTGGTATTTTCAAAAAAAGTCATCGAACGAATAGTAGTTGATTATACAAGAGAATCGGGAGTAAGAGAACTGGATAAGAAAATTGCAAAAGTTATACGAAGTATTGCAAAAAGAATTGCATTTGGTGATAAGTATAATAAAACACTGGATGTGAATGATATAGTTGATATTTTAGGGCAAAAGGAATATTTGAAGGATGTTTATGGAGGGAATGAATTTGCAGGAGTAGTTACCGGACTTGCCTGGACACCTGTCGGAGGGCAGATTCTTATGGTTGAAACCAGCCTGAGTGCAGGGAAAGGACGCCTTACGCTTACAGGAAACCTGGGAGATGTAATGAAAGAATCAGCAGTTATTGCCCATGAATTTCTGAAAGCAAACTCAGACTTTATTGGCCTGCCACCCGAAATATTTGATCATTGGAATATTCATATTCATGTACCGGAAGGTGCCATTCCTAAAGATGGCCCGTCTGCCGGAGTTACAATGGCAACTTCCATAGCTTCTGCCTTTACTCAGCGAAAAGTGAAAAAAAAGCTGGCAATGACCGGAGAAATTACACTCAGGGGAAAGGTATTACCGGTTGGTGGAATTAAAGAAAAAATTCTTGCCGCCAAGCGGGCAAATATAAAAGAATTAATTCTTTCTGAAGAAAACCGGAAGGATATTCAGGAAATAAAAGATATTTATTTAAAGGGTCTTATTTTTCATTATGTTAATACAATTACGGAAGTGCTTGAACTTGCTTTGCTGAAAGAAAAGGTTAAAAATCCAAGAAATATTAAAGCAGTTCTTGAAGTAGATTAATTTCCCTGGTAATTTCTTTTCCATTTTTTATATTTGACCGTCAGGACCATTTTCAATGTGAATGTCTTGTATTCCAATTAAAAGTTTTAAATTTGCTTGGATAGTAAGCTGTCCAGGAATATTTTGTTTTTTCAGATATTCATTTTAATTCTTTTATAATGAAGAAAATAGCCGTCTTTCCCGGTTCGTTCGATCCTTTTACCATAGGCCATGAGTCTGTGGTTAAAAGAGCTCTCACAATTTTTGATGAAATAATTATAGCCATTGGTTTAAATACCAATAAAAAAGGCTTTTATCCCCTTGAAAAAAGGCTGGGATGGATACGTGATGTGTTTGAAGATGTTCCGAATGTTAAGGTGATGGATTATACAGAACTAACCGTTGACTTTTGCAAGTCGGTTCATGCAGGATTTTTATTGAGAGGCCTGCGTACAGCTGCCGATTTCGAATATGAGAGAGCCATTGCCCAGGTGAATAAGGCAATGGATTCAGGTATTGAATCAGTTTTTTTGTTAACGGCTCCTGACCATACATATGTGAATTCCAGCATTGTCAGGGATATTTTGAGGCATGGTGGAGATGCAAGGAAATTCTTACCGGGTTCGGAAGAGCTTAAGGACAGGATAATTAACGATACTCCGCAGGATGTTGATTAAAATTCTTCCATTACTGTTTTTTGTTTTATTAGGTTCCTTCTCAGGAAAAGGACTTGCAGGTAATATTGTCATTTCCGGTCATTCCCCGGATTATGCAGGTGATTCACTCAAATTTGTCTATTCCGTTGATCCGTTCACCGGTTATTCTGAAATTGCTGGGAAAACCAGAATCAGCAAAACCGGAGACTTTATAATTAGTTTCGAAAGTAAGCTTGTACGTCAGATTAAAGTTAACCTTGGAAAAGTTCAGGGGTATTTTTTTGTGGAACCGGGGAGACATTACCGTATATTGCTTCCCCCAAAAAGTCCAAAATCTGATGAAGATGTCCTAAATCCGTTTTTTAAACCTGAACTTGTTCAGTTAGGAATTGAAGATATAGGGGAAGATGATCTGAACATGCTGATCCATAAGTTTGATAAACTGTTTACTCCTTTTTTTAATGAATATGCTCTGGACATTTATACAAGAAATTCAAAACCGGATATAGAAAATTTTAAAAAAGTGCTTGATAGTTCTTTTGCCGGGGTAAGAAATCGCTTTTTCCTTGAATATATGGAATACAGGATGGAGGAGCTGGAGTTTCTGGATTTCTCCGGGATCCGGAAGCAACAACTTTACCCACGGTTTTCTTCCCTGAGTGTTGCAATTAATAATCCCGCTTTTTATGATTTATTTAACCGGGTTTATAGGCGATTTCTATATAATGTTACCAAATTGCCTGAGAACCAGGAAGTGGTTATTTCCATATACAGAGACAAAAGTTATCCTGAGTTAAAAGCATTCCTGAAGAAAAGAGAATTTTTTAATAGTGACAGTTTACTGGAACTGGCTTTGCTCAAAGGAATTTATGAGGAATTCTTTCAATCTGATTTTTCAAAAGAAGTATTACTTGAATTGCTTGAAGGATTGAGAAAATCTACCTCAGTGAAATTGCATAAAAGTCTTGCATCATACATAAGATGGAAGGTGACCCGTCTGGATCCGGGTAATCCTGCACCAGGTTTCAGCTTATTGAATGCTGAAAAAAAATGGGTGAGTCTTAAAGACTTTAAGGGACGTTACGTTTATTTTAATTTTGCAGGTTTTCAAAATTATGCCTGTCAGGTTCAGTTTCCGGAACTTGGAGAGCTCGCTAAAAAGTTTAAAAGTGATTTGGCGGTACTTACCCTGATAGTTGATAAAACACCCGAAGATATGAAAAACCGGATAGAACTCTATTCTTACAAATGGAACTTTTTATATATAGGAGCTCATTCTGATTTACCCGAAAAGTATAATGTACGGGCTTACCCTACGTTTATCTTAATTGACAGGAATTCACGGTTACTCAAAATACCAGCTAAGGCACCTCTGGAAGGGTTTGAAAGTTTTTTTGAATCAATACTTTTAAAAGAGAAAGAATCCGGCAGTGAAAACTCACGATCGGATAAGTAAATCAACTATCTGAGGTTCTCAGATATTACTAATGTTGTGCTTCAGGAAATACTATTCCAAGGCTTTTTCAACTTTAACAATTCTGTTATTTATTTTCTTCAACCGGAAGGAAAGCATAATGTGTGCAGTACCTGCAATTATAAATGCGATGGCTGTCCATGTAATAATGGTAATTCCACCAAATACGGGCCGTAAAATAATAAGCCAGGCAAACAATGCCAGTAGAATTCCAAATACAAGATAATAACCCCAGCTCATTACTTTATAGTTTTTTAATTCAAAAGAAAATCCAATCAGGGCAAAAGACCGGAACAACAGCCAGAAACCAACATAAAATGGCAAAATAGCCAGTGTTATTCCAAGGTTGAATATCAGAATCAATCCAATGATGGTTTCCATAATTCCCAGGGCCAGTTGCCATCCCCAGCCTTCAACTTCTTCCCGGTTAGCGATGGAAAATACAATCTGGAAAATACCTGACACCAACATACTTGCAGCAAAGAATATGGCAAGTGCCACATAGCTTTCCAGCGGATTGGCCATTACGATAAAACCCATAGCAAAAAAAATAAAACCCAGGAGCAGGATTACCCACCAGTTATTAATATGAGCCCGGATTTCGTTAACTGATAAAATTGAATTATTCATAAGATGAGGTTTTTGAATGAATAAATATAAAATGCATATTCAAATGAATGATTTGATTGTATCTATATGATTTTTTATCATTATGTTGTGTAAAATAATCAAGTCACATTAATAGTTATTCCTGGTAAAATAAGTTTTTGCAGTCCTATATCCCAAATCTATCATTTCTGATGACCGGTCAAATTCCAGGGTTCCACAGGCATTTCTTGCAATTTCTATGACAACATCAGGAGGGTAAGCTGCAATCTTTTGCCTGCCGATTGTACTTTGCATTGCATCGAAAGCCATATTGGCCACATCATACATATTTCTGTTTTGTGTCACGTTTTCCTTACTACCCTCATTAAGTTTTTGAATGAATTTTTTTATGCCGGTTTGAAAGCGCATGTAATTTATTTGTTTTTCAGATTTGTGAATGGCATCATTACCAGTATTGCTTAAAGTCCCTCCCAGATTAACAGCAATGGTAAGATCGGTATTGTCGCCAAAAGTGGGTGCAATCGGAACCGGATTTAACACCCCGCCATCAATCAGTTTTGTCCCTTTATAATCAACAGGAGTGAAAAAAAGAGGGAGTGAGATAGATGCTCTGATGGCATTAAAAAGAGAGCCGGAGTTGATCCAGACTTCTTTTTCTGCCTGAATGTCGGCAGCAACTGCAGTAAATGGAATAGGCAGGTTTTCAATTTGTGTTTCACCAACAAGATCAACAAGCGTGTTTATTATTTTATCGCCTTTAAACAATCCGCTTCCGTCCCATGAGATATCCAGTAAGGTAATAATGTCAGCACTGGTAATAGAACTCATCCATTTTTCAAGTTGCTCCAGTTTGCCTGTAGCATAAACACCACCAATCAGTGAACCTATGGAACATCCTGTAATTGATTTAATTTCATAATTATTTTCCAGAAGCCATTTGATCACACCTATGTGGGCAAGCCCTCTGGCGCCACCACTACCAAGGACCAGGGATACAGTTTTACGTGTTTTTTCTGACATTTACGTTCAGGTATTCGTATTATTTCATCATTTATCTGAAAATCCGTTCCGGGATAAAAGAAGAATCTTTTAGGTAAAAAACAAATTTACATAATTTTAAATTGATTATTACTATATTTTTGTAAACCTTTATGGCATGTTTTATTGTGTCTGGTTTTTAATCGTTTGCTTTAGGGAAAAGATGGATTTAAAAAGAAATTGAAGTCGTATGAAAATTGTATTTCTTGATACCGAAACAGTTGGAAAAGTAAAAGGTCTGAAAGAATTAGAAAAACTGGGAACACTGACCACTTATCCGTTTACATCTGCAGATGAACGGATCAACAGAATTTCAGGCAATGAGGTGGTTATTACCAATAAGGTAGTTATTGACCGTGTGGTGATGGACGCCTGCCCTGAAATGAAACTGGTTTGCGTGGCAGCTACCGGAATGAATAATGTGGACCTTGATTATGCAGCTAAGAAAAGTATAATGGTAAAAAATGTAGCCGGATACAGCACGGAAAGTGTGGCACAGCATACTTTCTCCCTCTTGTTTTATCTGTTTAACCGGATTCCTTACTATGATCATTTTGTGAAAGACGGAGCTTATTCTGCCAGTCGGGTTTTTACACATTTAGGACAAAGCTGGAGGGAATTGAATGGAAAAACATTTGGAATCATAGGCCTGGGAACAATTGGAAAGCGTGTAGCAGAAATTGCACACGCATTCGGAGCAAAGGTGATCTATTTTTCCACATCGGGAGACAACCTGAATGCTGATTTTAAACACACTACCCTGAGTGAACTTCTGAAAAGCTCTGATGTGATATCTATCCACTGTCCTTTGAATGAAAGAACAAAGGACCTGATCGGACAAAAAGAGCTGAAGCAAATGAAGCATGATGCGTTTTTGTTAAATACTGGCAGGGGAGGGATTGTAGATGAATATGCACTTGCAGAAGCTATTGATAATGACTTGATTGGTGGAGCAGGAATAGATGTTTTTAGTCAGGAACCTGTAGAAATAGACAATCCTTTATTGAAAATCAGTAAGATTCATAAACTTGTACTCACCCCGCATATAGCCTGGACCAGTGAGGAGGCACGGGAAAAGCTGATGGAAGGAGTGATTAGGAATATTCGGGAATTTGATTTTCATGTTTGATATAATTTTAGTGAAGGAATTCTAATGAGTTTTAGTTTGAAGGGAAAAGACAAAGCCACCTTCAAGAAAGGTAGCTTTGTCTTTTGTATTTTTTGGCAGATTGTTACTTTTTAACCAGTTTATATTGTTGTTTCATTCCCTGAGTGCATATTTCAATAAAGTAAATCCCTGCTGGTGCGTCATTTATTTCAAACTGATAGATTGAATCCCTGATATTTTCTTTATTAAATATCAATTGTCCGCTTATCGTAAATACTTTTAAAGAAACATCTTTTAAGCTGCCTAAATCAATATTAATCTGACCCTGATTTGGATTAGGAAAGATGGAAACATTATTAAATAAGGTGTTTTCTTCTATGCTAACTGTGGAAATAGTTATACATGCTGAAGTGTCTGTACATCCATTTTTTGATACAACAACTGCATAATCACCATTTTCAGATGCAGTGAAACTTTGAGAAGATTCTCCGGCAATTACAGCATTGTTATTGTTGCAATTTATCCATTGATAAGAGGCTCCGGTTTCATTTGCTGTAATGCTTGAACCTGTTGTGGTTACATTTATGTCTATTGTATTAATAGTCAGGTTCAGTGTAACGATAGAATCACACCCTGTTGAATTTGTCAGGGTGAAAGTTGCCGTATTATTACTGCTTGTGTAAGTGATTCCATCTATCCAGGTAAAACTTCCACATGCTGTCTGGATATCCGTACCAGTGGTTGAGCTACAGGAGATATTCCTATAAAGATTTGCAATGTAATGTTTTGAGCTGTTTTCTCCTGTAATAAGTACATCCTGGTCATTGTCATTGTCAATATCACAAACTGCAATAGAACCTCCTGAAACCCCTGTTAATAGAATTCCATCAGCCTCAGAAAATGCACCACTTCCATTATTAGTAAAAAGTTTCGAAGAAGGGAGGATCCCGTTATATCCGGTAATTATTAAATCTTTATCATTATCATTATCAAAATCTGCAATAGCTATTGAGCTTCCGCTCACTCCCTCAAAAGGAGTTCCTGTGACTTCAGTAAAGTTGCCGTCTCCATCATTCATATAGAGCTTTGCAATGCTTCTAAAAGAAGGGAATGAACTTTGGTATCCGGTAATAAATACATCCTGGTCATCATCATTATCGATATCTGCAAAAGCAATATCGCCCCCACTTACTCCATTAAAAGGAGTTCCTGTGACTTCCGAAAAATTACCATTTCCAGTATTTGCATATAGCTTTACCGAAGGTGATCCGTTATCACCGGTAATCAGTACATCCTGATCGTTATCATTGTCGATATCAGCAAAAGCTACGGAACCATCTTTAACCCCTTCAAATGGGACTTCTGTAACCTCGGTAAAGTTTTCATTACCATTATTGGTATAGAGTTTTGCAATTTTTTCACCGGAACTGTTTTCACCGGTAATCAGTACATCCTGATCATTGTCATTATCGATATCAGCAAAAGCAATGGAACCGTTTTTTACACTGTCAAAAGGGGTTCCGATGACTTCTGTAAAGTTGCCACTTCCATCATTGGTATAGAGTTTCGCAAGGACTTGATATGAGCTATTTTCACCGGTAATCAGTACATCCTGATCATTGTCGTTATCGATGTCAGCAAATGCTACTGAACTCATCC
Organism: Bacteroidales bacterium; assembly: GCA_024763075.1. Taxonomy (GTDB): domain Bacteria; phylum Bacteroidota; class Bacteroidia; order Bacteroidales; family VadinHA17; genus JANTGF01. The sequence goes on along the minus strand of JANTGF010000042.1, from coordinate 8,382 downwards.
AGACTCCCTCAAAAGGAGTTCCTGCGACTTCTGTAAAGTTGCCACTTCCATCATTGGAATAAAGCTCTGTGATACGTTGAAAAGAATTATTAAAACCGGTAATCAGCACATCCTGATCATTGTCATTATCAATATCTGTAAAGGCGATGGAGCTTGCACTGACACCATTAAATGGAGAGCCAGTTACCAATGCAAACTGACCACTTCCATTGTTGATAAAGAGGTTTGCAAGAAGTTGATTGTAAATTGCACTTCCTCCAACAATGAGTACATCCTGATCGTTATCATTATCAATATCTGCAAAAGCAACTGAACCATAATAAACCCCCATAAAAGGAGTTTCTGTTACTTCCGTAAAGCTGCCATTTCCATCATTCGTATAAAGTTTTGCAATGCTGGTATATCCGTTATGTCCTGTAATCAGTACATCCTGGTCATTGTCATTATCAATATCGGAAAAACTAATGGAGCTAGCAAAAACCTTATCAAAAGGAGTTCCTGTGACTTCCGAAAAATTACCATTTCCATTATTTGCGTAAAGCTTTACCGAAGACGGTCCGTTATCACCGGTAATCAGTACATCCTGATCGTTATCATTGTCGATATCAGCAAAAGCAACGGAACCATATTTAACTCCTTCAAATGGGATTCCTGTAACCTCGGTAAAGCTTCCATTTCCATTATTGGAATAAAGTTTTGCAATTCTAACACCGGAACTGTCTTCACCGGTAATCAGCACATCCTGATCATTGTCATTATTGATATCGGCAAAAGCGATGGATCCTGATCTAACTCCGTCGAATGGAGTTCCGGTGACCTCTGAAAAGATTCCGTTACCATCATTGGTATAAAGTTTAGCGATTCTTTTATCATAGTCGTTTTCACCGGTAATTAGTATATCCTGATCGTTGTCGTTATCTATGTCAACCCATGCTATAGAACTTAGCCAGACCCCATCAAATGGAGTTCCGGTGACCTCTGAAAAGTTTCCGGTACCATCGTTGGTGTAAAGTTTAGCGATTCTTTTATTAGAGTCGTTTTCACCGGTAATCAGCACATCCTGGTCATTGTCATTGTCGATGTCTGCAAAAGCAATTGAGCCATAACCAATTCCATCAAAAGCAGTCTCTTTTACCACAGAAAAGTTTCCAATACCATCATTGATAAAGAGTTTCGTGAAATGTTGATAATAACCACCACTACCGGTAATCAGCACATCCTGGTCATTGTCATTATCAATATCGGCAAAAGCAATTGAACTTCGTTCTGCACCGTCAAAGTTTGCAATATTTTGAGGTGCAGGAGGCAGAGGTGCAACCTGTTGAAACGCAATTTGCCCCCAGCTGGTAACCATAAACAGGCTACACAATAATCCTAAATAAATCTTTTTCATGTTTTTTGGTAATTTAAAATGTATTAATAAAAGCATATTTGAATTTGCCGCAATAAATCTCCATAGGAAGTACAAACTGTATCCATAGCTTATGCTGGTTATCAGGTAGAAATTGAAGAATGAACGATTCCTATAACCGTTCTGAGAAAACTGAGTTTAGGGGCTATTGTCCCTGATTAAACAAGGGTTGGTGTGGCTCAGTGCTTTTCTATATTGCCAACTAAAATTTATTTTCTCAATTTGCTTGTAAAAAGGAGTGACAAATGAATTCAACAAAACATGGATGAATATCTTATGTTGTGATGTTGGTTCCAAAATGTTTTGATGTTAGATTTGTCTCAATATACGCCTTCGTTTTATTATTGGTTTCAAAAATCCCGAATTATTTCTACAAATGATTTGTTGACAAGCTCCCAATAGAAGGATCCTTGGAAAAGGATGTGAACTTGCCGGGAAAAGCAAATTATTTAATAAGTATCATTCATCTGCTGGTATATTGTTTATAGGTTAACTTTATTTTATATGTTGACTTCCGTTTTTTTTATAAGCTATTGTTGAGTATTTTTGAGAAATTTTATAAACAAACTGCTTTGGAAAATCCCAAATTTTTAAATCTGAAAATTGCCGTTGATTTTGACGGAACAATTGTGGAACACAGATACCCCGATATCGGGAAGGAAATAATGTTTGCGATTGAAACCCTGATACAATTGCAAAAAGCAGGATATCAACTTATTTTATGGACCTACCGGAGTGGAAAAGAGCTGGATGAGGCAGTAGAGTTTTGCCGGAAAAGAGGACTAGAGTTTTATGCGGTAAACAAAAATTATCCGGAAGAAGTGTTTGATGAAAATATTAGCCGGAAGGTGCTTGCGGATTATTATATTGATGATCGGAACCTTGGTGGATTACCAGAATGGGGAGTAATATGGCAGATGCTGGATCCTGAAAGTTATGAGCATAAAAAAGATTATTTGATGAAAGATTCTCTGTTGGCGAGAATTTCCAAAGCATTTAAAAAATAATTACGATGAAATCTGGTAAATTATTAATTTTGAATCTTGGATTGCTTCTTACGGTTTTTATTTCCTGTCAGAGCCGGCCACCTTCCGATGCACATAAGAATAATACTACAACTTTAGCCAAAGCTGAAAAACCAGAGGCTATTATCCGGAAATCTATAAAAATTATTTCTCCAAAGAAAAATCAGCAATTTACCGTTGGCGATAAAATAAAATTGCAGACAAAAGAAATAAAAGCTGACAAAATGCCTGATTCGGTTATTGTTATGGCCGGAAGAAAGCAACAAGGACTACTGGATCTTGAGGCATGGATTTTTGTTCTGAATAGTCAGAATTTTAATACAGGGCATGTAAAAATCACAATGAAAGCTTTTATTGAGGGTAAAATTATCTCGTCAGGTTCACTTTCAATTATATTAAGGTCTGACATTGTTCCTGAAAGCTGGTCGTATAAGATAGTCAACATCTATCCTCATGACCGGCAGGCTTATACTCAGGGACTGGTGTATGAAAACGGATTTTTGTACGAGGGAACTGGCCAGCGGGGTAAATCTTCTCTGCGTAAATTAAAACCGGAGACCGGGGACCTGTTGTCCAGTCTAAATCTCCCCCCTGATTTATTTGGTGAAGGAATTTGTATTTTTAAAGATGAGATTATCCAGCTTACCTGGACTTCGGGCATTGGTTTTGTTTATGATAAGGCTTCTTTCAAGTTTCTGAACCGCTTTCGGTACAGTACACAGGGTTGGGGCCTTACTACCAATGGAAAAGACTTGTTAATGAGTGATGGGAGCGAAAAAATCTATTTTATTGAACCGAAGTATTTTACAGAAATTTCAAATATTGAGGTTTATGATCACAATGGCCCGGTAAGAAATCTGAATGAGCTGGAATTGATTGATGGGAAGTTGTATGCAAACATCTATACCACAGATAAAGTGGCTGTGATTGATCCGATAACGGGAAAGGTACTGGCCTATATTAATTTTGCCGGTTTGCTGGAGAAGAATGATATCCGTCCGGATACCGATGTTTTGAATGGGATTGCCTGGGATAAGGATAACCAACGCTTATTTATTACAGGAAAAAACTGGCCAAAGTTATTCGAGGTAAAAATTATAAAATAATTCTTTCTTTGTTGAAATTCATAGTGTTAGGCTCTGAATCCCAATAAATTTAACGCTTTCCGGTCAAAGTTATTAATACTCCCTTGTTAATAATGTGTTAATAAAACAAAATGGAATGTTTACAATTCCAATTCCTTGTAAAATTCTTACAATACATAATATTGTAATTTTGAAAACTTAATTTATTGGAGAACATTGACTAAACTGATTTTCATGGGAAAAACCATAGCAATAGCAAATCAAAAAGGAGGAGTAGGGAAAACTACCACAGCTATAAATCTTGCTGCAAGCCTGGCAGTTCTGGAATTCAAAATATTAATTGTAGATGCTGATCCACAGGCAAACTCAACTTCCGGACTTGGTTTTGATGTTAGGAATATTAAGACAAGTATTTACGAATGTCTGGTAGATGAGGTGAAGCCGGAGGATATTATTCTCAACAGTGAAATTGACGGGCTGGATATATTGCCTGCCAGCATTGATCTGGTAGGTGCTGAAATTGAGATGCTGAATCTTCCGGACAGGGAGTATAAACTGAAGCGGGTTCTTGAAATGGTAAAGCATAACTATGATTTTGTTCTGGTAGATTGTTCCCCTTCACTAGGCTTACTCACTGTAAATGCGTTGACAGGTGCTGACTCGGTGATTATTCCTGTTCAGTGTGAGTATTTTGCGCTGGAAGGACTTGGTAAATTATTGAATACCATTAAAATAATCCAAAACAGGCTGAACCCTGATCTGGAAGTAGAAGGATTTCTACTGACCATGTATGATACAAGGCTCAGGCTTTCCAACCAGGTAGTGGATGAAGTAAGAAAACATTTTCAGGAAATGGTTTTTGAAACCATTATTCAACGGAATATCAAATTGAGTGAAGCTCCCAGCTTCGGAAAGCCGGCCTTGCTTTATGATGCAAATTCAAGAGGTGCCGTGAACTATTTGAATCTGGCCCGGGAGATTCTCCAAAAAAATGAGAAAACTAAAATTCCTGAAGCTGAGAAGATCATTCAATAGCATTGATAATTTGTTAATGCTCCGGGGGCAATTTATAAATTAACAACTCAGGAAGGAAAACTATTCATATGACAAAGAAAAATGCGCTGGGCAGAGGATTGGGTGCTTTAATTGATGATGCTGACAGGGAAAAGTTTGAAAGAATCGGGACCATCAATGAAATTGATCTGAATAAAATTGAGATCAATCCTTTTCAACCCAGGTCAAAATTTGATGAGGAGAAAATTCAGGAACTGGCTTCTTCCATCAGGGAATTAGGGATCATTCAGCCAATCACCGTCAGGACAACCGAAGGAGGGAAATACCAGCTGATTACAGGGGAAAGACGACTGAGAGCATCTGTTCTGGCAGGTCTTAAAAGAATTCCTGCATACATAAGAAGTGCTGACGATCAGGATATGCTTGAACTCGCTCTTGTAGAAAATATTCAAAGAGAAGACCTGGATGCCATCGAAGTTTCCATTTCATATCAACGCCTTATTGAGGAATGTAAGCTTACACAGGAAAACCTGAGCGACCGGGTTGGGAAGAAAAGATCCACAATAACCAATTATTTACGTTTATTAAAATTACCGGCTGAGATACAACTGGGAATAAGGGAAAAAAAGATTTCAATGGGCCATGCAAGGGCTCTGATCGGTATAGAAGATCTAAAAGACCAGATTGAAATGTACTACCGCATCATTGCTGAAGACCTTTCCGTAAGGAAGGTTGAAAGTCAGGTGCAAAAAATAAACAGGGGTGGTTTTGAGGGAAAAGTAACTGAAGAGAAAAACCGGAACCAGGAAATTGACTTTACCGAACTTGAAAAACAACTCTCAGACTTTTTTTCTTCACAGGTTCGGTTTAGGATGAATGCCAAAGGCAAAGGAAAGATTGTTATTCCTTTCAATTCAGGTGAGAAACTGGAACAGATCATCGGTATTTTTGATAAAATCAGAGACTGAGATAGTTTGTTCTGAATTTTTGTTAAGTTCCTGCATCTCTAAATATGCTTGTAACCAGTCTGTTATGTGCATTTGATTTTTTTTGGCCCATTTTAGAATCCTTTATTTCAATCTTTTCGGTTTGTTTTTTAAGATAAATTAACTCTGGCAGGCAACAAAATCTCCGTCTTGTCCGTATTATACTGTATATTTGTAGCAAATATGTAATTATTTGTGTCAATGAAGAGAGGGAGGGTATTACTTTTTATTTTATTTTTTGGGGCTTTTTTCAATCTGGTTTCAATGGGCCAGTCGGAATTTGAGAAGATGCCGGAGAGTGAAACACAAAAGAAAAGTGTTGTGGTACTGAATCATTCTCCGCGAAAAGCCAGTTTGTATTCTGCTGTTTTGCCGGGATTAGGACAAGCATACAATAAAAAGTACTGGAAGATACCGATTGTTTATGCAGGCTTTGGAGTTTTTGGTTATTTCATTTATTTTAACTCAACAAACTACAATAAATATAAACAGGCATTGATTGATTTTATTGATGACGAGATGGAAACAGCCAGTTATCTTGACCTGATTGGTCCGAATGTTGATCCGGGTTCTTTTGATCCGTCCAGGCCTTCGGATAATTTTTCAAGAGAAAATGAAGAGTGGTTTAAAACCCAGCTGGAGAATAATATGAATTATTACAAAAGATACAGGGATTTGTCAATTATTCTAACGGCAGGCTGGTATGTGTTTACGATTATTGATGCAACGGTTGATGCTTATCTCTTTACCTATGATATCTCAGATGATATTTCATTGAGGATGGATCCAAAATTGTTCTCAATGCCTGGTAAATATAATACTGTAGGTTTACAATTTAGTTTGAAATTTTAATTTCTTTTATGAAAAATATATTTTTGCGTTTAAAATTTGTTCAGATGTTTTGGTTTTTGGTCATAAGTGCTTTTTTGCAATCCGGATATTCAGCCGGAGTCAACAGGCCTGACTCAGTCACTGTTTCTGAAGAATTAGAGTTTTCAAACTTTTCATCGAACCTGGAAAGTCTGATGAATCTTTGGTATGTTCAGAGTTCCGTTGGAAACGACAGCTCCCTTTTGGTAGGCGATTATGAGAATGATTCTTTACCCTCCCAATACCCTGACTCGGTTTATATGGAAAGGCTGAGCCGTATTCCTTCCGTCATTCCTTTGTCATACAACAAATTCGTACGGAATTATATCAATGTTTATACCAATAAGAAAAAAGATAAGCTTGAGACCATGTTGGGCCTGTCGGATTATTATTTCCCAATGATTGAGGAGATTCTTGATGTTTATGATCTTCCCATTGAATTGAAATACATGGCTGTAATAGAATCTGCGCTGAATCCGAGAGCAGTATCAAGGGTTGGAGCTACCGGCATGTGGCAGTTTATGTATCGCACAGGAAGAGCATATGGCCTGACAATCAATTCTTTGGTAGATGAGCGCCGGGATCCGGTAAAAGCTACAAAAGCCGCTGCCCGGTATCTGAAAGATATGTACAATATTTACCATGACTGGACGCTGGTGATCGCCTCCTATAATTGTGGGGCTGGAAATGTGAATAAAGCAATCCGCCGTGCCGGAGGTAGAAGAAACTACTGGGATATATACTATTACCTGCCCCGTGAAACCAGGGGGTATGTACCTGCATTCATTGCTGCAGCTTACTCTATGAACTATTATTCAAAACACAATCTTAAGCCGGTGCCTATTCAAATACCACTGACAACGGATACACTGGTGGTGCATGATAATCTGCATTTAAAGCAGGTGTCAGAAGTACTGAATGTTCCTTTGCAGGAGCTTCGCGATTTGAATCCTCAGTACAGAAGGGATATAATCCCCGGAAAGAGCAAACCTTATGTATTAACGGTTCCTATGCAATATGCAGGACCATTTATTGACTATCAGGATTCAATATTTGCGTATAAGGATTCGGTATTTTTCAATCCGAAAACCATGATCCAGAAACCCGGCCAGTCCACCTATGTAGCCCAGGCCCCTTCCGGGAAGGTAAAGCTTTATTATACGGTAAAGTCCGGTGATAATCTGGGTTATATTGCAGAATGGTATCATGTGGGTGTTTCAAGTCTGCGATACTGGAATGGTATTCGCAGAAACATGATCAGAGTGGGTCAGAAACTGAAGATATATGTATCTCCTTCAAAAGTGGACCGGTATAAGAAGATCAACGGAATGACTTTTGCTCAGAAACAACGATCCATTGGCAAGAATGTTACAGTGTCTGCCTCTGCTGCAAAGTCAAAATCTCCTGCAACCAGCTCAGGAAGTGGTAATTATGTTTATTATAAGGTGAGAAACGGAGATTCTATCTGGGAAATTGCCAAAAAATATCCGGGTGTTACCGATGCGGATATCCTTCGCCTGAATAATATGTCCAAAAGGACCAAAATTCATCCGGGACAAAAACTGAAAATAAAACCGCTTTAGTAATCAGAGATCAGGGATCAGTTAACAGAGATCAGGTTACAACTTCCAATGAGTTGCGAATATAGAACAGAAAGTCAGTTGATTGTTATGCAATTTTCCTATAAAAGACCTTTTCCCTTGTACCCTGAGAAAAGATGTAGAATATAGTTTCTTCATCTCTGTGACAGGTCCTGAATTCTTCTACTTTTTTTGTAAACCTATTTCAGGATGAAACAATTTTTTGTATTTTAAATCTTATTTCTTGATGCAAAGCTCCTAATTAAAAAGACCATTAATATCTTTCATTTCCAATTTTATTTCCGGATTAAACAGATCACCTGCCATATACTTTTTCAGGCTGTAGAGCAATTGTCTTGCCCCGGGACGTGTTTCCATGTTCTCGGTTAAATCGATACCGCTAAAAAGTAA
>JANTGF010000041.1 GCA_024763075.1 Bacteroidales bacterium | reverse complement strand
AAAATGAAAGCCATTCACAACGCTGAAACTATATCTAAATTACCTGTCGAAGTTGTGGCTAATATGTCAAAGATACAAAATGAAAGCCATTCACGAAATAGTCAGGGGGTGACTTTCAGGGCAAACGCATTATAATTATTAACAATAGCCTGTTAATAAATATTGCTTAAATATTTGATAATCAGGGGAATATATTTGTTTTTCCCGATAAAAAATGTTATATTTATTTGATAATCAAATACTTATAACATGGATAGAAAATTGGATATTAGGTGTTATTTTTCGGATATGAAAGATCCGCGAATAGAACGTTGTAAATTACATTTACTGGAAGACATTGTTTTTATTTCCATAGCCTCGGTTTTAAGTGGGGCTGAATCATGGAATGATATGGAATTGTATGGTAAACAGAAAGAGCCATGGTTATCTTCGATACTTGCCTTACCCCATGGTATTCCAAGCCATGATACATTTAACAGGTTTTTTGCAGCGCTGGACCCGGGGGAATTTGAATCAGGTTTTATCAGGTGGGTAAAGTCAATCAGTGAACATATTAAAGGAGAAGTTATCAGCATTGATGGTAAGACAATGCGTGGGTCAAAAACAAAAGATTTCAAATCAGCGACACATATTGTTAGTGCATGGGCAAGTAAAAATGAAGTTATTTTAGGTCAAATAAAAACAGATGAAAAATCAAATGAGATTACAGCGATTCCGGAACTATTAGATGCCTTATTATTAAAAGGCAATATTATCACTATAGATGCTATGGGATGTCAAAAAAAGATAGCAAAGAAAATAATAAAAAAAGATGCGGATTATATATTGGCAGTAAAAGGCAACCAAAAAGAACTACATCAAAATCTTAAAGATAGTTTCAGGTTCCTGATACCAGTGGATGAATACACGGATACCGATTATGGCCATGGCCGTATTGAAAACAGGAAGTGCACAGTTATAAGTGATTTAAGCATGATCGAAGATAAGGACAACTGGAAAGGGATAAAAACTCTGGTAAGAATAGACAGTGAGCGTATTATGAAAGCCACAGGGGAAATTGAGAAAGAAAGCCGGCTATATATCAGTTCATTAGAAGCAGTTGCTGAAAAAATAGGAACCAGTGTCAGGGAACATTGGGGGATTGAAAACAAAGTACATTGGATACTGGATGTTGCATTCAATGAAGATAAAAGCAGGAAAAGAAAAGGGGCTGCTGCTCAAAACTATTCAACCTTGAACCGTATAGCCCTGAACTTATTAAAAAAGGACAATACAAAAATTGGAATTAGAGGTAAAAGACTTAAAGCCGGCTGGAGTAATGAATTTATTCTGAAATTAATCGACATTTAAATGCGTTTGCCCTGGGGTGACTTTGAGTCACCCCCTGACTGTTCTCCGGCTGACTCATTCCTTACTCTATCACGATTTTTTCAGTTGTTGCCAGCAAGGCATCAATATCATTATTAAACTCAACCTCAGTACTTTGGTTTAGTTTTCCAAACCCTTTAAGCCTTTCTGATTTTGAGTTGGAAAGCACCTCCCATATCTTCACCTTTTTTACATCAATCATGCGCTGCATACTTCGTGTATTTTTCTCTATCCCGTATTTCTCCATCAGTTTACCAATATGACTGCGGGCATCCTGAATCAGACTCAGATTGTAAGCTTTCATTTCAGGATCGATGTCATCTTTCACCTCCCATGTCAGGGATTGAGTATTATGCAGTAAAAGATCCTCCATTTCAACAAGTAGTTTTTCAACTACCATCAGTGTTGATTTCAAAGATCTCCTGTAATTCTCATCAAGGAGATGGTTTTTCCCCGTTCTCATGTATTTTTCAGGAATTTCTTTAGAAAAAGTCAGAATTTACAATTAGAAAATACTATTTATCTTTTTGTTCAAAATCATAATTCACCATCCAGTTTATCCCAAATTTATCGGTAAACATTCCAAAATAAGCTCCCCAGAAGGTTTTTTCCAGTGGCATACTTACTTTTCCTCCTTTTGAAAGTCCGTTAAAAAGTTTTTCTGCTTCTTCCTGGCTGTCAGTGTTGATGGAAATTGCGATGTTATCGCCGGGATTAGCTTTCTGTCCAAAGGCTTCAGAAGTATCGCTACCCATAAGGATGGTTTCCTTACTTATTGGCAGTGAAACATGCATAATTTTCTCACCTTCGCCTGCAGGAACTTCCTGCCCTTCCATGGGAGGCATATCTTTAAACCTGCCCAGATAAGGGAATTCCCCTCCAAAAACAGATTTATAAAAATTAAATGCTTCTTCACAATTGCCATTAAAAGTTATGTACGGATTTACTGTTGCCATAATAATTATTGTTTTAATTAATAAATACGAAATCTGTTTTGAATTTACCTATTGGAATTTATTTGTTTTTTATCATTTGTATTTTGTAATTTCTTGCCAAATAAAACACAAATATTAGAAATAAGATACTAATGCCTCCTCAATAATAACAGATTTTTTCCTAAAATGCAATTCCGAAATTCAGGATAAGGTTCCCGGTTCCCGTTTTTGATAAGCATGGCAGATAAATTCCGGATCATTTTCCTGATCAAACCGGTTCAGGTTACAAAGGATCTCTTCACGGGGATCACCATCTTTCATACAGGTTAAACATAAAGACGGCTTTTTTATAAGATCCATATTTATTTCGTATCCATCATCATCAAAAATACCGGCTATTTCAGAAGGATCCATATCATCAATATGCCTGCGGCCCGGTATAATCTTTCTTTTCTTAACTGCCTGATCAATCTCATAATCCTCATCCGGGCTGCTCTCCCCGGTAATACATGTAAAGCAGGCATTTCCAACGGATGCAGAGCCAATCACCCAAATCTCATTCCCACAGGAACATTTGACCCCATTTTTGTAATCTGCAAGAGCTATTTCCAGCCTTTTTCTCAGATCCTGTTCATCCTCCGAAGGATTATTCTTCAAATGCCTTTTTATATATTCATCAATTGATATTGGTATAAATCCCATAGTTAAATACTTTTACTCCGTTTCCTCTTCATCCATTAACAAACCGGGGTCAGTTAGTTCCGGCAGCACCTTATTGGTCTCCTCACTACTCAACGCCTCCACACTTTTGAGTTTTCGCTGAATGGCCCGTGTTCTTTTCCCCATCACATCATCCAGCTGATTCAGACCGGTTTGAATATTTTTCTGAGCTTTTTCCATCATACCCCCAAAGTTGGCAAACTCCTTTTTCACCGCACCCAGCACCTGCCAGACCTCGCTGCTGCGTTTTTGGATGGCAAGGGTTTTAAATCCCATTTGCAGGCTGTTCAGTATGGCTGCCAGGGTAGTCGGGCCGGTCACGATGATTTTAAAATCACGCTGTAGATTTTCCAGCAGAGAAACATCCCTCACAACTTCAGCATATATCCCCTCAAAGGGCAGGAACATAATTCCAAAATCAGTAGTATTGGGCGGATCAATGTATTTGTCACTGATATCCCTGGCCATTTTCTTTATAGTAGTTTCCATGGTTTTCTTTGCCTGGCCAACTTTCCCGGGATCTCCGGATTCATAAGCATCCAGCAATTGTTCATAAATATCCTTCGGAAATTTGGCATCCACAGGCAACCAGACTGTTGAACCGGCATCATCCCTGCCAGGTAGTTTAATGGCGAACTCCACCTGATCCTGGCTTCCCTGTTTTGTCATCACATTGGCTTCATACTGATCAGGGGCAAGTATTTGTTCCAGTAACATTTCCAGCTGTATTTCACCTATCCCACCCCGCATTTTCACATTGCTCAATACTTTTTTCAGCCCGCCCACATCTGTAGCAAGGGTTTTCATTTCACCCAGGCCCTCCTGCACTGCCTGCAATTGCTTGCTTACTGTTTCAAACGACTGGCTTAAACGCTGGTTCAGGGTTTTCTGGAGTTTTTCATCCACGGTTTTTCGCATTTCATCCAGCTGCCTGTTGTTATCCTGGCGAATTTCCTTTAACTGATTTTCAATGGAAACTTTAACCTCCTTTACACTGTTGGTGGTCTGTAAATTTATATCCGTTTGCTGTTTGGCAAAGTCCCCGAATTTTTGCCGGAGAAGTTCATTTAATTCACGCGTATTCTCTTTAAATTGTGTTTCAAAAGAAGAAAGCGCTTTTGTCAGTTCCTCACGATTTGCCTTGTTCCCTTCATTGATTTGCTGATTGAATTCCGTTTGCTGTTGATTCATAAGGCTGAATTTCTCTTTGAGCAAATCATTGAGTTCTTTCACATTTTTTGCAAACTGTTCACTGAAGGTTTTCAGCGACTTGCTGAGTTCCTCCCTGTTTGCTTTGGAAATCTCATTGGATTCCAATCGGTTTCGTTGAAATTCATCTTTTATCGACTTTTCTGTTCTCTCCAGTGATGAGTCAAATTTCAGCATTAAATTTTCAATCTCCTTAAGCCGGGAATCCAGTTCCGATTTTGGCTTTTTAAACAGTACAATGGCAATATTTACCAATACAAGAACCACAAGTACAATAAGCAGGGTTTCAATCATGATTTTATTCTTCTAACACAGGATAATATTTCCCGGAATTTATTCCGGGGTAAATTTAAACATTTATTCCATGGTATGCATGGATGAGAAATAATTAAAAAAAAATTATCCGGCAGGTTTTATAGGATTATTTCTATTTTTGCCAATGTCTTAGAGCATAAACCAGAAAAGAAAGAAAATGAAAAAAGCCATCTTACTTCTTGTATTACCTGTATTTTTGATTTCAGCCTGTAACAAACATTCCGAAGACCTTGTTTCAAAAATCGTTATGGAGTCAAAAAAACACAATTCTGTAAGTTTTAAACTTACTCAGAAGTTTTATTATTCCGACAGGCCTGACACCACCATTACGCCGTTTGAAGTATGGGTTGTAAGGGATAAAAACGATTCGCTGAGAAACGGATATGTTTGGGTGGATAATTTTTACCGGCCTTATAATATGATCTATAATGCAGGAACTTTTTACCTGGCCATCCCACCGAAAAAAACCACGGTTCCCTATACCAACTATGCAGAGTCATTTATATCTCCGGTTGACTGGATTGATATTTTTCTAAAACCGGATCTTCTTGCAAATCAGCTTTCAGATCCATCCGTTCAGACCAGAATTTCAGATACCTCCTGGCAGGGAAAAGCCTGCTCAAAACTTGTAATTAGTTTTCCTTCAGATAAAAACGGAGCAAGAAAAAGATATACCTATTTATTAAACAAGGATCATCTGGTTCCCCTGTGGGCCAAGATGGAAACCAAAAGTAAGAATCTGACTTACACTGATGAATTATTTTTTAGCGGGTATGCATTTGATAATGTTGACATTGATAGATTAAGGGAAAGACAAGAAAAAGTACTCTCTGAGAATAAGCTGGAACAGGAAGGAGCAGATTCTGAAGTATCCCGGCTGGAAAAAATGCTTCATGTTGGAGATAAGGCGCCTGTATTTTCCGGAAATTATTACAAAACCGGCGAAGAATTTAAGCTTGCTGATTATATTGGGAAAAACGTGATCATAGTTGATTTCTGGTACACCCATTGCCCTCCATGTGTAAAAGCCATGCCGGCCCTGTCAGAGCTTTACGATAAGTACAAAGACAAGGGACTGAAGGTTTTCGGATTGAATTCGGTGGACAATCAGCCTCACAGCATGGATAACCTGAATAAGTTTCTTGGTAGAAGACAGATTTCTTATGACATCATCCTAACCAAACCTGCCGTTGACCTGATGTACAAAATAAAAGGTTACCCAACGATGTATATTGTGGATAAAGAGGGGAAAATCGCCTGGATAGAGCTTGGCTTTGATGAAGAAAAATTTAATATATTGCAGGAAAAAGTAGACGAGTTAACCAGATAGTACAGAAACGTTCTATTTCCTGTCTTTAAGGTTTTTTAAAATTCATATTCCCCGAGGATACTGCCATCAAAACCTAACACTTTCAGGTGCAATGACTCTCCCACTTTCCTCAGGATCATAACAGTAGCATCCTTTTCCTTAGGCCCGCCACCTATTATAACCGGATAGGTATTGCCCAGACTACCCGGTTCATGATAGGCAAAAGAATGGGTATGGCCATTTATACCTACTGAGAAATTACCACTGTTTAAAATATCGCTCCACAATTCTTTACACGGCACATAGCGGTCCTCACCCATTCCATATAAAGGAATATGTTGGATTAAAACCCGTTTGGATGCACTTTTAAATTCCTTACTTTTTGTCTCCGTTTCCAGAAACTCTACCTGATCGTTGCGCAATTGCTCAAAACTGTTTAATCCATAATATACCCAATGATCATCCGGTTTGTCCTCTCCACAATCCAAAAAAACAAATCGCGTGTCACCCCAGTTAAAGGCACCATATGTTTTGCCCCCCACATAGTCAAAAAGATGATTGAGATTAACCGAATAAGCACCCCGTATTTCATGATTCCCCCGAATGTAAAACACAGGTTTTTCTGCGGCATTTACCTGATTGTTGGAAAAGGACAGAAAATTGAGTGCCACATCTTCATTTTCAGGATCATCAATACAATCACCATTATACATTACAAAATCATAGTCCACACCCTCAACCTGTTTCAACAAGCCTTCCAGAGTTGACCCTCTCTTATGCAGGTCATTAAAAATGAGTGCCATAAAATCAGATGATACCGTATCAGGTAGCGTAAACTCATAAATATCACTGTATTCCACCTCTCCAAATTTCTTTTTATAAGCACTATACAACAGCACCTCCCTTGAAGCAACCCGGTAGTAGTATTTTTTTCCCTGTACCAGGTTATTTAACCTTACTTTATGGTGTTTCACATTTGCAACTACCTGGCCGGCTTTCCTTGTCTCCATTTTATTTCCCAGGCTTTCATCCGTTCCATATTCAACCCATCCATGGGAGGGAGAGTTGGTAAACCATGATATTGTGATGTTGCCCCCAATCGGATTTTGCAGAAACGGTTGAGTACGAAACAAAGGTTTAGCTTCACCTCTTTTCGCAGGAACCGGATCCATCAAAAAGTCGCTTTTGCCCCTTGCGAGGACAAGTTGTGGTGATAACAACAATAGAAATAAAATACCTGAAAAAGCTTTCGTTGTAATTTTCATACACTATAATTTAATTATGAAGTTTGGAAATCCCGAAGCAAAGCTAAATAAACAAATAAAATAATAAAAGAAGCCTTCACATACTACAAAAATCCCTGGTCAGGATATACCAATATCCCAAATTATCTGTTCTGTCAATGATTTATTTGATCCGTTTTAAATAAATCTAAAGTAAAGTATTAAAATATAACACCCAAGAATCCCCTAAAAATTGTATCCTGAAACAATTTATCGCAGGGCTGCCTTATTATTTGCGCTCCTCCAGAATGGCATCCATTTGGTCCATGGCAAGGGCTCCAAAATATCCCAGTGCCTCATTGCTAATGTTTGTAACCGGATTGGCAGGATTGGCAGGGCTGTTCCCTCCCTGCTGTGCCACAATATTAAAGAGGGTATTGTAATACTCAAACACCGGCCGGTCAATGGTGGCCAGCCCCACGTTTACCGTATCCCCCTTTTGAAAAGGAGTCAGATAAAAATAATAATCCACGGGCCTTCCGTTCACAAACTCATCGTCCATCAGGTAAAGGTTCTGGTCCATTATCCCGTTTCTCCAGGCAATTAACCTGTAATTATTTTCTTCATCGGGAGGATCATTAAAAAAGCAATGGATGTAATACCCGCTTTCTCTATCTCCCACACCCGGGAAATACTCAGCTTTGATCGAATCGATTTTAACCGGCGTTTCCATCCGGCTTTCCGCTTCATACTCCCTGTCATCCACAGACACTTTTAATTTGTAATTCCTGCCCGGATGACCCTTCATTTTGGTACTTAGATAAATCCCCTCATCATTGCCGGCAAGCACTTCCCTGTTGCCCTGATCATCACTCAACTCAACCACTGCACCCTTCACCGGAGGATACTCCCCCGGGTCATAAAAATCCACAGATTTACTGATCCTTACCATATAGGGTCCCCTGAGATTGGTAATCACACCCTCAATTACAATCCGGGGTTCCGTATCTTTCAGATCAATGTGGATAATATCTTCACAGGAAAACAGCATACTGACCACCAGCAACAGCAGAACAAACCGGTTCATTTTGATTAATATTTTATTCAACATATGCATTATCCACTAGAATTTAAAATTAAATGTAACAGAAGGAATAATGGAAAAAAGAGACAATCGTACCGCATTGGTTTGCCCGGGATTGTTTTCATCCGGTTCAAAATTTATGGCATAGGCATTTTTACGTCCGTACACATTGTAAACAGAAAAGTTCCAGCTGGACTCAAAGCGTTTATGCTTTTTATTTGTACGGGTAGCCCCCAGGTCCAGCCTGTGATAGGCAGGCATCCGGTAGCCATTTCTCTCGGTGTACATATTAATGGTTTTTCCTTCAATCTGATATTTTCCACTGGGAAATGTTACGGCATTGCCAGTATAGTAGACCCAGCTACCGGAAAAAGACCATTTTTTATTCAGATCGTAAATAGCCACAATGGAAAGGTCATGGGTACGATCCTGCTTTGCCGGATACACCTTTCCTTCGTTTATGTTTTTGAACTCCCGCTCTGATTTTGCCAGGGTATAGGATATCCAGCCATGCAGTGCCCCGGAATTTTTTCTAACCAATAATTCCAGCCCGTATGCCCGACCTTTTCCAAATTCCAACTGTGACTCCACCAGTTCATTTAATAAAATATCTGCTCCGTTTTTATAATCAATCTGGTTGGCCATATTCTTATAATAAATCTCCACCGAGGTCTCCCACATATTGTCCCTGAAATTCCTGAAATAGCCCAGCGCCACCTGATCAGCCAGCTGAGGCTTCACATTGTTGGTACTGGGTATCCACACATCAGTAGGGCTTCCCGATGTGGTATTGGACAACAAATGGGTATATTGGTTGATTCTGTTGTAAGACAGTTTCAACGAATGTACGGGGTTCAGTCTGAAATTCACCGCCAGCCTAGGCTCAAGACCCGGGTATTTTACAACAGCCTCTCCTCTTTTGTAACTGGTTGAATCAATAATATTCCCTTCTTCATCCAGATCATAAAACTCTCCCGGGCCCATCATCATATAATATGAAAATCGCAAACCGTACTCCAGGTTCAACCACGAAAAAGGTTTGTATTTTTGAGAAAGATACAAAGCTGTTTCCAGGGCATATTTGGTTTCCAGTTTTTTTTCATTCACCGGAAATCCGCCTTCCGTGGTGATCTCCCCGGGAAGAAAATTATGATAGATCAGATGGGCACCAAATTTCAGTGTATTGTCGGGGTTTATAAAATACTGAAAATCCTCTTTCAGGCTGTAGTCCCGGATGGATGACTTTAAATTCAGATTCCCTTCATCTTCCCGTATCTTAAAAATATAGTTATAGTTAGAATAAAGGAAGGTACTATTTAAAAAAAGCCGGTTATTAAACAGATGGTTCCAACGTAAAGTTGCAGTGGAATTTCCCCAGTCGATACCAAATCTTTTCTGAAAAAGGAAGAAGTCACGACCGAAATATCCTGAAAGAAAAATTTTATCCTTTTCTCCGATTTTATAATTCCCTTTTGCATTAAAATCATAGAAATAGAGCGAATTGTTGCTAATTAAGGTATCCCTGGCAAAAAACAAAAATATATCAGCATAGGTTCTTCGGGCCGTTACAATGAAAGACCCTGACTCCTTTTTTATGGGTCCTTCAACCATCAACCTGGAGGAAATAAGCCCGATACCACCGGAGACACCAAAATGTTTGTTGTTCCCGTTATTCATCCGGATATCCAGCACCGAAGAGATCCGTCCTCCGTATTCTGACGGCACTCCTCCTTTAAACAACTTTACATCACTTATGGCATCGGAATTAAAAACCGAGAAAAAACCCAAAAGGTGAGAGGGGTTATAAACAGGTGCTTCATCAAGCAAAATAAGATTTTGTCCTGCATCCCCTCCCCTCACATAGTAACCACTTCCACCTTCACCAGCTCCCTGAACACCCGGCAATAGCTGAATCGTTTTCAGTACATCCTGTTCCCCAAATAATACCGGAATGGACTTTATCTCTTTAATAGAAAGACGGTTCATGCTCATTTCCGGTGACCGGACATTTACATCACCACGTTCACCCTTTACCACAACTTCCTCGAGGGTTTCAGAAGAAGCAGTTAGTTCCATGTCCTTCTGAAGGTCATCATTTATATCCAGCTCAATATCAATTGGTTTAAAGCCCAAATAGGAAAAAACGAAATGATACTGCCCCGGAGATAAAGTAATTGAATAGAAACCATATTCATTCGTAGCAGTTCCGGTTTTCAGTTCTTTTACATAAACTGTTGCTCCAATAAGCACTTCGCCATTTTCTGCATCAAAAAGATGCCCGCTCATGGTAACCACCTCCTGGCCGGATACAGGAGTAATAGACATCCACACCAGACACACAATCCAAACTATATATTTCCCGAATCTTTTCAATGATCAAATAAATAAGGAAGCAAAGATAGAAAAACTGATGAGCATAAATTTCAAAAAACAGGAAACCATGGAAAAAACAGGAAAAATTAACTTCTATAATGCATGTATGACAACATTTCTTAATATCTTTAACACCTTCAATCAACCCTTTTTATGCAAAATCATTCCCATAACGAAAAAACCTTTGGAACGGCACCTGTATTTTTCACCGCGATTTCTACAATTCTGGGAGCTATCCTGTTTTTACGATTTGGTTTTGCGGTTGGGACCCTTGGATTTTTTGGGGTAAGTCTTATTATCCTGGTTGGTCATTTGGTTACCATCCCAACTGCACTGGCCATTTCAGAAATTGCCACCAATGAAAAAGTGGAAGGCGGTGGAGAGTATTACATTATTTCCAGGTCATTTGGTTTAAATATTGGTGCCACGATCGGTATTTCCCTGTTCATGTCGCAAGCCATCAGTGTTGCATTTTACATTATTGCTTTTACCGAGGCCTTCTCTCCATTGTTTGATTTCATCCGGGAGAAGTATGATTTCCTTCTCCCCAGGCAGGTAATCAGTATTCCTTCGCTGCTTATCCTTTCCTGGATTATGTTAAAAAAAGGAGCAAATATCGGAGTAAGCGCACTCTATGTAGTGGTAGGCATCCTGTTTATTTCACTCACGCTTTTTTTTCTTGGGAAAACAGAATTCATGGAAACAGCAAACAGGAGTGTTTTTTCCGGTTCTTTCAGAAATATGGATCAGTTTTTTCTTGTTTTTGCCATTATTTTTCCGGCTTTTACCGGAATGACAGCGGGAGTGGGTCTTTCAGGTGATCTGAAAAATCCGGGAAAATCGCTTCCACTGGGCACGCTGATTGCCACTTTCTCAGGGATGATTATCTACTTTTTTATTACGTGGAAGCTAAATATTTCCGCATCTGCCGATGACCTGGTAAATCATCAGCTCATCATGAGTAAAATTTCGCTTTACGGGCCTATTGTAATTCCTCTGGGTCTTGCCGCTTCCACCTTATCTTCAGCCCTGGGATCAATTATGG
Source organism: Bacteroidales bacterium (assembly GCA_024763075.1). Taxonomy (GTDB): domain Bacteria; phylum Bacteroidota; class Bacteroidia; order Bacteroidales; family VadinHA17; genus JANTGF01. Next base: position 26,910 of record JANTGF010000041.1, on the reverse strand, counting down.
TAGCACCACGCACTTTACAGGCCTTGGGAAATGACCATTCTTTTCCGGGGGGGAAATTTAACCAATTCATTGCTAAAGGGAAGGGTACCACATCCGACCCTGCCAACGCAACCATAGTTACCAGTTTGATTGCTTTAATTTTTGTTGCCATTGGTAATGTAAATGTGGTTGCCGGTATTATTACCATGTTCTTTATGGTTACTTACGGAACAATTTGCCTGATATCGTTTCTGAATCACTTTGGTGCCGATCCTTCCTACCGGCCCTCGTTCCGTTCAAAATGGTATATTTCTCTGGCAGGGTTCCTTATCAGTATTTTACTGATGTTCAAGATTGATACTGTTTACACTTTGTTCGCTTACCTTGTAATTATTATTATCTATCTTTTTATAAACAATTACCATAAAAACCGTGGAGGCATTGAAACCATCTTTCAGGCTGCCATGTTCCAGGTTAGCAGGAACCTGCAGGTTTATCTTCAGAAAACCAAAAAGATCATACATAAAAAGAAATGGCGACCCGCTATTGTTTGTATATCAGAAGACAGTTTTATACGACAGGATGCCTTTAAACTTTTAAACTGGATTTCCTTCCGTTACGGATTCGGAACTTACATTCATCTAATCCAGGGTTACTTTTCAACGGAAACCTATAAAGAATCAAAAGTGCTTTTGTCAAGGCTGATAGCCATGTCAGGGAAAGAAAAATCACATGTTTACATTGACACCATTATTTCCCCATCCTATACTTCAGCCATCGCACAGATCATTCAGCTACCCGGAATTTCAGGGATGGAGAACAATATGATATTATTTGAATTCAGTAAAGACGATCCCAGGAAACTAGATCGTATTATTGAAAATTATTCGCTGGTAAGGGCCGGGAATTATGATGTTTGCGTGCTGGGATCAAGTAAAGAATCCGTTAATTTCAAAAAAGGAATACATGTCTGGATCAAAATGCATGATCAGGATAATATGAATCTGATGATCCTTCTAAGCTACATCATTCTTGATCATCCCGACTGGAAAAAAGGATTTATTAAATTATTCAATATTTGCCCTGAAGACCAGTACGAGGAAACACAGCAAAACCTGTTGAAACTTATAAAAGAAGGAAGACTTCCTATTTCAAGGAAGAACATTGAGCTTATCCGAAAAGATGAAAATGTTGCCATCCGTGACATCATCAATGAGAGATCAAAAGAAGCAGCCCTTACCATTGTTGGTTTCAGTAAAGAACAGTTGAAAAAATTAAAAACAGATTTATTTACGGGATATGACAAAACAGGAAATATATTATTTGTTAATGCAAGGAGTAAAAAGGAAATAGGTTAAATATTATCCTTTTACCATTAAGGAAGAAGGCAAAAGGAAGAAAGCAGAAGGCAGAAGGAATATTAAAAAAATAAAGAGTCTTATGAGAGAACTTGAACGAATCAGGGGAATGATTATTTACTTACTAAGTTTTATCGTTCTGGTATTTTCTGCCTGTAACCGGCAGGCAAAATTAAGTGAACCTTATGTTGTTATGCTTTCTATGGATGGTTTTCGATGGGATTATACCGATAAATTCCCAACTCCGAACTTTGATAAAATAGCCGGGATGGGGATAAAAGCCAAATCATTGCAACCCGGGTTTCCCACAAAAACATTTCCAAACCATTATGCTATAGCTACCGGATTGTACCCTGACCACAATGGAATTGTCATGAATAATTTTTATGCTCCGGATCTGGATGCTTACTATTCTATTAGTGACCGTGATGCAGTGGAAAACCCGGCCTTTTACAAGGGAGAACCCATATGGGTTACCGCCGAAAAACAGGGAATTACCTCCGCATCCTGTTTTTGGGTAGGTTCAGAGGCCCCGGTAATGGGAATTCAGCCTTCCTACTGGAAAAAATACAACCAGAAACTGCCTTTTACTCAAAGAATAGATACTGTAATCTATTGGCTGAAACTTCCGCTAAATAAAAGACCCCGGCTTATTACCTGGTATTTTCATGAACCCGACGGCAAAGGGCATAAACTGGGCCCTGACAATCCAAAACTGGGCAAAACCATTGTTTACCTGGACAGCCTGCTGGGTGTGTTTATGAAAAAAGTGGAAAAGCTCCCAAATTCCGGAGAAATCAACATTATTGTTACTTCTGACCACGGGATGTGCGAAACCTCGTCCACCAGATGGGTAAACCTTTCGGATTATCTTGATAAAGACTGGTTTAAAGTAATCGAAGGCGGGAACCCTAATTATAACTTTTTTGCAAAGGCGGATGCCTATGAAACCATTAATGAAGCCCTGAAAAAAGTCCCTCATGTACACACCTGGAAGAGAGAAAAGGTCCCTGAGCGATTGCATTACGGAACCAGTCCGAGGGAAGGGGATTTTGTACTGGTAGCTGATTCAGGATATGTGGTTTCATGGAAAGATACACCGCCTCCGTTTACAGGCGGAGCCCATGGATACGATAACAGAAACACTGATATGCATGCCATATTCTATGCGTATGGACCGGCTTTTAAGAAAAACTATATTCAACCCACATTCGAAAATGTTGACATTTATCCCCTGATTTGCAAAATTCTGCATTTAAATCCGGCAAAAACAGACGGTAATCTGGTAAATGTGGAGGGAATGCTAAAAGTTAATCCGTGATTTATACCTTTGAGAAATATGCAAAATCCAAATCCTTAAATAATTAACTAAGGGTTCGCACTTAAGGTTTATTAACTGATACTAAAAAAGTTATACGATGAAATATTTCTATAGATCCAAGTTAATTCGTTACCTGGCCTTTCCATTTCTGAATGTCTTACTTTGTGTACCTAAGTGCATTTCTTAGTGTTACTTTCGCCAAAGGTATTCCTTTGGAAATGGTAAAGAAAAACAGTTTTAACCACCAAGGACGCAAAGAACATCACAAAGGAAACTCAAAGCTTAATAAGCTAAATAACAATATATTATGCCCATACATTATACCTGTGAAACTTTAGTAATTAACTACTCCACCACCAGTTTTGCTTCCCTACTGGTTCCGTTCAACGTAACTACCACTTTATAATTTCCCTTCCGGAGGTAATATTTTCCATCATCGGACTTTTTGTATTCTGTTTCTTTCTTTTTGCCTTTACTGATTTCTTTCGCATAGGCATCCGTCACTCCTTCATTTACCGTCAGTGGATATTCAATGGAGAGCAGACCTTTTCCAATATCTTTATTTTCTTCCCAGAGGGACAGACCCTCTTTTGATTTAACCTCTACTTTTACCTGCCCTCCGTTTGCGGTAAACATATCAAATTTTGTCATGGGCGGTTCCGGTGTATAAAAACCAAAACTCCGGCCCCAATACGGACTGGATTTCACCTTCTCAGGCTTAAAAACATACAGAACCGAATCTTTTATCTCCGGAAGTTTCTCCACCTGTTTCACTGATGCCACATACACCGACCTGCCATGCGTGGCAACAATCAGGTCTTTTGCTACCGGCTGAACAGTCAGATCATGCACAGGTGCACCGGACAAACCTTTATTCATTGCCATAAATGATTTTCCCCGGTCAATTGACAGATACAAACCGTGATCCGTACCCACATACAAGATGTCCTGATTCAGGGGATCTTCCTTAATAACGTTTACAGGTTCAGCAGGAAGATCTTTCCCCAACTGTTTCCATGTTTCACCATAGTCTTCAGAAACATAGATGTATGGAAGAAAGTTATCCCACCGGTATCCGTTCAGGCTGAGATATACCCTGCCCTCCTCAAATGCCGATGCCCAGACCTGGCTTACCCACAGTCTTTGGGGCAGTTCTTCCGAAATTCTTTTCCAGGTGTTACCACCATCCCTGCTCACTTGTACCACGCCATCGTCACTGCCAACATAGATCAGTCCGAATTTCATCGGGGACTCATGAATCGTAGTAAGGGTTCCGTACGATACATCTCCTTTTATTCCTCCGTTTGTCAAGTCTCCTGAAAGGGTTTCCAGGTCTTCTCCTTTGTTCATGGACCGATGAAATTTATTTGATCCGTAATAAAAAATATCCTGATTATGTACCGATAACCAGATTGGAGCTTCCCAGTTAAACCTTAAAGGCCGTTCGCCCAGTTCATGCTTAGGTTTGATTGGAATTCTTTTTTTGGTAGTCTTGTTGTACCGGTAATAGTTACCATACTGAGAACCTGCATAGACCAGATTATTATCCCTGGTATCCACACGGACCATCATACCATCACCGCCTCCTATTCTTTCATAGGTATCACGGCCACGTATGTACCATGCAGACTCAGGATTATAAGTATTCGGGCCTTCCCATACACCATTGTCCTGGATGCCGCCATATACATGATAGGGTTTTTGCAGATCACAGGCAATACTGTAAAACTGACCCACGGAAGGCACATTCGCATGAGACCAGGTCTTTCCACCGTCATAACTGATGTTTACTCCTCCGTCATTCCCGTTTATGAGGTGTCCTTCACGAACCGGATTAATCCATAATGCATGATGATCCGAATGTACATTCTGTCCTCCAATGGCCTTAAAGGTCTTCCCGCTATCTTCCGATTTCATAACAGGAACACCCATGATATACACCTCTTTATCATTGAAAGGAGAAACCCTGATCTGTCCAAAATAATATCCATAGGTAAAAACAACATTGTCAAGTGGCTTTTCGTGTGTTTTCTTCCATGTTTTTCCTGCATCATCACTCCGATAAACTTCTGCTCCAATTACGGGAGTATCAAACATTACCGTATTTTCATCTTCAATATATTCTACCATGGCAACCGGTTTAATTTCTCCGGTACGAACCATCTCTTTAACTTTTCTGGCATTGTATTTCCGCGGAAAACGATTGGATTTTAAGAATCCGGCAATTTTTTCATCCTCCAGTTTCAGGAAATCCTCCGGAGACATATTTCTGAGTTCATCCTTTGTTAAACCTTCCTTTTTCTCCTCATCTTTTTTCTTTTCCTTGTGGAAATTATTATCAAGAAAAGCATAAACTACATTGGGATCTTTTTCATAAACAGCCAGCCCGATTCGGCCTACGCCTTCACCGTCAGGGAATCCGGAACCTTTGGAAGAAATCTTATCCCATTTTTTTCCTCCGTCGGTAGTTTTAAAGATTCCCGAACCATTCCCGCCTTCCACAAAATTCCATGCCCTTCTTTCCCTTTCCCATACCGAAGCAAAAAGAACATCCGGATCTTTACTGTCAATAGCCAGATCAACCCCACCGGTATTTTCATTCACATACAAAACTTTTTTCCAGGTTTTCCCACCGTCAGTGGTTTTATAAATACCCCTTTCTTTATTTGGCGAATATAAATGGCCCAGCGCGGCAACCCATATAATATCAGGATTATCAGGATGTACCAGGATCCGGCTTATGTGATGGGATTCTCCAAGACCCATGTACTGCCAGGTTTTTCCCAGGTCTGTGGATTTATACATACCCACACCCGAGTAAGATGAGCGGCTGGAATTGTTCTCTCCGGTACCCACCCAGATAGTTTCTCCATGTTTCCAGTCCACAAAAATATCACCTATGGTCATTACCATCTGATTGTCAAAAACAGGAACAAATGTATTTCCGTTATTTACTGTTTTCCATAATCCGCCTGAAGCAAAAGCAACATAAAAATGAGTAGGATCTGCAGGGTCTGCTTCAAGGTCAACTACCCTGCCACTCATAACAACCGGACCAATATTTCTGAACTCAACATTTTTCACCAGAGAATTTTCCTGCAAAGTTTTTCTTGCTTCAAAACCATCCATTCTGATTTTTGCCGGAGTGGCCGCAGGAATTTTCTCTTTTCTTTTTTGAGAAAACCCGGGAAGAGCAAGTAATACTGCCAAACAAAAAACCACTAATTTCATCATAACAATTACCTTTTATTTATATGAAACATATTGCCAACTCAACTATAGATAGCAACAAAACCTGTCAAATGGAACGCTTAAGGAACCTGTCAATCATCTCCCGGAATAATAATTTTACAACTATCTGATAAAAAAATCTTCATCCACCGGTTTAAAAGACGGTTGTCTGGGAGGTAAAGCGATGACCTCCTCCCGAAAATCTTTTGTATATTGCAAAAAGAACATGTGATGGTTCATTCCTCCCCCGTTTTTATTATATCGTTTAAATTCAAAACCATTTAGCAGAAATTCAGCCTTAAAATCAGGATAACATTTCAGAAAATCCTCTCCATACATACCAATTCCGGTTAAAAAATAGCTCGTAACATCGTAACCGGTCCATGCAAAACTAAATTGTGTTGGTTCCGTTTTAAATTCGCTTCTATATCCTCTTAAGAAATCAAGCACCTCTTTTTTATTGTAATCAAGGTGATATGGGGAAAATAAATACAAATCCATCTTGTGGAAATAATCCAGTTGAATGTTCCTGAACTGCTGCCAGGCAGGAAAACCAAATACTTTCAGATTGTACTTCCCGGAAAGCGTAAATATTTTTGCAAGTACCTCACTTACAAATGTCTCTTTTTGTGAAAGTACAACAATGGTATTTTCTTCATCTTCTACAATAGCATCTTTAATTTCATTAATGGTATCCCTTCGGGCTCTGTTCTTGGAAAAAAAGACTTCTTTTAAAATTACATTCTCTACCGGACCGTATTGTTTTAAAGAATCAACCAATCGCCATTTAAACAGGTCAATCTTTGCATTGCTCAGCGTGTCATCCGGCCTGACAATTACAATATTCTTCCCGTAATCCCTGGAAATTACTCCCGCAAGCATCTCCGTTTCAATACTATACGAGGGTTTTACCTGAAACAGTGCCGGATTTGAACTTAAAAGTTCTTCTTTCTGGGCAAAAGGTGAAATAATGATGGTTTTTTTATTTTCCAGAAAATCGGTGACCATTTTTACATTCACCGAATATACAGGTCCTATAATTACATCCATATTTTCGAGGCTCCCCTGCTGAATGATGGATCTTACCTTCACCGGATCCTGTTCCGTATCAAATACAGAAAGATCAATGGACATTCCTCTCTGCTGAAGATCTCTCAAGGCAAAAATTACTCCATTGTAAAACTCAATAAAACGTTGACTTTTACTATATATCCAATCTTCATCACGGGTAATTGTCTTGTATTTTTTGTTTCCATAGGAATCAACTTCACTGGAGTCAATCCACTCACGAACATCATTTTCTTCCAGGTACAGAGGCAATAAAAGGGCAAGCTTCACCCTGTTGTTAAAATAAGCAGGAATACTTGACTCGCATAAGGTATCTATTGCTTGTAAACTATCCGTCACAGGAGTAGTTTCAATAGCAATTTCAGGGCCGGGTTCCGGTTCTTTCTTTTCAGGAATTTTGATGATATCCCCTTTCTTCAGATGCTTCCGCATATCCTTATTTGCATCCTTTAACTCCCTTACTGTCAGCCCGAATTCAGCTGCTACTGAGGCATAGTTTTCCCTTTTCTTAACTTTATAGAAAAAATAGGGTTCTTTTTGCACATTAAATTCCTGAACCTCCTCCTGAAAATCAATTCTTGGTATCCGTAAAATAGTATCCGTAGGAATATCATTGATGTTCAAGCCGGGATTCATTTCCCGGAGTTCCTGAACTGTAATGTTGTATTGTTTGGAAAGGGAATAAAAAGTCTCTCCTTTCTTCACCTTATGATAAATAAACTTACCATCATCCTTCGGAAAATTCCCTTGCCCTTGCCCTTTCTCTTCCGGAATCTTCAATACCTGCCCTGGCTGTAAACCCAGAATAACAGCAGGGTTCTCTTTTGATAATAAACCTGGAGTAATGTCATAAACCTTACAGATAGAATAAACCGTTTCTCCTTTTTTTACCGTATGAATAAAATATACCTTTCCATCGAGCAGTACCTTCTCAGTTGATTTTACCACTTTAACACCTGTTTCCTGGGCAAAAATATGGAAAGAAAAAGACTGGATCAATATTACAAATATAAGTATTTCAGAGCGGAGCTTTATTGGTTTAATCATATTCAAAATTAAAAAGAATGATCTGCACAAATGTAATAAGACAATTATCGAAAACAAAATTGACCTGAATAATATTCCGGGCAAAAGTATAACACTTTTCCAATAAAGCTTATTTGTGTTTTATTATTGGTTGAAGCCAAATATAATTATTTTACAAACCCCGGTTTGAAAGTCACTCAAAACCGAATGTTTTTGGATTTTGAAAACCAGGTAAAAGTTTGTATCTTAACGCAAATAAATTCATGTTGTTTTATCAGGCTCATACAAATTCATTTATTCAAAAAAATGTTTAAAAATTTTCAAAGCTGGATTTCTGATCTTTTTGGGAAAAATAAGTTTCATGAAGCTGTAAAGAAGGATACCACCAAGCTGGTTTCCACAGAGGACAGCCTGTTTTTCTCCAGAGAATATACAACAAACAAGAGAGAAAGGGGGAAAATCCATTCCGATGTGCATAAAATGATGATCAGGGCTACAAAAATTCGTAAATCTGAAGGATACAGTGCAGCTATTGTTTTTCTAAAAGAACTGGCAGAACATTACCTGAATACGCAGAATACCGCACTTGTGATTTGTATGAACAAGCTCATACCTTATATGAAGCGCGATCCTGAACAAAAATATAAAAGCACAAAAAAATACCTGAAAAATGTAATTGACAGGTCAGCCCGGAACAATCCTTATTTTCTGAATCTTCATATCACAATGGCTAACCTGATCAGGTCACGAAACCTGAAAAAGGCCATTGAATATTTAAGCCAGCAGCTGGAAAAATATCAGATTTCCCTGGACACTTTTAACTTACAAATAACCCTGATTGACCTTCTGGTTGAAAATGAAGAAATTCAACAGGCAAACAATCTTCTTCAGCAGGCAAAGGAATTGCTTCCCGGAATTAAAGACAGATATGAACTTATCAAAAAGGAAAGAAAATGGTTCCGCAGCTCTGCCCGGCTTCATTCGAAATCTCCGGGAAAGAGTCATAAAGTGCAATATCTGAATCATCGGTTTGTTGAGTTTGCCCTGGATATGGCAAGAGTGTCGGACCCTTTACACATTGGTTTGTTTCATGAAAGAAAAGATCTTTATTACAAAGGGGAAAGAGGATTTATTGGAACCGAAGATTATGAAAAAACCTTAACAGAACTTGGAATAGAAGAAAAAAAAGAGACCTTATTGATGGATATTTTCGGTTTTTGCTTTGAAGAAATGCCCGAGATTCTGGGAATTACAAAAAAGCAATTGAATTATGTTCCGGGAGACCTTGAAAGTATTGAAGAACTGAGTGAAAAGAAAATGTACCAGCGAAAACCCTTCAAAGAGTTACCTGAAATTGAAAGAAGAATCGAAAAACTTGTGAATAAATACATCGACTAATGCCAATATTTAAACCCCGGAATTAAATGGACCCCCTGTTTATTGAAGATACCGATTACAAAGGGAAAGATCTTTCTTCCGGCGGGCTTTCAGTGGGAACTTATGAAAACTGCAACTTTATAAATTGCAATTTTGCAAATTCACAATTATCAAACATCAACTTCATGGAGTGCAGATTTGAGAACTGTGATTTCAGTATGGCAAAGACCATCCTTACAAGTTTTCAGGACTGTATTTTTGAAGGTTCTAAGCTTCTGGGACTGCACTTTGAAGATTGCAATCAGTTCTTGTTTTCTGCAAGTTTTAATCACTGCCTCCTGAATTTGAGTTCTTTTTATCAGCTTAACCTCAAAGACACCAAATTCCTAAGCTGCAGTCTTCATGAAGCTGATTTCACAGAGTCAAACCTGACAGGAATGATTTTTGAGAATTGTGATCTGGCAGGTGCTATTTTTGAAAATACAAAGCTTGAAAAAGCAGATTTTCGAACTGCATACAATTATTCACTTGACCCGGAAATAAATCAAATAAAGAAAGCCAGGTTTTCTATTACCGGGCTTATAGGTTTATTGAGTAAATATGATATTGAAACAAATTAATCAGACAAGGACCATTTTTTTGCGGAAGGATTGTAGAGGTATTCGTTCATATTGATATTCTGTTTCTTATACAGGGCACGGGAATCTTTAATAAAAACATCCATTTTATCAAAATAATCTTTGGAAATAAAAAATCCGGGCTTATTCTCAAACTGTGAGACCGGCAAAACCCGGTAATGCGTACCATCCTTTTCATACGATTTATACACCCAGTTCAAATAGTAACCGGCTTCAATTATACTCACTTCATTCCCGGTTTTAGCAAGTGTGAATTTTGCCATGGTACCACCATCTGTGTATCTTTTCCGCTGATTTGAAACAAAATTACCCAAAGAGTATGCAATCAGATGCTCTTTTTTCCCATCCGTTCCTTTCGTCCACATCATTTTCTGAATTACATGCGGATGAGAACCAATGATTATATCGCCACCGTTTGCAAAAATAAAATCAGCCAACTCCTCCTGATCTGCATTCGGCTCAGACTGATATTCCTTCCCCCAGTGCAGAAAAACAATAATCTTGTCCACTCCCTTTGTTTTTGCTTTCTCCAGGTCTTTCTCTATCTGGTCCTTATCAATGAGATTCACAATCTTTCCTTTAGGTACCGGCAATCCATTTGTGCCATAGGTGTAATTCAGCAGGGCAATCCGGATGCCATTCTTTTCCAGTACCACCGGATATTTTTGATCCCTTTCCTCAGCAGATTTAAAAGTACCGGTATGTGGAATATCCATCATATCCAGTACATTTATCGTTCTATCGATTCCCTTTGCTCCCCTGTCGCAACAATGATTATTGGCACAGGCGAAAAAATCAATCCCTGCATTTTTACAATCGTAAGCCAGCTCATCGGGTGAGCTGAATTGCGGATAACCTTTTATGGGTTCACCAGCCAGGGTAACTTCAAAATTGGCAACTACAAAATCCGTTTCCTCAAAAACAGGTTTCAGGTACTCAAAATATTCCTCGTAATTATAGGTACTGTCTTCCTTATTAAAAGCGGCCCTTATTTGTGTGTCATGTCCCATAATATCCCCCAGAAATATAAAGGAGACCTCTTTTGTTCCTGCTTCCGACGACTGACCAAAAAGAAATCCGGGCGAAAACAAAAATAAAGCACTGACAAAAACGAAATTCTGAAAACTTTTTCTCATTTTTTTTCAATAAAAAACCTATAACAATCCATCCTGTTTATCTCAACGATCAAAACAGAAACAATGTTACAAAAACCGGAAAAAGAATACCTGTTTGTAAAACTATTTCTTAAACTGATTCCAGAAATGCCTGCAGGTTCTTTTCTATCCTCCCATTTACATTTGAAGTATCTGCTTTCACAAAATTCTCACCCGTTATTTTTTCGTACAGTTCAATATATCTTTCTGAAACAGATTCCACCAGTTCTTCTGTCATATCCGGAACCTGTTTGCCTTCCTGTCCCTGAAAACCATTTTCGATCAGCCATTCACGCACAAACTCTTTTGAGAGTTGCTTTTGCGTCTCACCGGCCGACAGTCTCTCCTCATAGCCTTCTGCATAAAAATAACGGGATGAATCAGGAGTATGAATTTCATCAATTAAATATATTTCTCCATCTTTTTTACCAAACTCATACTTTGTGTCTACCAGAATCAGGCCTTTCTCAGCGGCCATATCTGTACCCCGCTGAAAAAGCTCATAAGTATAATTTTCCAGCAATTCATAATCTTCCCTGCTTACCAGGCCTGATGTAACGATTTCTTCTTTAGAAATATCCTCATCATGACCTTCAGTTTCCTTGGTTGTGGGTGTAATGATGGGAGAAGGAAAACGCTGATGTTCTTTCATACCTTCGGGAAGTTCAACTCCGCACAGGTCCCTGTTTCCTGCCTTATAATGTCGCCAGGCATGGCCTGTAAGATAACCGCGAATCACCATTTCCACCTTAAAAGGTTCAAGAAAATGACCTACCGTTACATTTGGATCGGGACAGGCTAGCATCCAGTTGGGAACAATATCACTGGTTGCTTTCAGAAATTTTTCAGCAATTTGGTTTAAAACCTGCCCCTTATACGGAATACCCACAGGCAAAATAACATCAAAAGCTGAGATCCTGTCGGATACCACCATGATTAGCAGATCATCCACCTGATATACATCTCTGACCTTTCCCTCATATTTACTATTTTGTCCGGGGAATGAAAAATCTGTTTTTACGATTGCATTGTTCATATTTAAAAATTTTATAATGATTTCTATTTACCTTTACCTGACCCGTCAAAGCTATCATAGGCTCTGACGATATCTTTCACCAGCTTGTGTCTGACAATATCCCGTTCGTCAAAATTGATAATGGAAATTCCCTCAATCCCATCCAGTATCTTCATAGCCTGGATCAGCCCGGAAGAACGCTTGTCCGGCAAATCAATCTGTGTGATATCTCCGGTAACAATAAACTTGGAATTTGAGCCCATCCGGGTCAAAAACATTTTCAACTGATTCAAAGTTGCATTCTGAGCTTCATCCATAATAACAAAGGCATTTTCCAGGGTCCGGCCGCGCATAAATGCAAGGGGTGCGATCTGTATGGTCTCATCCTCCATATAGTTGGTAAGTTTTTTTGGTGGTATCATATCCCTGAGTGCATCATACAGAGGTTGCAAATAGGGATCCAGTTTTTCTCTCATGTCGCCGGGTAAGAAACCAAGGTGTTCACCTGCTTCTACGGCAGGTCTTGTCAAGACAATTCTGCGCACCTCTTTGTTTTTCAATGCCCTCACAGCCAGTGCAATAGCCGTATATGTTTTTCCCGTACCTGCAGGCCCCACCGCAAGCAACAGGTCATTCTCTATATATTCCAACACCAGATTCAGCTGATTAACCGTGCGGGCCTGAATGGGTTTTCCGTTTGTTCCATAAACAAGTATCTCATTCTTTTTCCCATTCTTTTCAACATTCTCTTTTCCTGCATCGTCCAACAGAAGATTCAGATCGTCTTCCGACATTTCATTATACTCATGCAGAAAATCCAGGATAAGGTCCAGTTTTTCTTCAAACAGGACCAATTCCTTTTCATCCCCGATGACCTTCAGGTCACTCCCCCTGGCAATGATCTTAACTTTTGGAAATACAGACGAAATTTTATTCAGATATTTATTATAGGCCCCAAATAAAGATTTCGGATCCACTCCTTTTAAAGATATCAGTTTTTCTGTCATAAGATCTCGTAATATTCATTACTTTTGTGTGGTACAAAAATAACCCGATTTTTTGAGCTTATATATATTAAACTGAAGTTTTTTCCACTCTATGCCCATAATAACCTTAACTACTGACTGGAATAAAAATGATTACTACCTGGCTGTGATTAAAGGACGTATTCTGAGCCTTTGCCCCGAAGCCAGGATCGTTGACATCTCCCATCAGGTTCCTTCTTTTAGTATCCGTCAGGCAGCCTTTCTGGTTAAAAACAGTTATATGCATTTCCCGGAGGATACTATTCACATAATAGGGGTTAGCTCTGCGGCTGCACCCAAGGGTAAATTCATAGCAACAAAGGTAAATAATCAGTACTTCCTGACTTACGATACAGGTATCTTTGGTCAGATTTTCAAAAATGAACCTGAAGAAATTGTCGAAATTAATCCAGGGGGTAAAGAATTTGATATTTTTCCCGAGTTTTCTGTATTAGTTGACGCAGCCTGTCAACTAGTTAAGGCAGGAAGCCTTAACACCATCGGAACGAAGACAGTAGATTACATAAAAACTGTTCCCTTAAGGGCTGCCATCGAAGATTCTACCATAACCGGAAGAATTATTTATATTGATTCCTACCGGAATGCCATCACCAATATTACCCGGGAACTTTTTGAACGGGTTGGGCAAAACCGGCCATTTGAAATTCTTGTACAAAGTGAACGATACCGGATTACAAAAATCAACAAGACCTACAGCGAGACAACCCTGGGTGAACTTCTGGCTTTATTTAATACAATTGATCTGCTGGAAATTGCAATGAATCACGGAAATGTTGCCGATCTGCTTGCACTGGATACGGACTCAAGCGTCATCAGGATTAATTTTAAGGAATAAGAAATAAAAAGTTTACTGATTTAATCAAAATTTACAGTTTTTTAAACTTCAGTGCGTCGGTAAAAAATTTAATTTTCGGATTTTTTGCCTGTTCTCCGGAGCCTGATATTGAAAAGTAAGAATTAAATTTTTAACAAAAACCAGATTATAATTCACACACAACCATGCATAAACATACAAATCAGAAAGCTCAAAAAGAATTCGGACGTTTGCTGGATATTATGGATGACCTGAGGACAGGGTGTCCCTGGGACAGGGAACAAAGCTTTGAAAGTCTGAGAAAGCTCACCATTGAAGAAACATACGAGTTAGGTGATGCCATTCTTCAAAAGGATATGCAGGAAATAAAAGGAGAGCTTGGTGACCTGTTGTTACACATTGTGTTTTATGCTAAAATCGGTTCGGAAACCGGTGATTTCGAAATATATGATGTCGTAAACAGCATTTGTAAAAAGTTGATTTTCAGGCATCCGCATATTTATGGTGATGTTAAGGTTAAAAATGCGCAGGATGTTGAAGATAACTGGGAAGATCTGAAATTAAAAGAAGGGAGGAAAGGGGTTTTATCAGGAGTTCCGAAATCATTGCCGGCACTCATCAAGGCAAACCGGGTTCAGGAAAAAGTACAGGGTATTGGTTTCGACTGGAAAAAGAAAGAAGATGTATGGGATAAAGTGAAGGAAGAGATAGCCGAACTTGAAACAGAAATGAGAAATAACGGAAACAGTAAATCAAAGGACACCGTTGAAGCTGAATTCGGAGATCTATTCTTTTCAATTATAAATGCAGCCCGTCTATACGGGGTTGAGCCTGAGAATGCACTGGAAAAAACCAATTTAAAATTTATCCGTCGTTTTAATTATATCGAGGAAAAAGCCAATAAAATGAAGAAGTCTCTTCGGGAAATGGATTTGGATGAAATGGATATTTACTGGGAAGAAGCTAAAAGGCTGGAACCAGAAAAATAATGATTCTCCCTGCAGCACAACATAAGTCGCTAACAGAAGCTTCTATTCTTTCCCGAATAAGCTTTCTCCCGCTTCATGTACAGAATTAATGGCACGTCCTGAAGGATCTGCGTTGTTCCTGAAATTTTCATCCCATGCCAGTGCTTCCGCAGTACTACATGCAATAGACGGAACCGAAGGAACACAGGCTGCAGCCTGATCGCCCGGAAAAAACTCACTGAAAACAGAGCGATAAACATATTCCTCTTTTGACTGTGGTGTATTCACCGGGAACCGGAATTTTGCATTCTCCATTTGCTCATCCGAAACCTCTTTGGAAGCAATTTCCTTCAGGGTATCAATCCAACCATAACCAACACCGTCTGAGAACTGCTCCTTCTGCCTCCAGACCACACTTTCCGGCAAGAATTCTTCAAAGGCTTTCCGTACTACCCATTTCTCAATCCTTCCATCCTTAATCATTTTATCTTCCGGTCTGATCCTCATTGCCACATCAATAAACTCTTTATCCAAAAAAGGAACACGACCTTCCACACCCCAGGCTGCAAGTGATTTGTTGGCCCTCAGGCAGTCATATAAATGCAGTTTAGCTATTTTTCTCAATAATTCATTGTGAAATTCCTCAGCATTCGGAGCTTTATGAAAATAAAGATAGCCTCCGAAAAGTTCATCGGCACCCTCGCCTGTGAGCACCATTTTAATTCCCATTGATTTGATTACCCTGGCCAGCATATACATTGGGGTAGAAGCTCTTACAGTAGTTACATCATAAGTTTCCAGATGATAAATAACATCCTTGATTGCATCCAGTCCCTCCTGAATAGTGTAGTGAATTTCATGATGTACAGTTCCTATATGATCGGCAACCTTTCGGGCAGCAGCCAGGTCAGGAGAGCCTTCCAGCCCAATCACAAACGAGTGTAATTGCGGCCACCAGGCATCTTTCGTATCTTTTGACTCAATTCTTTTTGCAGCATACCTCTTTGCAATGGCAGAAGTTACCGAAGAGTCCAGTCCTCCGGAGAGAAGTACCCCGTATGGCACATCCGACATCAGTTGGCGGTGAACCGCAGCCTCCATAGCTTTCCTCAATTCCTCAATACTGGTTGAATTGTCTTTTACATTTTTAAAATCCATCCAGTCACGCTGATACCATAATTTCACCTCACCGTCCTTGCTGTACAGATAATGTGCGGGAGGAAATTCTTCGATCTTTGTACAAACGCCCTCAAGCGATTTCAGTTCGGATGCAACATAAAAGTTTCCAAACTGGTCCCAGCCCATGTACAACGGGATGATCCCAATATGATCTCTTCCGATAAGATAAAGGTCTTTTTCCTTGTCATAAAGTGCAAAAGCAAAAATTCCATTCAGCTCATCCAGAAAATCAGCTCCCTTTTCACGATAGAGCGCCAGAATTACCTCACAATCCGATTTTGTAAGAAATTCATAATCTGATTTCAGATTGGCTTTTAATTCTTCATGGTTATATATCTCACCATTCACGGCAAGAATCAGGTTTTTGTCTTTACTGTACAATGGCTGGCCTCCTGAGGCCGGATCCACAATTGAAAGTCTTTCATGGGCAAGAATCGACTTTTCACCACAATATATGCCCGACCAGTCCGGCCCGCGATGCCGTATCTTTTTAGACATCTCCAAAACCTGGGGACGCAATTTATCAACCTCTGTCTTCAGATCAAAAACTCCAACTATTCCACACATAACTTACTCGATAATAATTCAAAAAATACAAAGGAATAAACAAAGCCTGTATTTTCAGCAAGAAAATTTAATTTTTTTAACAATACCTTTTACTTTACTCTATTTTCTGCAGTTCCAAGGCAACAAAATCAATCAGCTCCTTAACATATTCCTCCGAAAAATCAAAAGAAATACCTGCAGCCATGTAGATCTCAGGAATTGGAACGGAATAACCCAGAGACAAAGCTTTCTCAAATTTATCCAGTGCATTTTCCGGATTCTCTTTGTACCTCTTCCATACGGCAATAGCTCCAAGTTGTGCAATTCCATATTCCACATAATAAAAGGGAACCTCAAAGATATGCAATTGTTTCTGCCACATAAAATCCCGGTATTTTTCCAGTCCTTCCCAGTCGGTAACTTTACTGCCAAACTCCCTTATAATGCTCTGCCATTCCCTGTTTCTTTCGTCACCCGTATGCTTCTGGTTTGTATAAAGCCAGTGCTGAAACTTATCCACTGCGGCAATCCATGGCAATACCTGTAAAATACCTTCCAACTGAGATCTTTTCGCCCTGGCCAGTTCCTTTTTATCCGGAAAAAACACCTCCCACTGATCCATAGAAATAAGTTCCATCGACATGGAGGCAAGTTCTGCAACCTCTGCAGGTAATTCTTTGTATTCCACCAGTTTCTGTCCGGCACTCAGAAAACTGTGAATGGCATGGCCCCCTTCATGAAACATGGTTTCCAGATCGCGCAGGTTGCCTGTTGCATTCATGTAAATAAAAGGTATATTGCTCTCGTACAAAGGATAATTAAAGCCGCCCGGAGCCTTTCCTATACGTGAATCCAAATCAAGAAAACCACCTTCCTTCATTGTTTTCAGATATTTACCATAAGAAGGCCGGATCTTCCCAAAGCTTACAATGGATTTATCTATCAGTTGGCCAACTTTTTTAAATGGCTTTAAAGGAGGTTTTGAACCCTGATCCACATCAAGATCCCATGGACGCAATTTATTCAGGCCCAGCTTTTCTTTTCTCTTTTCGGTTATTTTATCTACCAAAGGGCAAACCTGAGTTGCAATGGAATCATGAAAGCGGAAACAATCTTCCGGAGAATAATCAAACCTTCCCAGTTCAGTCCATTTATACTCCCGGTAATTTTTAAAACCGGCATTTCCTGCTACCTGCTGTCTTTTCTCAATCAAAGAAGTCAATAATTCCTGGAGAACTTCTGCATCTCTCAGGCGCCGGTCATTGATCAGAAAAAAGAATTTTTCCCTGATCTTTCGTTCAGGGTCCTTTAAAAAATTGCCGGCTTCCTGCAGGGTAATTTCTTTCCCTTCATGGGAAACGGTCATTTCTGAAGATATTTTCCCATATTTTTGTTCCTCCACCTGAAGTGAAGATATCAGCGGAAGATTTTTTTCACGAAAAATTTCCAACCGTGATTTCAATGCCCTCTTAAAAACGAGGTACTTTTTATTCCCAAGCTGCTCAGAAAAAGCCGAGTCCAGAAACTTTTTATCCAACAGGTTAAAATACCGGGCTACTTCCGGTTCAATTTTGGTGACGAACTCTTCAAACTCATCAGCCAGCTTTTTATCTGCGGTATCACAATTCATACGGATGTACCGCCAGGCAAGATCTTCTTCCAAAATGGAAGCCAGTTCACTCCGGTCCAACAACCACTGTTCCAGGTCATCCACTTTATTAAATTCTCTGGTTAAGAGATCTTCAAAATATATACGAATTGATTCAGTAGTTTTGATCTCCAGATCAGGGGATACAAAATGTCTTCCGGCTTTTATTCCGGATGACGGGTGAGATATTTCCATAATTATTCCTTATCCTCAGACTTTTCTTCTTTTTCAGCCTCACTTTTCTCAGGTTCAGTATCAGCAGACTCTTCTTTAGTTTCCTCTTCTTTGTTCATAAAATCAAGCATTTCCATACGTGCAAGAGTATTGTACCAAAGTGCAACCTTTTTAATATCAGATACATAAACCCTGTCCTCATCATAATCAGGGAGGACCTCCTTAAACCAGATCTTCAATTCTTCAGGTTTTGATTTATGAGAGATTGCTTCTTTCCCTTCTTCCTTTTCCTTGATTTTCTTAAAAACCTCTTTTAAAGGAACTTCCTCGTTTTCTGTGAAAATGGCAATATCTTCGAGCGTACTTACTTTTTCTGATGCAAAGGCACTTGTTCTGGCTTTTGTTTCAATATTTTCAACAATGATCGCATTTCTACCCTGTGAAATAAATTTATAAAGTCCAGGTTTACCTGAAATAGCAACAATTTCTTTTAAGTCCATAATTATCTTTTTACTGAATTACATTTATGATCAGCATCACTCCTTTCCGGGTCATGCGATATTTCTTTCCTTCTTTATATTATTATATGCTTCATTCACCTTCTTGAATTTCTCATTGGCAAATTTCTGAAAATCCGTACCCAGGTGACTTACCTTATCCGGATGAAACTTCATTGCCATTTTCCGGTATGCTTTTTTCACTTCTTCATCTGTAACAGATGGATCTATCTCCAAAATTTTATAAGCACCATCAGTTTCAGGGATAAACATGTGTTTCACAGATTCCTTATCTCTTTTTGAGATCCCCAATCCGGCAGCAATTCTTTCTATGACCTCAAGTTCTTTGCTGCTTATTCTTTTATCGGCCTCAGACAAACCATACAGAAGATGCAATAACTGCAAACGGGAAGAATAATTCATGTGCTGCCTGATCTGTCCGGTCACATCATCCAGGGGTATTTCCTGTTTCAATATATCCCTCAGCATACCCAGTGCTTCTTTAGCAGAATCTGCACCAAAAGATTGCATCAGGTACTTTTTAACATAATCCAGTTCCGATTTCAATACCTTTCCATCTGCCTTCATAACAGCAGCTATCAAAACCAGCAGGCTCATGGCAAAATCTCCCGTAGTTGTCCTGCCCCGCCCGCTTAACCGTGGTTGAGAAAGATCCGGAGCATCGAGAAGGGCCCCGAGCGTAAAACCAAGTATCCCACCAATGGGGCCCAAAAAGACCCAGCCTAAACCACCTGCTACCCACTTTGCAAACTTACCCATTCTTAAATTCGTAATTTTTGAAAATTATCTTTAATAAATAACAAAACAGACTATACTATAAAAACCGTGCCACAAAATTAAAACAAAACAAAGCAACTTCCGAAACTTATTCAGATAATTTATTGTGGATTTCCAGAACCTGAGGTAGAAGCATTGTTTTACCATCATTTATAATTGTAAAATCTGAACGTTTAATCAACTCCTTTTCCGGCAATTGTTTCATTATTCTGGCCTTCACATCCCGGGCATCCATTTGATCTCTGAGCATAACTCTTTTAATCCTTAATTCTACAGGAGCCAGCACAGAAATAACAAAATCAAGATTTTTTTCAGCACCCGCTTCAAAGATTATGGCAGCTTCCTTTATTACATAAGGGTTCCCGGTATTATCCATTACCCACTTACTGAAATGTTCCAAAACAACAGGGTGAACCTTATCACTTATCGTTTTGAGCAGGTTGTCATTTTGAAATAATATTTCTGCAACTTTTTTCCGGTTTAATTTTCCCTCCTCATAGACATCATCACCAAATAACTCCTTATAAGAAGCTATAATTTTTTCATCGTGAGTAAAAAGTTCATGAGCTGCCTGATCTGCATTATAAACCGGAATGTTAAGGTGCTTAAAAATTTCAGAAACATATGACTTTCCGCTTCCTATCCCTCCTGTTAGTCCTACCTTCCACATTATTTCCGCTCGATTATAAAGTCAACATAGGCCGGTTTTACTTTAACCGACTGGACGTAGTCAGGAGAAGAACTTATATTTACTTTCAACTGATTTCCAATAATCTCCTGTATTTGGGAATAATCAACCTCTGCCCGGAACAATCGTGGAGACAGATTTTCATATCTTCCGAGAGTAACCATACAATTGATGGTCACCTGGCCAGGAAATGTCTTCATTATCAAGGAATCAGGTAGGTTTACTATCTCAATTGGAATTTTAAGAGTAGCTTCAGTAAACTGTTCAACCGGTATGGTGAGAATCACTTCGTCAGAAGAATAATTCAAATTATCCGAAGTAAGTAACTTAATTGTTTCATTTACTGCTTTTTTTAGATTCTGATATTCTTTCGTTTCCGTGTACACAACTTTTATGGTATCGATAACAGATAAAGGTCCGGTCACTGTAACAGTATCCGGAGAAGCACTGACTTCACCTGAAACCATATATTGTTTTTCAAGGGTATAATCGACATTTAACTTAACCGGTATTCTCCTGGACTTAAGCACATCAAACCTGAAAAACAAGGTATCCGGTTGAATTTCAATAATACTCATCTCACCTGAAAATCTCCTTTTAAACCTTCCCTGCAGATCGCGGGTTACAGCATAATATACAGTAGTATTTTCTTTTTGATGAATCAGATAAGATTTCAGGTCCAGGCTAACCGGAACCATTCTTGGACTTAGCTTATATTTTAGCAAAGTATATCCGGGAGCCTGTACTTTAAGGGTGATATGATCAGGGACATCATTTACGAGGATTCTGTCCTTAAAGAAATTTTCATACCGGACCGGTACAGAAATATCTGCAACTGATTCTTTATTCAATTCATTCAATAACCAGAACAAAAAAGCAAGGAAAAGAAAAAACAGAAAAACAAAAGAATCTTTTCCTAATTTTTTCCTGATCCACTGCCTGACACCGGAAATATTTATTTTTGAAAAAAAAATCAAAACATTATTTACTGATTAATAATGAATTATAAAAGAAATAAAACATAATTATTTTTGAGCACCTATGTCACCCGGACTTTTCAGGATGGCACTCTTATCAATTTTAATTCTGACTTTATCAGCTATTTCAATAGTGGCAATCTGCTCATTCAGCTCCACAACTTTTCCATAAATTCCACCGGTTGTAACCACTTTATCTCCCTTTTTCAAACTTTCACGATAATTTTTAAGTTCTTTCTGCCTTTTCATTTGCGGCCTGATCATGAACAAATAGAAAACCGCCACAATTAAAATAAGGGGCAAAAAAGTCGCCAGCGGACTTTGCCCCTCCTGAGGTGGGGCCATTAACAGGATAAATTGTAAATTACTCATAATAAAACTATTTTAAAATTTAAATTAATTTGAATTATCAGGGACTACTTCCACATGAATTTTTAAAATCTTTCTTACAGGAACACCGTTTGTCCGTATGGCAACCGTTTTGTTTTGGACACCCATTTTCCCTTTGCTGTTAAAAACCACTTCCAGTTTGCCCTGCTCACCCGGGAGTAATGGTTCTTTGCTGTAATCAGGGACAGTGCAACCACATGAGGAGGAAGCTGATGTAATTATCAGGCCTTCCTTCCCCTTGTTCATGTAAAGAAATGTATAGCTCACAACTTCCCCCTGGACAATGGTACCAAAATCATGGGAATCTTTGTCAAAAACAATTTTCGGGGTACCTTTCAGGGTATCAGCAGCTTCGGAGGTTTCTCCTGACTCCTTTTTCTTATTTCCAGGTGTACAGGAACCAAAAAACAATCCTGTAACAACAAGAAAAAACAACATAAAATGAGCTTTTTTCATCACGAAAACATTTCAGCCTGCAAAATAACAAGTTTTAATCAAGTTGTCCAATTTAATTAACACTTATCTTTATGTATTTCCACCGTATTAAAAACCCGGTCTGCAATTTAAGTAAATCAATAGAAACAGGATCTACGACAGTGGTATGCAGCCCGAAAATTTAAAATTCACCAACCAGCCCTTTTCCTTTCTTTATAATTTCTTTTGATTTTTTTAATTTCACGGTAATTTTATCCAGAATTCCATTGATAAAATTCCCACTTTTATTTGAGCTGTACCACTTGGAAAGTTCTATGTATTCATTAAGTGTTACTTTTACCGGAATTTCCGGAAACTCAATCATTTCTGTAATAGCCAGTTCCATGATAAGAGTATCCATAAGTGCAATTCTTTCCACATCCCAGTTTTCCACCTGATTTTCAATCAATGCCTTATTTTTCTCACGATGTAAAACAGTTTTACGAAATAAATTCAAAGCAAACTCCCTGTCCTCTGAATTTTTAAAAACGCCATTTCCTGAAGGAAAAACCAAATTCCCGGGACTCGATCTTTTAATTGTTTTTATAATATCGGAGATAACAAGTTCCATGTCATCATTCCAATAAATACTTTGTTCTTCAAGACATTGGCTAAGATCCTCAGAAGCCGCAATATATTTTGAGTAAACTTCAATTAGAAAATCCTTTTCCATTTCCACACCGGGTTTTCCCTTCATAAAATCAGTATATTCATCTGATTCACTTATAGTGATAAATAATTTCTTTATCACTTCCTGATAATTGATCCAGCTTAATTTTTTTTGATCAATTACTTTAGTAAAAGCAGGAGAATCCTGGAGATCTTTTATAAACCACAGATCCACAAAATTCCTGTTTGGGTGAAGATCTTCAAAAGAGGGGATTTTTTTTTGCATGGACAATTCAATTCTTGAATCTGCATAAGCAACAATATCAATGATTAGCTGCAATAATAAGTAATAAAGTTCCCAGGCCTTTTCAATGCTATGCAAAAGCTCTGTTTCTCCAGCCTGGAGTGAAGCATTCCCTTTCTTAATATAAGCATAGTAAACCTGCAATACTTTAGTTCTTAACAACCTTCTGTTAATCATATCTTTAAAGAATTAAATATGCACAAAAGTACAATCTTTTTTATTTTTAAGGCAATTATCCCAAAAGAAAGCAAACTTTATTCCTTATTTAACAAAGAAATATAGTGTGACTTTTTGTCAATTATATTTTATTTATTTTAAAATTATTTTTTACTTTGCCAGCCAATACTAGGCTAAATTTAATTTACTTAAGAATGGACGAAGGATTTGACAAAAAGGAAGGAAACGGAAGAAACGACCGTGAGGAAATTTTTTCCAAGGCAGTTAGAGCGGGCAAGAGAACCTATTTCTTTGATGTGAAAGCTACCAGGCGAAATGATTATTATCTGACCCTGACCGAAAGCAAGAAAAGATTTGGCAGGGATGGCCAACCCTATTTTGAAAAACATAAAATATTTTTGTACAAGGAAGATTTTGAAAAATTTTCAGAGGGACTGGCCGAAGTTATAGAATTTATAAAAGAAGCCAACCCTGTACTTCTGGAGAAAGCTCCCGAAGAAACAAACACTGATTCCAAAGAAACCAAAGACTCCATTTCAAAAGGCTACACAAATGTAGAATTTGAAGATCTGGAAAGTAAAAAAGATTAAAATTATCAATATCTGAAAAAAAGTACAGATATTATTCAGGTCAGGAGATCTGTATAATGCTGATTTTCCGTATAATTCAGGACAAACAATCCGGATTATTCTTTGTATTTAGTACTTCTGAACATTCATCCTCCATTTTAAAAAAATACCCATAATTCGGTATTGTCATATCTTTGTATATATTGTATTTTTGTGCCCTTATTCCGGAAATACTGCAAACTATGACCCTGGCTGATTTACTCACAAATGAAAGCGCATACATCACACGAGTGAAAGGAAGAGGTGCTTTCAGGAAGAGAATCATTGAGATGGGTTTTATCAGAGGGCAAAAAATTACCGTAATAAAAAACGCACCTTTAAAAGATCCCATTGAATATGAGGTTATGGGATATAAAATTTCCCTGAGACGAAGTGAAGCCAAACTGGTTGAGGTAATGACTAAAAAGGAAGCCGCTGAGGCTAATCCGACCGTATATAACGGTGTTATTCCTGAAGATGAGTTAAAACTAACCGCCCAGAAAAAGGGAAAAACCATACATGTTGCACTTGTTGGAAATCCCAATTCCGGAAAAACCACTTTATACAACCATGTTTCTCATTCGCACGAGCATGTCGGAAATTACGGAGGTGTAACTGTTGATTCAAGACATGCCTCATTTAACCATAAAGCTTACTCATTTGAAATTACCGATCTGCCGGGGACCTATTCTATTTCAGCGTATTCTCCCGAAGAACTTTATGTAAGAAAATACATAATCGGCGAAATGCCAGACATCATTCTGAATGTTGTGGATGCTTCAAACCTTGAAAGAAACCTGTACCTGACCACACAACTCATCGACATGGATGTGCGCGTAGTGATCGCCCTGAATATGTACGATGAGCTTAAAAAATCCGGCAACAGGTTTGATTATATTTCCCTGGCTAAAATGACAGGTATTCCTATGGTTCCGACGGTTGCGTCCAAAGGAAAAGGTATGGAAGAACTTTTTGACAAAATAATTGATGTTTATGAAGGACAGGACCCTATTGTTCGTCATATCCACATTAATTACGGAGTTGAAGTTGAGAAGTCTATCCGGAAAATACAGGATGCAATCTGGAAGAACAAAAATATTACAGATAAAGTTTCATCAAGGTATTATGCTATCAAGCTTCTGGAAAAGGACAAAGCTGCTGAATTTTCCCTTTCAAGATGGGAAACCTATGATGAAATAAAAAAATCTGCAGATGCCGAGATCAAAAGGCTGGAAATCATTACAAGGGAAGATACCGAATCTCTCATAACGGACTCCCGGTATGGTTTTATCTCAGGTGCTTTAAAAGAAACCTTTGAAAAAAGCACAAAAATAAAAAGGACAAATTCCGAGATCATAGATGCTTTTCTTACAAACAAGGTATTTGGATTTCCTTTTTTGTTTCTGATCATGTTTGTAACTTTTTATGCAACCTTTGAAATCGGGAAATATCCCATGCAATGGCTTGAGCTTCTTATTTCCTTTTTGTCCTCAGAAATGAGTGCTCTCCTACATCCCGGACCATTAACCGATCTGCTGGTTAACGGGATTATGGGTGGTGTTGGAAGTGTAATTGTTTTCCTGCCCAATATTCTTATTTTATTTTTCTTTATTTCTCTTATGGAAGATACCGGCTATATGGCCCGGGCAGCTTTTATCATGGACAAGGTAATGCATAAGATCGGGCTTCACGGGAGATCTTTTATCCCTTTGATCATGGGATTTGGGTGCAATGTACCCGCAATCATGGCCAGCCGTACAATAAAAAACCGGAATAACCGGCTGCTAACTATGCTTATCAATCCATTCATGTCGTGCAGTGCCCGTTTGCCCGTATATATTCTGATCATCGGAGCATTTTTCCCATCCCATCCCGGATTAGTTTTATTTATCATTTATACTTTTGGTATTTTTGTGGCTTCCGTAATTGCTAAGATTTTCAACAAAACATTATTTAAAGCCGAAGAAGTTCCATTTGTTATGGAGTTGCCTCCCTACCGGGTACCAACCATGAATACTACGGTTACTCACATGTGGAACAAAGGGGGGCAATACCTGAAGAAAATGGGAGGTGTAATCCTTGTTGCATCGGTTATTATCTGGGGACTAAGTTATTACCCTGTCCATCAGGTCAGTCCTGATCAAAATTCCGTATCACAATCTACCCCCCAGATGGTTGCAAGAAAACAACAGCCATCGGTTCCTTCAGGCCTGGAAAATTCATACATCGGGAAAATCGGCAGATTTTTTGAGCCGGTAATGCAGCCGCTTGGGTTCGACTGGAAAATGAGCGTAAGCCTGCTTACGGGAATTGCCGCAAAAGAAGTGGTTGTTAGTACTATGGGGGTTTTATATAATACAGAAGTAGATGGAAAAAACGGGACCGGATCTTTGATTGAAAATCTACGGGAGGAAAAATATACGCAGGGAAAAAAGGCAGGAACCCCAGTGTTCACACCTGTGGTTGCAGCTTCCTATATGATCTTTATTTTGTTGTATTTTCCTTGTGTAGCTGTAATTGCGGCTATTAAAAAAGAATCCGGAAGCTGGAAGTGGGCAGCTTTTACTATTTTATATACTACCGGTCTGGCGTGGATCATGTCATTTATTGTTTATCAGACTGGAAATATTTTTTATTAAAATAAGAAATCATGTTACAGGAAATCATAGCTTTTTCTTTGTTCGTTGCAGCCATTTTTTATACCCTATACAACATAATAAGACTTTTTGTACCCGGGAAAAATAATTACAGTTCTGCCTGTCCGGGATGTGGCGGAGCCTGCGGCGGGATAAAATCCAAACTGAAAACCAGTTACAAACTGGATATCCGGTCCATACAAAAAAAGT